>JASGGP010000047.1:0-20865 GCA_047604985.1 Lacrimispora sp.
CCTGTTCTGCAACAGTCCGGTAAGTCTCTCCGATAGCAATTTTTAATCCCTGCTTACTGCATTCCTCTATTAGTTTAGCTGCCAATACCTGTAAACGAGGATGGCATAATGTGATGTCTCTTATAATCAAATCCTCCAATCAAAGAGGCCTGGGAATGTCCCAAGCCTGAAAGTTATGATATTACATCTGTTGCGACGGTCGCAACGGCTTACTGGTTATCAGGTAGTTTTAACTCCGGCAATCCAGCCACTGACGTAAGTAAGGAGAGGATTCCTGCCAGTGCGGCTGTAGATCCCACTACACCCCAGTTTACCTCTGACATTGCTGCCGTAGTGCCGATGGTCGCAATTGCTGTCTGGGCCATGGTTTTTACCGCTCTGACACCCGCAGCTTTGCCCCATTTTAACAAATAATTTATGTTCACAACTTTATCCTCCTACCTTATATTTTGTGCTATGATATAAAAAATGCCGGTGGCAAGTGCCCCGGCTCCGGCTCCGACAATCGTATTGATAATTGTGCGTTTCATATTTTCCCAGTTTTCTGCCGGCTCGGATTTCAGCTTTTCAATATCGCATCCCTGACGCCGCTGCTCTTCCATCATATTTCCCATGTTTAAGGTAAGTTCCCGGACGGATAGAGCAAGGTCTTGAATTGCCTTATTCTGTATCTCAAGATCGTCTAAGCGGTGCTTCGCTGACTTGGTTTCATGCTCCAGTGAGTTAAACTTTACCGCAATTTCTTCATCCGTCACATTTTCCACCTCACTATTCATTTAAATTTCCCATCGCTTCAGCATGCCATCTGGGCGGTACATCGTCAAGTATCTTTTTTCCGGCAATTATTTGCATTAAATAAAAAGCCATCCTTATTCTGCACCTCCCGCTATCGTAACCAGGTCTGCAATTGCTCCACCCTGAACTTCCTGCAAATCTTTTATGTCCTTAGCAACCAAATTCACATCGGTAATGTTAAATGTTACATCCAGCCCAGCCAAAGCCCCACCATTATCCCAAATGACAGTGATCGTTTGTTTCAGGCATTCCTTTTTTTCTAGGTTGGCGCAAACAAAGCCTGCACTGTTAAGTACCTTATAAGCGCTTAAGTTATCCTGAGTGAGCTGCGCAAGAGCGGTAAGGTACTCCTGCGGATCCGAAAACTGCTTTCGAAAGCTGTCGCTATTGCTGCTCTCCTCAATCTCTATGATAGTTCCGTCTTTTAAAATAATTTTGTCCACAATATAAACTCCTTTCTTTGTTAAAAATGATTTTTGTATATGTAAATAGAGCTTTTGGGCTCTGGATTCTTGATTTTTATAAGGTTGACTAAATTAAATGCGAATAAGGTGAGTTGGATGGAAGAAGTGTCCGATATAAATAATCCGCCAAATATGACTATATTCAGGACAACGGTTAATCCTGTGGGCCTCCCAGATGGGCTTGGAGTTAACGCATGCCTTGTATTCCAGTTTGCTGGAGGGAGCATGTATAGCGTTCAGCTAGCTATGAGTTATGCCAATGATAAGTTGGCGATTAGGCATAGATATAATTCCACAGTATGGACAAACTGGAAATACTTTACTGCCACATAGTCATGTCTAGATGATTATTTAAGCTGTATACCAGACAGAGAATAACGCACCGCCTGTAAATGATCTGTTAAGTAGCAACTCTATGGACTTGCGGTCCCCGTTTGGCTTTGAGCATAATATTTGGATATCTCTATTGGTATTTTGAGTGTCGGCGATGTTGATCTGCGGAAGTGCTATCACGCAGGGATAATTCGTTAATGTATCATTTGGAAAGCCAAGGTCAGCAAGTGGTATCCTTACCCAATCTTTGCCGCCGGAGTCAGCAAAAAATTTTATGCCATACCTGATGTGGCTATAATAGCTAAAATTCGCATTTAATTGAGTGATTGCATCAGCTAAAGTCTTTCCGTACCGGGCATCCAGGGCAAACCCCGGCTCTGTGGTCTGACCATTGTTTACCAGTTGACCAGTATGAAGTACAAACTTTAGTCCAGCTTTTAGATTCCGAAAGAATGTAAAAAAGTTAGTTCCACTCATTAATGTGGTAAGGTAAGCAGGAAAACTCGTAATTCCTGATACTGCCCCTGAATCATCAAATTCCGGTGCCCCTAGTTTATCTATTTCATCAGCATTATAATTTAAATCCTCAACGTTTACATACTCATTCTGGTCCGGCTTTTTAAGCCCTAAATTAGATGTCGTCTGCATTTATATAGCCACCGTCCTTATCTGTTCCCATTTATAAGCGATCGCCTGTTTCCAGGTCAATACACTTAAATTTGTCCACGTGTTATATACATACTCATATGTTACTGCGAGATGCGCAGGTTTGATTTCCTCGATTGTAAGTTTCAGATCTGCAAGATTTCCTGGAATTCCTAATATGCCGACAAACTTAATCGTAAACCTGTTATTTGCATTGTCCTCAAAAACCTCTACTTCACCATTGGAGTAGCTTTTTGCGGTATTGATTATCATCTGCTTTGTGGTAGTACCTGCCCCTGCAATCTTTGCCTTAATCCTTTCTCTCCGGAAAGCGTCAGATTTTGAGACATCCACTTCCAGTCCATAGAGCTTTTCATACCGCGATAACATAGCGCCGGCGGTATTGACAAAGCATTCCAATATAGTCTGGCTAAGACCAGTATCAAGCTTTTCAGTTTCTGCAGACAAAATAGACTGCAAACGGATCATGGTTTCATTTTCACCATAATAATCCGGCAGTAAAGTCATTAAATTCATATCATCCCGCCTCCGTCAGAATAATTGTGCCCTTTACAGAAATCTCCTTGCTTCCAACCGTAATGTTTCCGCTCCCGGAATTCACCATCAATCCGTTATAATCCTCTACACCGGGAATATCTAACAGTAGGCCTCCTAATTTTGCATAGCTGACACTGTATGAAGTAAATGCCATATCCGTCAAAAATGTTTCAAACGCCGCTTCAAAATCCGTTTTCACCTCTTCCAATGTCTTGCTTCCGTCAAGAATAACAGATGCGGACACATTGACCGGTTTCGCCGTTGGACTGGCTACCGTGACCGTTGCACCAATTGGCCGTACCGTTTCTATATAGGCCGCTACAGTATCAGGCAATGCGGCGTTTATTGCCTTGTCGTTATCCACCACCAATACGGTCACCGATCCAGCGCCGTTATCAAGGGGAAACACCTTTGCATCTCCCACTCCGGATACCTCCAGGGCCCATTGCTTATATTGATAAGCATTTCCCGATGTAGCGGGCATCCGTACTTTCTCATAAAGGCGGGCCCTTAATGCATCGTCTGTTTCCTCATCCGTTCCGGCAATAATTACATCGCCCAGAGTCGCTGTAACTCCTGTTACGTTAGATATTGGACTCAAAGTACCGGAATACCGGTTGCCCACGGTCCCGGCGGTTGTACACTCCGCCTTGTATAAGTTCCCCGATATAAGCTCCGTTACCTCAAAAGTCAGCTCATGAATGCCCCACTTGGTTCCGGCCGCAACTTCTCCGGTTGTCATTACCTGCCTGACTGCGGCAGTTGCCGCTTTTCTGGTCATGCCATGGTCCGCCACCGCCATATCCAGGTACTCTCCTACCGCCGTATCGGCAAAGACCAGGTCCGTGTAATTTTCAAGTTGAAATTGCTGCTGCATTAGGAAGTAGGCGCACGGGCAAGGGAATCATAAATAATGCTCCTCCCGCTTATCTACATTGCCAATATATAAGCATGCCCTGTAATATTTCTTTATAGGTTTGGCTCATACCTGTGCCTCCGTTTCTATTTCAATTTACCATGATCCTGGATACATGAAAAGTGCACAGGCACTTGTCACGGGAAATGTAAAGTCAAAGCCGTCAACCTCCGGATCCGGCTGTCCTGCAGAAGCGCTTCCTGTATCATGCGTTTCATTTCCGCTCTGACATAAGCCCGTTCTTCTCCAATCAGCTCTTTCCATGCGATTCCGTAATCAAAGCTATATATAGGGTACTCATATTGTTCCGTGGACAAAGCTTTATATATGGCCTGTTTAAGGGCCTCCACATCGTCCACAAGACCCTCTATCTTATTATCAGACAGTTTATATGTCCTGCTCACAAACGTCGGATCTTCAAGCTTTAAATCTTTTGTCAGCTTCACCATCATTACCCCCTTGTCACGGTCTCATAAGGCCTGCCGATTATTTCCAATATGTAATATTCATGCCCTCCATCGTTGCGAAGCAGCATTACTTTATCACCGTTCGCAAGCAGACTTGCCATATTTCCCCTGATCATGCTCATAGGCAACGGCAGGCGCTCATTTATCACCACTGCAGACCCATTAAAGGTTCCAATCATAATGGCTGCCACCTTCCGGTTATTAAGATAGTTATCAACAATTGTTTTGATCGTATTAAACAGCCCGTTTGCTCCGTTTTTATCATTCATCCGCCATTACCTCCACTGACATTGTGTATACAGGCAAAAAGTTATGCGTAACCGTTTTGACAATCAGCCTCCGATCGAGGGAGATGTCAGCGATACTTCCGTATATACTGTTTCCGGCCCTTACTCTTAAATCACCCAGACACTCCAGCTTTAATGTCTCTTTTTCATGGTTGTAGAGCTCCAGCATCTTACCTGCCCGCTCCTTTGCCTTTGCAGCATTGTCAACCCCGGAGGCTGAGGTCTCAAAATATTGTAACAGTCCATACTTATTTACAGATTCCTGATCCGCCGCCATACCCACATCAAGCTGCCCGGTAGCTTCGTTTTGCCAGCCTATCTTGACTTGATTATAAAAATCATCGTCTATGGATTTCTCCCAGCTATAACCGGTGCAAAGGCTATCATTGCCCAGGACCAGGGGAAGCTGTAAATTCCGCATGTTCCAAAGGCAAACATACCCATACTCATCGCGCAGGCAGTACTTATCCCTTTCAGGGCCGCTTAGCTGCGTATCCCATATCGCCTGGTTTATTTCGTCAAGCCAGGTTTTATCCGACGATGCAATGGCAGGCAGGATATAGCCCGGATCTTCCATTGTTCCAGGCTTGAGGGATAAAAAGGTACACATATTCTGCACCAGGTCTTTAAGCGTACCCTTTTCCAGGATAATCATTTCTTTTGTCTTAGCATACCGTAACTGGTCATAAGCTGTAAATTTAATTACTCCGCTTTGGTCACCGGAAACCTTAAAGATATTTCCCCAAAAAATGCCGTCCGCCCGGTCGTTATAGGTCAGGCGCACACTATCCCCATTCTGTACAACAAATCCATCACTGATATAAGATACTTCAAGGCTGCCAGCCCCCTCATTTAAGGATTCCGACCATGAAATGTCCTTACAACAATTGGATATGTCATATACACATTCCTGTGTTTCAACTAATAATTCCATGCCTCACCTCCTATGCGGGTATTGTGAGCACTTGTCCCGGATATATAAGGTTGGGATTTTTAATGCCGGGATTGGCAGCGGTAATTTTTGTGTACTGCGCTTCGCTGCCGTAAAATTTTCTTGCAAGGCCGCATAGACTATCGCCTTTCACGACCGTATATGTTTTATTTTCCGTCACCGCGGGACTTGTCTGTGCTGCTGCAGTTTCTTCCTGCTTAACCGTCGCTGTGGCAGTTTGCACCGCCACATACCGCTCACCGGGAGCCCTGTACTCCATCAGGTTTAAGGTGAGGTACTTATCTCCCTCTTCCCCTGCCTTTTCCACAGATTCCACACTTTTTACCAACACTTTTACACTGATATCGTCTGTGATGCCATTGGAAGCGATGAAACGGATGGGCATCATGTTTTTTTGTGCCTTGCGGAACATTTTTTCGTAGTAGTCAGCATCCCGGAACCGCCCGCTGGTCTCAACATAGTGATATTCCCGGCCTGGAAATTCAGCCTCAAAGCTATATGATTCAAGCCCATAATAAGACGGCACGGATACCTGTCCCGTGCCGAGTATTTGATATGTTTCTACATTAAGCTCCCTTGTGCGCTTTATCTCTTCCGGATTGACCGGGAGTTTATACTTTTTACTTCCATATTTAAAATATATCGAGTATGACATTATGCGTACACTCCTTCCGGTGCAATTGCAATCTGCTCTTTGAGGATATTTCCAAGATGGGAGGCGATACCGTCAACGTCCGCTTCTTTTGTGATTGGTCCGGTAAATTCTACCTTTATGCTGGGAGCCAGGGTATTTTGAGATATTCTGGCAACGTAATCCCTTTCAGCCAGCTTACGCATCCATTCCGTATCCTCTTCGTTTTCCACCTTCACAGCATCGCTGCTGCCGGTTCCTTTGACTGACGCAGGATTTCCGGCTGTGGCAAACTGGCTGAAGTCCATGGCTGGGCTTGAACCTAAAGCTGAGCCTGTACCCAATCCTAAATTCGAGCTTGCATCCAAACCTAAATCCAAGCCTGCTCCTAAGCCGGAATTTGAATCTGTTCCCAAACCCAAATTCGAACCTGCTCCCAAACCTGGACTAAAGCTGGAAAAGAGGTTAGACGCTTTATCAGCAAGAGCTGCCCCCTTACTATATCCGCTTGCAGCCGCTCCACTTATATCCATAAGTTCCGGCTGTTTTATATACTCTTTCCAACCAGTCTCATCTTTGATTTCTTTTGTTTTCTCCTCAATTCCGGACTTCAAACTATCCAGACCGGACGTAATATCAATCTTAACTCCAGGAATCTTGTTAATGACATTCTCAATGACTTTTGCCATGTTGAGTATATAAGATATACAAGTGTTTGCCATATCCAGAAACAGCACCTTAACTGCTCCCACCGGATTGTTAAACACATTACCAATAAAATTTCCCAACATAGCAAGATCATTCCAAAATGGGAAAACAAAAGTATTATAAAGATTGGCTACAAAAACTCCAAACGCCGCTCCAATTAAGCCAGTAGCGCTCAAGCTTGTACCCGCAAAGCGATTAACTGCGGCAACCGCTAAATAAAATACAGCTATTAATATTACAATTGCAGTTACAATCCATGCTATTGGACATGCTGCTACGGCTGCATTAAAGCCCTCTTGTGCCCAAATGAGAGCAAATATTGCTGCATATTCGGCCCAATCAGCAATGGTTTTAGACACCGTTGTGCGGGCACTTTTTAATGTAGTAAGCCACGCAATTCCTGATACGGCATTATAAACTAACCAAGCTCCTGCAATAGCCATTATAATAGGGCCAATAATATCTAAATTGTTAACAGCCCAACCTATGGCATTAAAAAGTATATTAAATCCAATTGCTGCCATGTAAATAACACCGATCAAATTGTTTATAGCGGATTGTCCCATGTCTGAATTTAATATTGCATTAATCTTGTCAAACACCCCGCCAAATGCCTCAACCCCCACGTTCTTTATCCTGTCCCATACACTGGAAAACGTCATGGGTGCTTCTGCAAATTTGTTGTTTATATCGTTTGCGGCCATAAACATGGCACGTTTAACCGTGTCCGCTGCGATTCCGCCTTCCGAAGCCATGCCAGATAATTCTTCCTTAGTCTTTCCCGAATACATGGAAATTGCATCTGCCACCATCGGAGCATTTTCCATAATTGAACTAAAGTCATCACCCTGCAGCTTTCCGGAGGACATTGCCTGGGTGATCTTGGAAAAGGCTGAATTCTGCTGGTTTTCTCCAATTCCTGATAGTTTCAGAGACTTTTGCAATAACTCGGTAAAGCCTATGGCCTCATCATCATTTCCAAAGCCGCTTTTAGCTGAAAGATTCAGTTTAGCGACGGCATTTACCATATCTTCATAAGAACTTCTGGAACGGTTTGAAGCAGCAAACAACTTTTTTTGCAGCTCAATCTGATCTTTCGTTGTACTATTCATCGCTTTCATTCTTGCCGTAGTATTGGTGTATGTATCGGTCATATCCATGGTCTTTTTTGCAACTTCACCGTAATCATCAAATACTTTAAACATATCCTTTAACGTAGCCATTCCGCACCTCCTTTCTATGCTTTCATCTTGGCTGCCTGCCTCTTTTCCTCTTCCACGCGAAGCTCTATGCTGGCATATACAAACGCTTTTTCTTTCCTGTTCATAGACTGCAGAGTGCCAGGTAAAATATGTAATTTCTGCAGGGCGTAATGAGCCATACTCATTTCACCATCACCCTGCTTTATCAGTTTTTTGCTTCTTCGATATCGTCGTTAATATCTTCTTCAAGCCCCGACAGCTTCCGGACCTCTTCTGCCAGTGTGGCAAATTCGCCGATCAAAAGCATTTTCTTAAGCAATTTTGTACCGCCCAGTACTCCATAGGCTTTCTGAAGATCGGCATCATTGAGATCCGGGAATACAACAGCCGTGGCTGCCAGCTCATGGCTGTAGCCGATCTGGTCGAAAGATTCCTCTCCCTTTTTATCCTTTTTCCTGTACTTTCTCAAAATCTCTTCATTTTCCTCCTGAGTGACAGGACGAATCGTAAATGGTACCGGTTTTCCTTTTTCCCGGAATCTTTCCGATATAATAACCTCTTTATTTTCCACCTTTACCGGGTTTAAAAATGCGCTTAATGTTGACATATTATTCTCCTTTTCAATAAGGGGCTGCTGCAAAAAAGGAAGCCTATATCGGACCTTGTATACTGTATTCTCATATACAAAACCTCTATTTATCTCTCTTTTTACAGCCGCCCCTGCATCTATGATTAATTTAATCTAACTTATACTTAAGCAGTTACCTCATGATTGGCAAACGTTGCGTATATGTAACAGATTATCTCATGTTCTCCGGCAATACATAACTTTCCAGATCGTCCAGATCGTCAAATGTAAAGTCTGTATCCGTAGTGTTTAAATCCTCGCTGCCGTCCTCTAAATAAGCCACCGGAACTTTGGCAAGGATGCAGTTGCGCATAACCACGGTCCGTTTTCCAATGGTAGCAGCCGGGTCCTCGTTGGTCGTCTGAATGCTGATTTGAGGTGTGTCTCCATTTTTAATGTACTGCTGGTAAACTGCCAGCGCTGCCGGGCTGACATTGTACATTGTAATGCTTCCTTTTCCCTCTGCTCCGGCTACCTTATGCTGCTTCATGCGGTGACCAAGCAATTTTTTTGCTATAACCGTAAATTCGATATTCGCTTCGATTTTAGAAAGCTCAAAAAAGTACCGGTTCTGGCCGTCAACCGTGATAAATGCGCTGCCTTCGCTGCCTGTTACCAGGTCTGCAATTTTAGTGTGATTTCCGCTCATGTTTTTCCTCCCTATGACAGATTAACTGCAATATAAATTTTTTCAACGCTGTCCACCGGCTGAATATCCACCGTAACAAGCACCGCGTCAATAGCTGTACCCTTTTCCACTACTACATCATCCGTTTCAAAGTTCTGGATAGCTCCCATATTTTGCAGGGTGTTAAAGTAGTCCACCAAAGCGGATTTTAAAAGCAGCCTTCCGTCCTCATTGTTGTTTGCCTTACCGATGTAGGACGCTTCAAAAATTGACGTAATGTCATTCCGGATTCCATCAACAGTGCGGATCACCCGGTTCTTCTTAAACATTTCTCCCTTAGACGCTGTGGTTGTAACAAGGGAGTTAATATCGGATACCACGGTGACATTCTGTGCGGAGTCTACCTTAAAAATAAGCTTTCCGGCGCTGACCGCCGCCTCCATTGCGGATCTGGTCATTCTTTCGGTCACATCAATAGCCCCTGTCACTTTCTTTCCCGTGTTTGAGGCCGTAATACTTGCTCCGGCGGCTGCTCCGCCCACCCATGCGGTCATTTCTGCCGCTGTAAGGCTTTCCGCTGCCGATGTTTTTACTCCCTGCATCACGTTGATGACGGCTTCACTGTCTGCCCCGTGATTTGCCAGAACTGCCGTGCACCATACACCCTCATCGTCTCTCATAGCCTTAATCCATGTAGTGACTGCCGCCTTTTCCGCAGCTCTTTCCGCATCGTATGGATACACCAGCACGTCGAACTTCTCTGTTTCCAGCGCATTCAAAGCTGCTGTTAAATCCTCATCCGTATGGCCTGCTTTAAGCTTGTACAGCTTAACGGTCTTTGCATTTTGCAACGCTAAGTTAGCCAGCTTTTTATCTGCTGCCGCGGCACCGTCGGGATACGCCTGATCTGTTGCTGTTATGGTGTAAATGGCTCCATCATCTCCTACACTCAACTCCTGTAAGAGAACAACCGTACCACGGTCGCCCGGCGTAATTGATAAGGGTTCATTTGTTGCCACATTAATATACGCACCGGGTAATACCTTATTTTGAGATGTCCATGTTCCTGCCATGTCATGCCTCCTTTAAATTTGTATTTGTTTCCAATTCCCTCATACTTGTCCCTTCAGACTCCGCCACCTGGGTGTAATTAACGGTAAATTGAAAATGCAAAACGTTATCAGTTACTTTGCCGCTCCGGTTCTTAACGTAAAAAGAACCTGGCAGCACGTGAAAATGTCTGACAAGCTCTTCCTGCATGTCTATGCATTTGGTTACGTACTCCTCTGGCTCCCCGTCCGGAAAATACTGCAGATCAAACTGTGCCGATACCCTTTGCTTGCCGTTGATGGACCGGACCGGAACAAAGCCTTTCAATTCCACAAAAAAAGCCGGGACTATAAAATTCTGCGGTATATGATCCCGATATACCTGGGCTGCCGGGAAAACAGCCCCGCATTCTTCCACTATGGCTCTGTATACATCATTTATCACATTTTCTGCCCTCCTCTCTTTTTCTGTTTTTATCCTATTTTTTCACGTCTTATATGGCTCCTTTCTTAACTCTTTTTATAAAAAGAACGCCCTTTATTTGAAAGGCGTTCTGATTATCACTATTACTTTTTCCTTGAAAACCAATTGATGATTCCAAACCATATATTTATTACATGCTGCCCCCTCTATGTACTTTCTAATTACATTCTCTAAGAACTGAAAGTTATAGGATGAGGCTAAAGTAAAAGGTATTGGAGAAAATTTTTTATGCCATAAGCCATGATGATTGCCTGCCGGGCTGATTATCTGTCTGGTTAATTATTTGCCAAATCGATTATCTGCCAAATTGATTATTTATTTGCCAGGTTGATTATTTATTTGCCAGGTTGATTATCTGTTAGATCGATTATCTGTCAGGTCAATTATCTGCCAAGTTTATTACTTACCGGACCAATTATCTGCCGAGCTGCAGACCTGCCAGTTACAGGAATTTTTCACCTGCAGGAGCCTTATCCACACTTCCACAATATTAATATACCATATTGACTTGTCCCGTGATTACGGCTCTCTGCTGAATTTTCTCTTATCCAACAGCCAGTAAAATTTTCTGCGTCGGTCGTAATACATATCTTTCCCACAGGGAATCTCCATCATCGATTTCAAATACTGATATGTTATATCTTCCTCCGTCACCGCTTTTAATAAATACTGGTAAATATCCGGATCTGTTTCAATCGCGGTCTGTTCTATGAGCCGGCAGTTCTGCTCCAGCATAACACGTTTGACTGCCAGCTGCTGCGTGGGGTCCTCTGTACTATGGCTGGCAGGCAGACCGGTAATCTCCCTGCTTCTTAATGTATCTGTCCGGTATTTAAGCTCATCCTTCCATTCCCCATATTGAAGGCACCAGTAATACAGCTCCATGAAACGGTTTTTACTGATTCCATACTTGCCATAGTTCAATGGTCTTACATTTCCCAAAGAATCACCTCCCTGCAGCTAATATCTCAAGCCTTACCCTGTCCCATTCTCTGGCAAGCATATCCACTTCCTTAAAAGTGTATCTTTTGTTATATAATGATCCGGAATTTGCAAAACTGCTTATTTCCCGGCAGGGTATTTGTAAAAGCTCCGTTATCTTAAAGGAGTCATACTCCCCCAGCAATTCACCATTATCGTATACTGCATACAGCTTCTTTTCATTCATGGTCTCCACCTTCTGTCTTTCCTTTTATCAACGGCTTCCTCAACTCAGGATCCGGACATAAACTTGTATATGTATAGGCCGGCATCCGGCTGGAAAAAGTCATAACCGGCGGCCCCTGAATTCCTTTTGCTGCTTCTGCCAGGGTTATCCTTTGTGTTTGTGTAAACTGCTTCCAACGCTCTGTTAATGATCCTCTCAATCTGTTCCTCCTCTTGCAAAATCACATTGTCGGGCTTATAATTATCTTGCTGCCAGTTCCGGAAGGAGTACGGGAAATCCCGTATCGGAGGTGTCCGGTCTCACACTGATTATCCCGGGAACACGCTCCGGCTGGCGGTATTTTAGTCTAGCGGATATCCGTAACCCGCTTTGCGGCTTGCTTATAACCGAATAATAGCTATTGCGGCTTGTCTGATAGAGCTTGTACCCAATCTGATACAAGCAAATCTTCACCTACTGCTTAATCCTTTTCGCATTCAGAGTGGGGGACTTACTTAATTCGGTTAAATTTTAATTTTTGCGGCTGAATTTCATCTTCCCTAGTTGTCCGGATAAAGAAATCTCAACCATAGCTTCTACTAAACTCTGCATATTCTCTTATTATTCTGCGTCCCATATTTTCCAATATCAAAGCCAGTATTGGCTTTACCATGGATTCGCAAGCCTCTGCTTTATGTAGAAAAAACCGTTTTTAAATCGATATGTAACTTTTGTAAACTTAATTTCGCAAATCCTTAACATTTCTGTCAAATTCTGTTCACAATTCCCATGTATATTAATAGTTGCAAAAAGGACGACAACCTTTAAACATTTTTTTCATACAGCCGGCAGGATCCCCCCGATCTTTCCGGCTCCTCCCTTTTTATACAGGGCAATGCTGTGTTTCCAGTAACTTTTTTACAAATCCCCTGGGAATTGATGCTCCTGGATTTCATTTATAAATCCAACAATAAAACCATCATTAATCACTGCCGGAAATATATTCCCCAATCTCACCTGCATGTCCAGTGCTGCCGCAGGCAGCAAATTTGCCGCATATTGTTCTGGCAATAAATAATCTTTCAAGCGCTTTCACCCCCATGCTTGTCCTCCGATTCAGCCACAAGGCAATTCCCTCCTTATGTAAATAGGCCGCTCTTAATGCAGGTAATATTTTTTTTGCAATCTGTTTAAGAATAACTTCAGCCTTTTCAAGTATTGTATCTTTACAGCAATGCTCTTTCCTTTATCTCTTTTATTGGCCTACCTGCCATATTGCATCACCTCTTTCTAACTGATTCCATGAGGCAGAGTTTCTATACTTTACCATGTTTTTGACCTGGAATTCTTGCATCCATTTCGCCTGGCATTAACGAAATGAGGATCTTTATAAAATCTTCTTTCCTGATACATTTTATTACATATGTTTTAGAGTTAAATACTTTGAACTTCTCTGTCAAAAAAATAAGCCAATATATCCCCTTCAGAAAGTTCAAGCAATTCCAGAGCTTTGCATATTTCCGGCTGCTTCCACACAGCCTTTCCGGTTAATTTCAGTGAAAGTGTCCTTTTTGACCATTGCATCTTCATAGCGAACTCCATTTGGCTTTTGAATTTTTCAGCAATGCGGCCCTGTAGTTTACTATAATCAAAAGTCATTACCCCCTCCTTTCCAAAGTTAAACATTTTGAACTTACCCTTATTATAATGCATAAGCAAAATCTTGTCAATGCAAAATTCAAATATTTCAAACTAAGTTTTAAATTTAAAACTTTTGTTTGCTTGTGTTGATTTAAAATTCAATATGTGATATAATATGATATAGTAAAGGAGGTTTCTACAGTGAAACAAGAGAATACATCTATTCGTTTAAAGAAAATAATGCAGGAAAGAAATCTCAGACAGGTGGATATATTGGAGCTAACTGCTCCTCTATGTAAAAAATACGATGTTAAAATGAATAAATCCGATATCAGTCAATACGTATCCGGAAAGGTGGAACCCAGCCAGGATAAGCTGGTTATATTGGGTATGGCCCTCAATGTCAGCGAAGCCTGGCTCATGGGCTATGATGTTCCCATGAATTCCAAGCTTACGCCGGACAAGACCTGGGATATTGAGGCTCGGCAATTGGAGGATAAAGCAAATGCTTTTTATTACCAGTTAAGGGGGCTTGGCTGGTCTTATAAGTGGTCTGATGATGATAAAATGTATCTCTTATCCAACGGTTCCGTTTCATTTAAAATTTCAAATGATGAATACAGCGATTTTTCCAATGATTTAGAAAGCTTTTGCAAAGAGCGTTTAGAAAAATTATACAGGAAATCCTTTATTCAGCTATTCCCCAAAAAAGAGGAAAAATTCTGTTCAGAACCCGATGCTGCCCATCGCCGTACAGATCTTTCAAAAGACGAATTAAATAACACTGAAAGAAACAAGCACGATGATGACATCATGGATGATCCAAATTTCTAGGAGGCTGATTTTTATTGAGCTATGAAGAATTATTAGAAGAAGCAAGCCAGGAGGGATTGATCGTAAAAGAAAAACCCCTTTTGAATAATGACGGCCGTTTAAAAGGAAAAAGGATAGCTATAAGGCAGGATATTCCCACCACCTCCAAAAAAGCTGACGTCCTGGCTGAAGAAATGGGCCACTATTATACCTCTGTAGGCCGGATTGTTGAACAGGATACGGCGGAAAGCATAAAACAGGAACGAACTGCCCGTCTATGGGGATATAATAAAAGAATCGGACTAAACGGACTGATTCAGGCTTTTAAGGTCCATTGTGAAACTCTTTACGATATCGCAGAATTTTTAAACGTTTCCGAAGATTCCCTGACAGAAGCCATTGAATATTATCGCCAGATTTATGGAAACGGCGTCATGGTCGAAAACTACTTTATCCAATTTGAACCGAACCTTCGGATACATACCATGCTGCTGGTAGATTAATATATATGGAAAGATAGATTGAAAGCTTTACAACCTTAAATAATGACTGGAAACAGTTTACCATACGCCTCGAAAGGGGCGTATTTTTATACCTAAAAAAGAATTTAGAAGCTATCATCTCCATAAAATAAAGCAAGTTGAGAAAGAAGCCCACACATGCCATATCCCATACACTTACGCAAAAGCTGTGCAGATAAAGAAGCCAAAACCCGCGGCGGGTAATTGCTGACCGGACTGGCTATAAAAGGAATACCAGCAGCACCGCCGGTATCCCTCATTCAAGCTTTCAGTCCCCTATTCTTTTTATTTCAAACATCTGCGCTAAAATCAGCCAGTTGGCACGGAAAAATTGCATGAGCTGCCAATAACCTGCTCCGGTGAGTCCGTATTCCTTAATAAGGTCAAATTTAGCTTTATAGCTTCTTGCATCCTCAAACCAGACCTCATGCTGTACTCCGTACTGCCAGTAACGGAAATATGGGGACATGGCAACCTCGTCAAACTGAATTTCCGCTCCGTGTTCAATGGCAATCTGGACAGCCGCCAGATTGCTGATGGTTTCAGCTCTTGTTACTCCCCTCTCAAAGGGCAACGGCCAGTCGTAGCCGTAATTGGGAATTCCAAGGCTGATTTTTTCTTTTGGGATTGCAGTCAGGGCATAGTCCACTACTCTTCTGACCATATTAATGGGGGCTACAGCCATTGGAGGTCCGTATGTATATGAGCCGGTAGCCTATAGGTAATATTTTTTAACATTGTACGCAATAAGCACATTGCAAAGTACTTTTTGAGGCGGGCCCGGAATACCGGAAACCCGCCTTATTGTTTATAGTAATGTGAAACAATATTATGATCTATTCTGTGAAGGACAAACAACATCGGCTATATCAAAGTAATTAACTTCACCTGCATACCAGCCTGAACTATCATTCCAAATACGGCCCAAAGCCGTTTCACTGGTTCTGCGCTCCGGAACCATCCAAAGGCTTTCACCATTTTTTAGCCTAATAAGAATCGTAACCCCCAAGCAATTCTCAATAGTAGATATAATCGTACTTATATCTGAATTGAACAACCCCGGAAACTCTGTTTCCACAGGTGTTGGCGGAGTAGCTGACCCCGGAGGCGCTGTCGGACCAGTAGGAGTTGTTCCTGTATTTTCATTTTCTCCAGGCTCTTGCTGCTGTGTACGCATCCAATACGTTTCTGGATTAACGCCTCTTCTTCCATATAGGTTTACATTCTTCTTAATATAGTGCATATTCCAACTTCCTTGATTACTTATTTTATATTATAAGCTTATGCACTGCCCACTTAAATATCATCACTTTGATTTATCATCCAGATCTCCATTGCCCCATTTTCCCGGCTATGCCAGCAGGCGCCTTCCAAAAAGCGTTTTTGTCAAGATAATACCAATCACCGGCCTTTCATCCTTGAAGTTTCCATTCAGCAAGGACTTTCTTCTTTTAACTAATTTCTTTACAAATTTATATGGCAATGTTACAATTTTTTCGATAACTTTAAATTCGAGTTTAAAAAAGCAAAAAAAGAATCGTGTCCATTACGAATTAACACGGAGGGTATATATTACAAAATATGTAATCAGACAGGAGGGTTTTGAGAATGGATTTCTATGAAACCGTTGCAGCCAGAAGAACAATACGCAATTTTGAGGATCGCGCAATTCCCGAGAATGTGCTGGAGCGAATTATCAGAGCAGGGCTCCAAGCTCCCACCAATAACCATATGCGGGAATGGGAGTTTATTATTTTGAACGATAAAACCAAGAGGCTTGAGGCAATACGTTATGTGCCAAAGGACCTAAGCGTGGAGGAATCCACCGCCATCATTGACAAATGGGGCCTAACCGATGAATGCCAGCGGGAAATGTATTTGATTGGCATACCAAGGCAGTATCAGATGCTGCTGAACGCCGGGTGCCTTATCATCCCTGCTTTCCGACATCACGGAATACTTTTGAAACCGGAATCAATGTCCGCTCTCAACAGTTTCGCTTCTATCTGGTGCTGCATTGAGAATATGTTGTTAGCCGCTGCCGCCGAAGGTATCTTCGGTGTGACGCGCATTCCTTTTGAAGAGGAAACCCATCACCTCAAGGCAACGCTGGGGATTCCGGATGGATATGAGCTTCCCTGTTACCTTGCGTTGGGATACCCTGCAAAAGAATTGCCGCCGAGCCGACAGATCCCGATAAAAACAAAGGACAGGATTCATCTAGGACATTGGTAATTTCTTAAAGATTGCCGCTCTGATCACCAAGGCTGCAGATTTTATGAGGAGGCGTGGAAACCTGAGACGGCAGCCTAAACAAGAGAGCCTAAGTACAACAGTATTACAAGAGGTAGGGGGCTCACATCCCTACCTCTTTATTCTATTTACCCGAGTTAATTAAAATATCATCACCTTGGCTAATCTCCCAGATTTCCTGGGCTCCGTTGTTCTGGCGGTGCCAGCCAGTGACCATATCACCATCGCGGTTAAACATATAATAATGGTTATTGATCACACACCATTTATTAGCGGGGTAGCTGATGTCTGGCCAGCGATACCAATTGCCGATGTTGTCACGGATCCAGCCGGTTTTTTCTTCCTCTTTTACCCAGGTTTTCAAAAACTTTTCCGGGGTTTTATACAGCGCCTTGATACCAGAAGTAGAGCTACCCCAATCCGGAAGCTGAAAATTGGGGCTTGTCCACAATGCTGCCGGGCTTAGTCCCGCCCCGGGTATATAGCGCGTCCTACTCCGCAACAGTCCGGTAAGTCTCTCCGATAGAAATTTTCACTCCCTACTTACTGCACTCCTCTACAAATTTAGCTGCCAATACCTGCAGCCGCGGATTGCATAATGTAATGTCTCTCATTTTCCTCACTCTTTCCTAATTTTTAGTTGCCAGGATCTCCTGCTTCTGGGCTCCTGTGGTCCATCCCTTAATGACCACATTGACATTGGCCAGACCTGTAGCTGTCAGCGGCCCCTTGCCTCCATCGTATAATCTCATTAATGTCTCAAACATAATTATCCCTCTAGACTTGATAATACTAACGTATCAACGGTTGCTCTTAAGGACTGGTTCTCTGCTTCCATAGCTGCCGCCCTCTCTGTCAGATCCGGCGTGCGGAATATGGCAATCATGACATCCGTTTTAATAGCTGTCACTCCATCCTCCGCCGTACCACTTACCTGATCAGACTGCTTTGTGAGCCGGCCGGCATACACCAGATCAGGCCTGGTCCAGCCGTGTTCTCCAGATAATCCAATCTGAGTAATGTTACCGTTAATTTTCAGTAAGGTTTCGATGGAATCGAAAGGAGAGGCTCCTTTTCGAAATGTAATGGCCCTTCCCGATTCTCCCAGGTTGACTCCTGCGACCACCAGATCGAATTCCTGATCGCCAAATATGATTTTCTCAATGCTCATGAAATTTCCTTTCCGCCCAAACGGGCATAAAAATAAGAGCCATTAGGCTCCTTATAAAAAGTTAAATATCATGGTCAAAAGAAAGAGAGGCGAATTTCGCCCCTCCTCATATATGCCACTTTTCTTATGATTCTCTTACCCTGATGTAAACCTGCCCAACAACATTACCATCTTCGTCTTTTGCTTTTGCTAATGTTAACCCTTTCCCTTTTGCAGTAACAACGCCCCTGCTGGACACTGTCGCAACAGAAGGATCTCCGGATTCCCATGTTATATTTAGAGTATTGGTTAAATCATCTACAGTCAGGCGGCTTGTATTCCCAACCTTTAAATCCACTGCCAGACGGTAGTTATCAGCATTGTCAACAACCAAAATATTAATTTCATCAGAATAGGTTCCATCCTGGCTTTCTACATGAATAACTGCGTCACCAGCCTTAATGGCCGTTACAACACCATTTGAATCAACTTGAGCCACTGTACTGTCAGAAGAAGTCCAGGTCATGTTAGTGTTTTCATCTAAATGATTGTCAACGCTTAACTGAAGTTTTTCCTCTGGTTCCAGTACTACCTTAAGCTTAGAATCCACCGTTGGTGTTTCAGGTGGAAGCGTTGCTGAAACCTCGGCAGAGGCTAAGGTCTCGGTATCAGATATTTTGGCTTTTACGATATAATAGTATGTTGTATTTGGAGTTGTACTTTTGTCTAAATAGCTTGTTTCTATCAAATCAGAAGCAATCGGAGTGTATGGACCCCCTGGTGCCATAGAGCGCTCAACGCTGTAGCTAACTGCACCTGGTATAGAGTTCCATGTTAAGTTTACGTTATTTTCTGTAATATTGGTCTGAGCTGATAAAACCGATTGAACCGGCTTAATGATTGCGGATATATATACTTGTTGATCCCATGTTTTTGGGAAAATTATATATTGAGCTGGAGCTAAATCGGGTGGAACAGTCAACGTATTTGTCGTTTGTCCCATAACCCTATAGTCTTTTCCGAATCCAGCGAAACTAAATTTAAAATCTGTTAAATTTGTGCCTAAAATATTAGTATTGTTACTAAATTCAAGACCAGAACCATTTAATTCAAATTTTCCTGCTAATCTGGTATACGAACCAACACTCATAGTAAGAATATGTAAATAGTAAGTTTTTTCTGGATTCAATTTAGTACTTCCACTATAATATTTTTTGTCATCCCCAGACAAAAGCTCCACACCAGTCTCGCTATCTGACTCACTGATATAAAGTTTAAAAGTGTCATACCCGGTTAATTTATAATTTAATGCTATGTCAGCACTTTCATCTTCCGGTTCCGCATATGCCGTGATATTAAGGGCTAAAGCCATTACTAGTAATACAATTAAAAAAATACTTCTTGTTACTTTTTTCATAATAATTCTCCTTTTCTTTTGTACACAGATAATTATACTCACATTTCTTAATATTTCAATATTAAAAACACTAAAAATAAATAGCGATCAGTAGCGCACTATTTTTTACCAAACAACTATTTTGTATAATAAAAAACCGACAATAAAGTCGGTTTCTTAATTAACTTGTATTTAAGATTTAAGTTGACTTAATCTGAATCAATAATATCTACTTCGGACAATCTATAAGTAGCTACCCAATGTACACCTTTATCTTCTACTAAGCAATATTTACGTTTTGCCTCAACAGTTCCAACCGTCTGACTAGCAAGGCCCCCTAGTTCAATAACGATATCAGTTGGTCCATCGATATTAAAGCTTGCATTATCACCATGTTTGCCACTCCACAATATATTGCCATTTGAGTCTTTTACTATTGCATCTCTTGAAGCAAATAAACCTGCCAACCCCACAACTATATCATTTGGCATCTTTATTCGTACTATTCCACTTGTTGTTATTTCTTCTAATGGGCAACCACAATTGGGACAAGACTTTGCCTTATCAGAGATTTCTTTACTACATTCAGGACATTTAATAAGTGCCATTTATTTATTCCTCCATAATTATTTATATTGGAAAATTATACCATATAAATGTATCAATTTAAAGAGTTTATATTTAAATGTCACAATTATATAAATGCTAAATATTAAATATACACCCATTCGACTAATGTAGATAACTAAATGATCATTCCCGGGGTATTGTATATACGTACATGATTATCACTTTCTTTCTGCTATTAGTTGAATTTTCCTTTTACCTCTCTTATACTTTATTTACAGACTCCTGCCAGAGCCAAGTATGAAAGAAAGGGGAATTTACATGAAACTTAATTCTGAATGCATCAGAGATTTTTTGTTTGAAAGTGAATCGGAAACATCTTTTGGTAAACCATTCGAATATGAGCCGACAAGAGGAAAAACAACTGAACGTCTTCAAAAATATGAACCAGAAGAAGCTTTTTATCATATAAAACAATGTGAATTAAATGGTTATTTATATAATGTCTCTTGGTATATGGACCCCAGTTGCATGGTAGCTGATCTAATGCCAAAAGCGGATTTTTTCCTGTCAGATATTAGAGAACGTTGCATTAGAAATCCCAATTGTATCCGTTCTTCCAGCTTTGGA
>JASGGP010000048.1:0-20853 GCA_047604985.1 Lacrimispora sp.
ATGCTCCATATGCATATTGAAAATTGTATTGAAAATACATTTAAAGCGTTTTCGTAAAGTAATGGCGCTTTCCGTCAACTGGATAATTTTCAAGGGTAAAAACCTCTGTATATCCATACTTCTTATAAAAGTCCGGTGCCTGAAAGCTGAATGTGTCTAAAAACACATATCTGCATCCACGTTCCTTTGCAGCTTCCTCCGCCTTTAATAAAATCCGGCTGCCAATGCCCTGTTCCCTTAATTCTTCGCTTATCCACAAGTACCTGACCATAAGCCAGAGCCCGAATGTGTTTCCAACCAGTCCGGCAGTCACCATTCCCTCTTCATTCCGAAGATATATTCCAAGGTCCTCCGGCTCCCTATCACCAAGATGGGAACGATTATATTTCAAAAGGCCCTGAAAAACAGCAGTTTGATCCTGTTCACTGACATTATTCGTTATTTCAAATTCCACAGATTTACCTCCATTATTCCAGACCCATACTTTTTAAAATTTCAATGGCTTCCTCCACATCTGTTTCCGCCACAAAAATCTCTTCCCCATATTTTGAATTGCCGCCATAAATATTCATAAGGCCGGCGTTTCCTAAGTCCTTTTTGTACCCGGGAATATGATGATCTTTTAAAGTGTTTAAAATCATTTCAGCCTCTATATTATCCTGCGCAGTAAAAATTTTAATAGCTTTCCGTTCCATAAGGCACCTCCCTTTCTTTTATCATCATTTTACCACACCGGTGCAGGAAAGGCTATGGCAAGGTCGCAAAAAACAGAGCTTTGTGCTATACTGTCACCGTAGGAACAGGGTAAGCCTTTTACAGATGTGCCTCTATTCCCCAGAAACGGATAAGAGGGGTGACCTGCCAAGAAACATGGGCAGGAAAGAAGAAAGGAGATAAGATTTATCATTCAAGAGGGAAGATAAGTCTCAGTGAAAAACATGTATGAATGCAGCTTGGAAAGAATGAGAGAAAAAATAACAACTTTTCGAAAGTTCGGTTTAAATGAAGACGGCAGCTTAACGAGATATGCCTTATCGGATGAAGAAGCCTTGCTGCGGGAGGAATTTGTTTCCCGCATGAGTGCAATCGGAGCATCTGTTGAAACTGATGATATGGCCAATATGTATGCTACATTGCCGGGAGGCAATCCCCAGGCAAAACGGATTGTCATGGGATCACACATTGATTCTGTAAAGAGCGGCGGCCATTATGATGGAATATTGGGCGTCATTTCCGGCATGGAAGTTCTGGAAACCGTATATCATGAAAAAATTGAACACAGCCATCCGCTTACCGTTATGATATGGACCAATGAAGAAGGATCGCTGTTTCCGCCTGCAATCATGTCTTCCGGCGTTATCACGGGTAAATTCTCCAAAGAAGCCATGCTGGAATCAAAGAGTATTATCAATGAAGAATTCACATTCGGCGATGCGCTGCAAAGGAGTAAGTACCGCGGCACCATGGAAAACCGGTTGAATGCGGGAAAATATGAGACGATGCTTGAACTGCATGTGGAACAGGGACCGGTGCTTGAAGAAGAGGCAAAGGATATCGGGGTAGTCACCTGTGTTCTTGGGATGGTAAATTACCGCATAAGAACCTATGGACAGGCGAACCATGCGGGGACTACGCCAATGAAGCATAGAAAAGACGCCCTTTATGCTGCCGTTAAAATTATTCAATATTTACATGACCGGCTTGATCAGCTGGATGACCGTTTAGTCTATACTACAGGGGAAATAAAATGCCATCCGTGTATACACACCGTAATTCCGGATTTTGTGGATTTTTCTCTAGATGCCAGACATGAAGATGAGGCAGTTCTAAAGCGCGTTGCAGAAATAATAGAATCCATTCCGGATGAGACCGCGGGCTGCCGGACGGAAAAGGTGAAAGCCTGGTCGCGGAGCACGGTTTACTTTGATAAAAAGCTGGTAAAATATGTGAAAGACAGTGCAGATGAATTAAAATACTCTAATATGTATATCAACAGCGGAGCAGGCCACGATGCCCAGTATGCCGCTGACATGCTTCCTACCACAATGATTTTCGTGCCGTCAGAAAAAGGGTACAGCCATTGCAGAGAAGAATTTACAACTCTTGAGCAATGTACAAAAGGGGCTTCGGTAATGCTGAATGCCGTAATTCATATTGACAGGGATGCCATCGTAAACTGAGACGGAAAAAAATAATCCCCGCACCGGAAGGTGCGGGGATTAATCATATATTCCGTCTTTTTACAGAAAAGCCAGCATGACAAAATTCAGAACAAACAATATTGTGCAGACCCAAAGAATGGGATGGATGGTCTTTGCCTGTCCCTTAAGACATTTAACGATGCAGTAGAAGATGAAGCCGGTGGCAATTCCGTAGGAAATGCTGTAGCCCAGGGCCATGAAGATGCCTGAGAAAAATGCCGGAATGGCTTCTTCCAGATCAGTCCATTTGATGTCTGCAAAAGAAGAAAGCATCATGATTCCGACTAAGATCAGAGCCGGAGCGGTTGCCTGTGCGGGCACGATCCCAATAAAAGGAGCCAGGAATATGCTGATTAAAAACATGAGAGCGGTAACAAGGGAGGTAAGTCCTGTACGTCCGCCTGCGCCGATTCCGGCAGCGCTTTCCACATATGTGGTTGTATTGGAGGTTCCGAAAACAGCGCCGATGGAGGTTGCGATGGAGTCAGCAAACAGGGCCCGGTCCATTTTGGATTTAAAGCCGCTGGAGGTTTCAAGGGTTCTCTGATCCTCTTCACTGAAAATTCCTGTGCGGCGGCCTGTCCCGATAAAGGTTCCAAGAGTGTCAAATGTATCGGAAAGGCTGAATGCGAAAATGGTCATAAGCACCAGAGGGATTTTGCCGGGATCCTGGAAAAGGGAAAGCATGCCGTCGGAACCGAATGCCGCTCCAAAGGTGGTTCCAAGCTCAGAAAAGGATTTTCCGATATTGGACTCAATGCCGATCTGGCTCACATCCACCACTTTCATGAAAATGCCGATGATTGTGGAAATGATAATGCTGACAAAAATTGCGCCCGGAACTTTCTTAACTACCAGAACAATCATCAAAACCAGGGAGATGACGGAAAATAAGAGAACCGGAGTGTTGAAAGTCGCCAGAGCCGGTACGATGCTGCTTCCTGTTACAACGGTACCGCTGTCCAGCATGGTGTATGTACCCGGATCTGCGGTAAAGCTTAAAAATCCTGCATTTTTAATTCCGATATAGGCGATAAATATACCGATACCGCCTCCGATTGCATGCTGCAAACTCTCAGGAATAGCCCTGATGATGGATTTACGGATTTTGGTGACAGTGATGAGG
This sequence comes from Lacrimispora sp., assembly GCA_047604985.1. GTDB lineage: Bacteria > Bacillota > Clostridia > Lachnospirales > Lachnospiraceae > Lacrimispora. The sequence goes on from JASGGP010000048.1 coordinate 3,328, forward strand.
ACGTTAATGATACCGCAGATAAATACCATGGCAAGGGCTTGCTGCCAGCTGAACCCTAAGCCAAAGCAAACCGTATAGGTAAAAAATGCGTTAAGTCCCATGCCGGGAGCCTGTGCATAAGGCACATTTGCAAAAAGTGCCATGACAAGCGTACCTGCGGTGGAAGCGAAGATGGTTGCCAGAAATACCGCTCCATAGGGGATGCCGGTTTGTGAAAGTATTGCCGGATTGACGAAAAGGATATACGCCATTGCGAAAAATGTCGTGAGGCCGGCAAGGCCCTCGGTTGATACTTTAGTACCATTCTTTTTCAGCTTAAATAGTTTTTCCATTGACAATCTCCTTACATTTGTTTTTATCTGGTTAAGCGGTCTGCACTTCCTCCGAAGAATCCATGTAAGACGCAAATCAGCTGTTACAAAAAAAATTAAATCCCAGATCATAATCCTCACGGCCCAATAATAACTGAATTTCGAAAAAATTTCAATAATTTATAAAAATTTTTTAAAGAAAGTATATACTTTTTATAAAGAATCCGTTTTTTGGAAACAGGGCCTTCAGGTTCCCTCAGCTGTGTTACAGCCTGTAGTATTTCACAAGAATGTCCAGATAAGCCTTTGCGTATTTGGGAAGATACCGGTTTTTCTGGTAGGCGGCGATGAGGGTGTTTTCTATTTTTTCTTTCCCTATGGAAAGGCAGACAGAGGGCCCAGGTTCACGGGCCTTTAAATAATGGTAATAGCTTTCCGGAGCAAAGGCGGCGCCAAGGCCTTCCATAGCCAGCCGGATGGACATCTCACTGTTTCTGGTGTGGAGCAGGATATTGGGCTCCATTCCATAATCGCGAAACAGTTTCAGGGCAAGTCCGCCGGTATTCTGATCCGGGTAGAGCAGGATAAAAGATTCCTGGCTTAAGAGGCTTAAATCAATCCATGGATATTGAAATCCCTTTTTTGTCACCGCTTTCTGAACGAGAGGATTTGTGTCTGACAGAATCAGTACCATTTCCTCTTTTCCTATGATCTGAAAATCCAGATCAGTGGGAAATTGATGAACATTGTAGATGGTTAAGTCCACGGTGTGGTCGGTTAAGGTATGCTCGGCCACGAAGTTGACTTCTTCCATCACATTGACCGTAACATGGGGATACAGCTGGTGGAATTTCGTCAGGGTCGGCCCGATCAGGCTGTTTCCCAGCATAATGGGGATGGCAATATTTAATCGGCCGTGGTTCTGGTGCATGATATCGTCGAATTCAATATCCCATTCCCTGCCGTAGGATACGATTTTTTCTGCATAATGGATGTAGCGCTCTCCGATATAAGTAGGAAAGTAGCCGCTTCCTATCCGGTCAAAAAGCCGGGTCCCCAAGTGGCTTTCTAAATTCTTTAAATATTTGCTCAGGGATGGCTGGGAGATGAACAGCATATCTGCGGCTTTGCTGATGCTTTTATACCTTGCAATGGCCAGAATGTATTTCGCCTCTTTTAGTTCCATGGCTGATCCCTCCTCTTTTATCAAAAGAACTCCATAGCTTTACTGCATAGAAAATATAGATTATATGTATTTGACGTTCAGTATATCATAAATTATAATAAAAGTACAGCGATAAATTAAAAATACTTATAAATGATTGTTATAAATATTTATAAGGACAGTGAATGACAAGAGAAAACCAGGGAGAGGTTGAGATGAAGAAAAGTAGTGCATTTGTAATGGTGGTGCCGGGGCTTGTGATCCTGGCGGTGTGTCTGTTTCTTCCGCTTTTGAGGGTGATAATCCCGTCGTTTCATACGGGGGATTATCCTTTCAGCGCCTATGTGGAGTTTTTTCGGGACGGATATTATTTGAAAATTTTCCTGCGGACGGTTAAGGTCGCCGTTCTTACAACGGCTGTCTGTATGGTGGGAGGAGTGCCCACGGCGTATTTCATCAGCCGGTGCAGTAAAAAATGGAGAGGAGTTCTCTTATCCGTTTCCATTTTTCCCATGATGACTAATTCTGTCATAAGAAGCTTTGCCTGGATCAATATTTTAGGCAGCAACGGGATCATCAACCGGTTCCTTATGGCAGCCGGGATTGCGGAAAAGCCTGTAAAGCTTTTGTATACGGATTTTGCCATTATTATCGGTTCGGTTTACTTATTTCTTCCTCTTATGATCGTCACAGTGGCCGGGGTCATGGAAAATATCGGAGACGATATGATGGAAGCGGCCTTAAGCCTGGGAGCGGACCGGTTCAAGGCTTTTATGAAGGTGATTTTCCCCATGAGCCTTCCGGGAATCATTGTGGGCGGCATTCTGGTGTTTACCGGAACCTTAACCGCTTATACGACGCCTCAGCTTTTGGGCGGAAACAAAAATATGGTTCTGGCAACTTTCATTTACCAAAGGGCCATGAGCGTGGGGGACTGGGACGGAGCTGCAGTCATTTCCCTGATCATGATTGTTGTACACTGGCTGTCATCAAAGGCTTTAACGCCCTTGCGGCCAGACTGGACAGAAGAGGAGGAGGCCATGCGTAAGAATAAGCTGCTGACTGCTTTTGCAGCCCTGGTATTCGGATTTTTAATTATTCCCCTGATCATCATTACGGTGACTGCCTTTGGAAAGGGCAGTGCCATCACATTTCCCATTGAATCTTTTTCCGTGAAATGGTTTGTAAATGTATTTACATTGAAATCTTTCCGCATGTCCTTTTTAACCAGCTTGGAAATCGCACTGCTGGCAACCTTGATTGCCCTGCTTGTGGGAATACCGGCAGCCTATGCCCTGGCAAGGTCCGGCATGAAGGGCAGAGGGCTTTTAAAATCCGTTTTCCTTTCTCCCACCATTGTGCCGGGAATTGTAATCGGCTTCGTTCTCTATCAGTTTCTGGTGCTGACCTTAAGGATTCCTGTGTTTACGGGCCTTTTGGCAGGTCATTTTATGGTGACTCTGCCCTATGTGATCCGGGTGGTGGGGTCCAGCCTGGAACAGTTTGATTTTTCTGTGGAAGAGGCGGCCTGGAGTTTAGGGTGCACAAAGACGGGAGCATTTTTCCGGGTGGTGCTTCCCAATATTACTTCAGGGATTTCCGCGGCGTTTATGCTGGCATTTATTAACTCCTTTAATAATATTCCGGTTTCCATGTTTCTTTCAGGCCCCGGCGTATCCACGTTTCCGGCGACTCTGATGAATTACATCGAATATAATTATGACCCTACCGTGTCGGCAGTTTCCGTGCTTTTAATGGCGGTGACGGTTCTTATTATGGTTATTGTTGACAAGACACTGGGAATAGCCGCTCTGGCAAAATAGGAGGAATGGATCATGGCATATATGACGCTGCAGGACATTGATGTCCGTTATGATAAGAAGAAACAGGTTTTAAAAGGGCTGAATCTGGAGGTGCAGGAAGGGGAGCTGGTTTCCCTTTTAGGCCCCAGCGGCTGCGGAAAGACAACCACTCTCAGGGTGGTGGCCGGGTTCATTGAGCCCCAGAACGGCAGCTTTCTGCTGGATGGAGCGGATTTAACAAAGGTTCCGGTCCACAAGAGAAATTTTGGAATCGTATTTCAGAGCTATGCGCTCTTTCCCCACTTAAGTGTTTATGACAACGTGGCTTTCGGCCTTAAGATGAGAAAGCTTGACACAGCGGAGATTGAAAAGAAGGTAAAGCATATTTTGGAGGTCTGCGACCTTACGGAATTTGAGGGGCGGTTTCCCCAGCAGATGTCCGGCGGGCAGAGACAGCGGGTGGCTCTGGCAAGGGCCCTGGTGATCGAGCCCAAGCTTCTCCTCCTGGACGAGCCCTTAAGCAATCTGGATGCCAAGCTGCGCATTGCCATGCGCATGGAGATCAAAAGAATCCAGAAGCAGCTTGGAATCACCACCTTGTTTGTCACCCATGATCAGGAGGAATGCTTTTCCATTTCCGATAAGGTGGCAGTCATGAACCAGGGGATCATCGAACAGTTTGACAGCCCGGAACGGATTTACCACAGGCCGGAAACGGAATTTGTAGCCAGATTTATCGGATTTGAAAATTTCCTTCCATTGAGCAGGCAGGCAGACGGATATAAAACAGAGACCGGCGCGTTGTTCTCCATAGAGACGGAGCACAGCGAAGAGGCCTGCATCGGAACCATCCGCCCGGAGGACATCCGGATCGCAGAGCGTGGGCAGGAGAAAAATGTTCTGGAGGGAACCGTAGGCGTCCGCACCTTTCTTGGAAAGACCTATCAGTATGAGGTTCTTACGGCGTCGGGAAAATTCCTTGTGAGCAGACCTGCGGAGGAGTTCTATAAGGAAGGCAGCCAGATCCGCCTTTACTTACCGGAACAGAAGCTGATCCTCATAAACCGGTAACAATGGCTGAAAAGGCCGTAAATTATAAAAAAGAGAGAGGTTAAAATTATGAAAAAAGTATTGGCATTATCCTTATGCGCAGCTCTTCTGCTTGCAGGCTGCAAAAGCGCCGGGACAACAGGCACAACAGGCACTACAGGTGCAGCCGGCACAACAGGCGCCGCCGGAACAACCGAAGAGAAGAAAGCGGGAAATGAAGCAAAGGAACTGGTTTTATCCACCTATGGCCTGAGCGAGGATATTTCAGAGGAAGAGGTGTACAAGCCCTTTGAAGATCAGTTTAACTGCAAGATCGTTACGGAGACGGGAAGCACCAATGAGCGCTATACAAAGCTTTCAGCTGATTCTCAGACCACCATTGATGTGATTGAGCTGTCCCAGGCAATGACCGCCAAAGGAATTGAGGAAGGCCTGTTTGAGACCCTGGATTTGAGCAAGATTGAAAACAGCCAGTACCTCATCGGAGCCGCAAAGACCATGGCGGATGCGGGACAGGGCGTTGCCTATACCATCAACAGCATCGGCATCATGTATGATCCCAAGGCTGTTGGATTTGAGATCAAAAGCTTTGACGACTTATGGAAGGCAGAGCTGGAGGGAAGCGTTGCCATCCCGGATATTACAACCACCTTTGGCCCGGCCATGATCTATATGGCAAGCGACTATAAGGGTGTGGATGTAAAGAGCGACAATGGAAAAGCTGCTTTCGAAGCTCTGGAAGAGTTAAAGCCCAACCTTGTAAAGACCTATGCAAAGTCATCAGATCTGATCAACATGTTTACCAGCGGCGAGATCAAGGCTGCCATTGTAGGGGATTTCGGCGTTCCTACCATCAAGGAGGCCAGCCCGGATCTGGTGTATGTGACTCCGGATGTGACCTATGCCAACTTTAATACCATCAGCATAACGAAAAACTGCAAGGACAAGGACCTGGCTTATGCATACATCAATTACCGTTTAAGCAAAGAGCTTCAGAGCAAGACCTCCAAGGCCTTAAACGAGGCCCCCACCAACAATCAGGTAGAGATATCCGAAGCGGATGCAGCCAACATGACCTACGGAGATACGGCGGACAAGGCCAAAGCTCTGGATTATTCCTTTGTTAATCCTCTCTTAAGCGACTGGATCGACCAGTGGAACCGGATCATCAACAGTTAAGGACGAAAAAAATGAAGGTTGACTTATTACTGAAAAACGGATGGGTCTACCGGACATACAGGCAATGCTTTGAAAAAATGGACATTGCGGTTGCAGGGGAAAGGTTTTATGACATTTCCCCTGCAGCCAGTTATGAAGCAGACCTTGTGGTAGACTGTACAGGAAAATATATTATTCCGGGGCTCATTGATATCCACATGCACATTGAAAGCTCCATGACCTATCCCGGGGAATTTTCCCGGGCGGTCCTGCCCTGGGGAGTTACTTGCGTGGTGGCTGATCCCCATGAGATTGCCAATGTTTTCGGCATGGAAGGGATCAAAAGCTTTATGGACCAGGAAACGGACTTAGACATTTACTATGGAATCCCGTCAAGCGTTCCTTCCACCGACAGCAGTCTTGAAACCTCCGGTGGGAAAGTGGGAGAGAAAGAGGTCCGGGAGCTATTAAAGGATGAAAGAATCATCTGCCTCGGAGAGGTGATGAATGATAAGGATCTGGTTTCTGAAGAAGACACCCAGATTAAGCAGATCATCCGGCAATGCCAGAGTGCCGGGCGGCCGCTGAAAATAGAAGGCCATTGTCCCGCCCTTACAGGAGGAGCGCTGGCGGCCTTTATCCGCGGCGGCGTTGATGCAGACCATACCCAGCAGACAGGGGAATCGGTCCTGGAAAAAACGGATATGGGAATGTTTTTAGAACTACAGGCCAAATCCCTGACCCCGGATGTGGTGGAAACTGTGGTGGCACACCGGCTTTATGAAAATGTGGCCCTTGTCACTGACGACACCATGCCGGACCATCTGGTAAAGGGCCATTTAAACAGGATATTGAGTCTTGCGGTGGAGCAGGGAATGCCTGCGGAAAAGGCCATTTACTGCGGGACCTTTACACCTGCCCGACGGATGGGGCTTTATGACCGCGGAATGATCGCTCCCGGAAAGCGGGCGGACTTCGTTGTTCTTGACGATCTGGTAAGCTTTCGCCCGTCTGCGGTTTATAAAAACGGAAAGCGGTATGAGAATAAGAATTATGCCCCTGGAACTGTCTTCCCCGACCATTTTTACAAGTCCGTAAATTGCCGTCTGGCTCTGGACTCCGACTTTGAGTTGGAACAATGCGCCATTGCCGGGGGAAAGGCAGTTGTAAACGTGATGCAGATTCAAAGCTTCGGAACAAGGGCAAAGCGTGTGAAAAAGGAAATACCGGTCCGGAATGGCCGCCTTTGCTGGCAGGAGGCCGGCCTTTGTCTGGCCGCCGTATTTGAGCGCTATGGAAAGACGGGGACTGTTTCTTTCGGTCTTGTGGAAAATGCTTTCACCTCTCCCGGCGCAGTTGCAACCACCTGGAGCCATGACAGCCACAACCTTCTGGTTCTTGGAAATTCCGTGAAGGACATGGTTCTGGCACAGAACCGGGTGGTTTGCATGCAGGGCGGCTATGTGACCGCCAGGGAGAGCAGGATAACGGCTTCTGCGGCTCTGCCCGTGGGCGGGATTCTGTCAGACCAAAGCATAGAAAAGCTGTCGGAGGAGCTTGCCGGGGTAAGGGAGGAAATCGAGGCCATGGGATATGTGAACAGCAATTCCATCATGTCCGTTTCCACCTTGACGCTCCTCGTTTCTCCGGAATTAAAGCTCAGCGATAAGGGGCTCTTTGACGTAATGACAAAGCAGAAAGTCCCCCTTGTGGAAAAATATCTGGATTGAAAGACAAAAGGTTGATAAATGTGAGAACGATTATAACAAATGTTACCGTGGTGACCATGAATGAAAGGCATGAGGTCTACAATCCAGGCTTCGTGATGTTTGAAAAGGATATCATCACAGCGGCAGGGCCTATGAGAGATTTGCCCCGGGAGGCCGCACTTGAGGACACGGAGCTGGTGGACGGCCAAATGGGCATTCTCATGCCCGGCATGGTAAATCTCCATACCCATATGGGGATGATTCCCTTTCGGGGGCTTGGGGACGACTGTAAGGACAGGCTCCGGATATTTTTAATTCCAATGGAACAGAAGGCCATGGATGAGGAAATGGTTTATCTGTCCACCCGCTACGCCGCAGGGGAGATGCTCCTGGGTGGAGTCACCACGGCCCTTGATATGTATTATTATGAAGAAGAGGCTGCGCGGGCCATGGACGAAATGGGAATGAGGGGAATTGCAGGCCAGACGGTCATGGAGGAAGGGGCCTGTGATTTTGACGATCCTTACGAGGCCCTTGCCTATGGGGAAAGGCTCATAAAAAAATACAAATCCCATCCCCGCATTACCGCCTGCGTTGCGCCCCACGGAACCAGCACATGCTCCAGAGAGGTGCTGCAGGCGGCCTACCGTCTGGATTCCTCCCTTGGCGTCCCCTTTACCCTTCATACGGCGGAAATGGATTATGAAATGGAGTATTTCCGAAAGGAATACCACATGACCCCGGTGGAATATTTGGACAGCATCGGGGTATTGGGTAAAGAGACCCTGGCAGCCCACTGCATCCATTTGTCAGAGGGGGATTTAAATCTTTTAAAGGCCCGGCAGGCGGGAGTGGCTCACTGTATCGGCTCCAATACGAAAGCGGCAAAGGGAGTGGCTCCGGTAAGCGCCATGGTGAATACGGGAATTCCCGTAGGCCTGGGAACCGACGGTCCTGCCAGCGGCAACACTCTGGATATTTTTACGCAGATGAAGCTTTGCGCGGATTTTCATAAAAACGAAACCAGGGACAGGAGCGCATTTCCGGCGGAAGACATTGTGGAAATGGCAACGGCAAGGGGAGCCCTTGCCCTGGGCCTTTCTCACAGGACCGGCTCCCTGGAACCTGGAAAGCAGGCGGATATGGTTCTGGTTGAGACCCGTTCCGTCAACATGTTCCCTGCTTATGATCCCTATTCCGCTCTGGTTTACAGCGCCAATTCCTCCAATGTGGAAGCGGTGTATGTGGCGGGAGAGTGCCTGGTAAGAGATAAACGGCTTTTGAAAGCGGATATGGGGGAGATAAGGGAAAAACTGCTGGAAAAGATGAAGAGGACAGCCTTTCGCCAGTATTTGATGACAGAAAAGGCTGAATAGCAACATATATTTTAGAGAGACGGTTTACATTGAAACAGAAAAGGTATATGATGAAAATGTTATCATACAGATGCTTTCCATTCCTCAATTGATATGGAAAAGAAAGGATTCGGCCATGCTGTTTAAAAAGAAATGGTTTGAGGTTTATAATTCCGACAATCTGGAAAAAATATATAAAGCAAAAAATCTGCTCTTTGACAATAATATAACCTGCAGGACCGATGTTGTCAGCAGCCAGCTCCGGTTGTCCGGAAATATCCCCTTTGCAAGGGGAGCTGCTCTCAGCAGATGGGGCAAGGGAACGGATATTTATAAGCTGCAGGTGAAAGAAAAAGACAGGGAAAAAGCAAAATATCTTTTATCAAGACTTTGATATCGAATTCATTGACAACCCTATTTCCTTGTGGTAAACTGTTTCAGTATGAACAAGCGCCGCTACCCGGTATTTTGGATACTCCAACCAATGCTTGGTATACGGTCAGACTATATTTTAAAGGAGGAAATCACATGATTTCAAAGGAAAAAAAATCAGCAATTATTTCTGAATTTGGCAGAAAGCCAGGAGACACAGGTTCACCGGAAGTACAGATCGCAATTCTGACAGAGAGAATCACAGAATTAACAGATCACCTCCAGAAGAACCCAAAAGATCATCACTCCAGAAGAGGTCTTCTGATGATGGTTGGTCAAAGAAGAGGTCTTCTTGACTATTTAAAGAAGACAGACCTGGAAAGCTACCGTTCCCTGATCGAGAAGTTAGGAATCAGAAAATAATAAACCATTTAGGGTGGAGAACTTCTCCACCCTATCTGTCTATTAAGAAAAGAATGTTAAAAGCAGAAGCATTCCCCGAGACCGCTGATGTACGCGTAAAAAGCAGAGCCGAAAAGGTATGGGATGCGGGAGGAATATGCCCGCATATTCCTCCCGCATCCCATACCTTTTCAGCGAGCAACCGCGAATGAGGAACGTCAGTTCCGAATTTACGGTTGCGGATTCTGCCGCAGGCAGAATCCGCTTGTCATATGGCTGGCCACACAAGCCAACCCACTTTTTCCGCGCAGATCAGTAGTTTCGGCATCTTCTGTTATTAATATAAATTATTTAATCAAATTAATTGTAAAAGGAGATCCATTTATGTACAAGAGTTTTAGCATGGAACTTGCCGGCAGAACATTAACTGTTGAAATCGGCAGAGTAGCAAAGCAGGCAAACGGCGCGGCGCTCATGCATTATGGCGATACTGTAGTATTAGCCACCGCAACTGCTTCCGACAAGCCAAGAGACGGAATTGATTTCTTCCCACTCAGCGTAGAATATGAAGAAAAGTTATACGCAGTAGGAAAGATCCCAGGCGGCTTCAACAAGAGAGAAGGAAAGGCATCAGAGAATTCTATTTTAACCTCCCGCGTCATCGACCGCCCCATGAGACCCCTGTTTCCAAAAGATTACCGCAACGACGTAACCTTAGATAACATTGTTATGTCTGTAGACCAGGACTGCAGCCCGGAGCTGTCCGCCATGCTGGGTTCTGCTATTGCAACCAGCATTTCCGACATTCCCTTTGACGGTCCCTGCGCTTCCACCCAGGTAGGCCTTGTTGACGGTGAGCTTATTATTAACCCCACCCAGGCGCAGAAGCAGGCATCAGACATGGCTCTTACCGTGGCTTCCACAAGAGAAAAGGTCATTATGATCGAGGCCGGAGCAAATGAGGTGCCGGAAGACAAGATGATTGAGGCTATTTTCAAGGCTCACGGAGTAAACCAGGAGATCATCAAGTTTATTGATACCATCGTAGCTGAGTGCGGAAAGCCAAAGCATGGATATACCAGCTGTGCGGTGCCGGAAGAGCTATTTGCAGCCATCCGGGAAATCGTTACTCCGGAAGAGATGGAGGTTGCCGTATTTACCGATGAGAAGCAGGTAGAAGAAGAAACATCCGTAAAATCACTGCAAAGCTTGAAGAGGCTTTTGCAGAAAAAGAAGAATGGCTGGCTGTTCTGGGAGAAGCCATTTACCAGTATCAGAAAAAGACCGTCCGCAAGATGATCTTAAAGGATCACAAGCGTCCTGACGGCCGCGCTATGGACCAGATCCGTCCTCTGGCAGCAGAGATCGATATGCTTCCGAGAGTTCACGGTTCCGCCATGTTTACCCGCGGACAGACACAGATTTTAAATATCTGTACTTTGGCGCCATTATCCGAAAGCCAGAGATTAGACGGCATTGACGATATGGAGACCTCCAAGAGATATATGCACCATTACAATTTCCCGTCTTTCTCTGTAGGCGAGACAAAGCCGTCCAGAGGACCGGGACGCCGGGAAATCGGCCATGGTGCGCTGGCAGAGAGAGCGTTGATTCCGGTTCTTCCATCTGAGGTGGAATTCCCCTATGCTATCCGTACTGTTTCCGAGACAATGGAATCCAACGGTTCCACTTCCCAGGCCAGCATCTGCTCCTCCTCCATGTCCTTAATGGCGGCAGGCGTTCCTATTAAGGCGGCGGTAGCAGGCATTTCCTGTGGTCTTGTCACAGGAGAAGGCGATGACGATTACATTGTTCTCACCGATATCCAGGGTCTGGAAGATTTCTTCGGCGATATGGACTTTAAGGTTGGCGGTACCCACAAGGGAATCACAGCGATCCAGATGGACATTAAGATCCATGGCCTTACAAGACCTATCATTGAAGAGGCTATCCGCACCACCAGAGAGGCAAGACTTTACATCCTTGACGAGGTTATGGCAAAGGCCATTGCAGAGCCCCGCAAGGAGGTTGGAAAATATGCTCCGAAGATTGACCAGATTTCCATTGATCCTCAGAAGATCGGCGATGTAGTAGGAAAGCAGGGCAAGGTCATCAACAAGATCATTGAAGAGACAGGCGTTAAGATCGACATTTCCGATGACGGAAGCGTATCCGTATGCGGAACCGATCAGACCATGATCGACCGTGCCATCCAGATCATCAAGAGCATTGTAACGGAAATCGAAGCAGGTCAGGTTATGACAGGCAAGGTTGTAAGGATTATGAATTTCGGCGCTTTCGTTGAGCTGGCTCCGAATAAGGACGGTATGGTCCACATTTCCAAGCTGTCCGATAAGAGAGTGGCTAAGGTTGAGGATGTGGTAAACATCGGCGACGAAGTGACTGTTAAGGTAGTTGAGGTCGACAAGATGGGCAGAATCAACTTAAGCATGAAGCCGGGTGATCTGGCTGCAAAGTCTGAGGGCGCTAAAACAGAAACAAAAGAATCGTAATAAACGGCAGGGCCGGGCAGCAGACAGCAGACAGATCCATATCTTTCTGCTGTCTTTTTTTATCGTATAGGAAGGTTCGTCCTATCCGATAAAAACCCTCCGGGAGGATCGCACTGCGGCGGCAGGGCTGTGAAAGGAGAAATCACATGAAGCATATATACTGGAACGGTATCTTCTATGTCCGAAACGGTGCGGAGGCCAGGGCCATGGGAGTGGAAGACGGAAGAATAGGAGCAGTCGGAGAACTTGAGGAAGTGGAGGCCTGGGCAAAGGGAGAGAAGACAGTCCGCCATGATTTAAAAGGCTGTTTTGTGGTTCCGGGATTTATCGATTCCCATTTGCACTTGCTGGAATACGGTTATGGATTGAGGACGGCGGATTTGACTTCCTGTTCCTCCTCCATGTCCGCCATGGTGGACGGGCTTTTGAAATATCAATCAGAGCATGAGGGAGCATCGGACGGCTGGATTGTGGGAAGAGGTTGGAATCACGACCTTTTCCAGGATGAAAAACGGTTCCCTGACCGTCATGATCTGGACCGGGTGTCCAAGGACAGGCCGGTCATGGTTTCCCGTGCCTGCGGTCATATCGCAAGCGTCAATTCAGCGGCGCTTCGGGCGGCTGGAATAACCGGAGAGACCGCCCAGCCGGCGGGTGGCTGCTTTGACGTGGATGAAAACGGGGAACCAACGGGAGTGCTTCGGGAAAACGGGATCGACCTGGTGAGCCGGGTCATCCCTGCGCCGGATAGGGAAGAAATCAAAAGCTGCATCCGGGAGGCTGCGAAGCAGTTAAACGCCTATGGAATTACCTCGGTTCAAAGCGATGATCTGTCCGCTTTTCTCGGAATTTCCTATGAAACGGTGCTGGGCGCTTACCGGGAGCTGGAGGAGGAAGGACTTCTGACGGTGAAAGTCTATGAACAGTGCCTGCTTTCGGGTCCGGAGTCGATGAAGGACTTTTTCCATAAGGGATACCGGACGGGAACCGGGAGCCGCTTTTTCACCATAGGACCGCTGAAAATCATCTCCGACGGTTCCCTGGGAGCAAGAACGGCTTATTTGAACAAGCCCTATGAGGATGACGGGGAAAATCCGGACAACTGCGGGATACCGATTTACAGCCAGAAGGAGCTGGATGAGAGGATCGGGTATGCGTCGGAGCATGGAATGCAGGTGGCGGTCCATGCCATCGGGGACCGTGCAATGGAGATGGCGGTAAGCGCCATGGAAAAGTCTGGCATAAGCTGTGGGGAGAATAAGCTGCGCCATGGAATCGTCCATTGCCAGATCACCACGGAAGAACTGCTTCAGAAGTTTAAAAAGCTGGATCTCCACGCCTATATCCAGTCGATATTTCTGGATTACGACAATCATATTGTGGAAAAGCGGGTGGGAATGGAGCGGGCGAAGGATACCTATCAGTTCAAAACCCTTATGGATATGGGCGTTTCCGTTTCCAACGGTTCGGACGCGCCGGTGGAGCGCCCGGATGTGCTGGCCGGAATCCAGTGCGCGGTGACGAGAACAACCCTTGATGGGAAGAAAACCTTTCTGCCCCATCAGGCGCTTTCCGTGGAAGAAGCCCTGGACACATACACGGTTATGGGAGCCAGAGCCAGCTTTGAAGAAGAGGAAAAGGGAAAACTGCTTCCGGGCATGGCGGCTGATTTTACGGTACTTTCCCAGGATATCAGAACTTGTGCGCCCTGCACAATCCGGGAGAGAAAGGTGTGGGGAACATTCGTGGATGGCAATTGTGTCTACGGACAGTCCTTTCAGCCTTAAGCGTGCCTGCCGTTTGGTATAATCAGACAATCGGAAAAGAAACAGAGGGAAAAAGATGCTATATCAGATTACGGATGGGACAGTATCAGCAGGGGGAAACCTCATTCTGTCCCACATTGACTTTGAAATACACGGAAATGAAAAGATCGCGGTGGTGGGAAATAACGGAGCGGGGAAGACGACTCTGCTAAGGCTTATCGCCGGAGAGCTTGGCCTGGACCGGGATGACAGGCGGGATGGACCGGGAATCATCTGTTCCCGGAAGCTGACGGTCGGTTATTTAAGCCAGCAGGCCTTTTCCGATAAGGACAGGACGGTTGAGGAGCTTTTTTTAACCGGCTGTCCCGGCACAGATCCTTTTGCCGTGGAGCGGTTTGCATATGAAATGGAATACGATGCCCTTTTTACCGGATTGGGCTTTTCGAAAGAAGATAAAAAGAAGAAGCTTTCCCAGTTTTCCGGAGGGGAACAGACAAAAATCGCGCTGATCGGCCATCTGCTCTCCAAGCCGGATATACTGCTTTTGGATGAGCCGACCAATCACCTGGATATTCAGACGACGGAGTGGCTGGAGCAGTATTTGAAAGAGTATGAAAAAGCGGTAGTGATGGTATCACATGACCGTTTCTTTCTGGATCAGACCGTGTCTGTGGTGTATGAGCTGTCGGGGAAGAGGCTGACCCGGTATCCTGGCAATTATACCCACTACAGGGAAGAGAAAGGGAAGCTCATCCGGCTTCGGACGAAGGCTTATGAGCGGCAGCAGGAGGAGATCAAGAGGCTGAATGATCTGGTGGAGCGGTTTAAGCACAAGCCCAATAAGGCGGCCTTTGCCCGTTCAAAAAAGAAAGCCATGGAAAGAATCGACCGGATCGAAAAACCGGAAGAGGATGATGTCCACATGTTCACCGGGCCCTTGGAGCCTGTGTTTGCCGGCAGCAAATGGGTGTTTGAATCGGAGCATTTAAAAATCGGCTATGGCCGTCCCCTTCTGGAAATCACCATGAGGATTCGCAGAGGCCAGAAAATCGGGATTCTTGGCCCTAACGGCGCGGGCAAGAGCACGTTTTTAAAAACCGCAGCAGGTCTTATCCCCCCTGTTTCCGGGGAGTATTCCCTGGGGAACCAGATCACCATCGGTTACTTTGACCAGCATTCATCGGAAATCAGCTCCTCTAAAACAGTGGCAGAGCATTTTCACGATCTCTTTCCCGCCCTGACGGAAAAAGAGGTCCGCAGCACTCTGGGAGCCTATCTCTTCGGAGGCAAGGAAGCCGGAAAACGGGTGGACATGCTGTCGGGAGGGGAGAAATCAAGGCTGGTTCTGGCGGAGCTTTTACAGAGCCGACCTAATTTTCTGATTCTGGATGAGCCGACCAACCATATGGATATCAGGGCAAAGGAAACCCTGGAATCCGCGTTTCTGGCCTACACGGGCACCATACTGTTCGTGTCCCATGACCGATACTTTTTGAGCCGTGTGGCGGAAGCAGTGCTGATCTTTGAGGGCAGGTCCGTTCTTTATTATCCCTTTGGCTATGAGCATTATCTGGAACGGAGCCGGAAGAGCGAAAGCGGCATCGGACCCGCGGCCCGGATCAAGGCGGAGGAACAGGCCCTGATTGCCGGAATGCGGGCGGTCCCGAAAGCGGAAAGGCACTGGCTGCGTGAAATTCCGGCTGAGGAGGCTTATATGGACTGGAAGCTGGGGCTGATCACAGAACGGCTGCTGCCGGCAGAGCGGCGGGTGGAGGAGCTGTCTCTGCACATGGAGCGGCTGAAAGAAAAATGGTTGGAATCGGAAGAATTCTGGAACGGCGGGCAGTGGGAGGAAGAGGAAGCCTGTAATCGGCTGAAGGAAGAGCTGCAAAGGGCAGGGAAAGAATGGGAGGAGCTGTGTCTGGAGTGGTATGATACAGCCTTTGATGAAAGGATGTAAAAAAATAGAACGCCGGGGAGATTGACTGATGATCTGTCAATGTACCCTGCGTTCTATGTGATTTATAACCGGGCGGTACTGAAAAGAGCTGCAAAGGTTTCTTCGCTGAGAAGCTTTGTCATATCCACAAACAGAATTATCTTTTCATTTCCCGAGGGATCGGTTTTTACACGGGTGATTCCGGTCAGATAGGAATTAAGGTCCGTTGATTTTATCCTGGGGGGAGCCGTGATCTGCTCCTCCGGCAAATCCAGGACCTCATCAACCTCGTCTACGATAAAGCCGAAGCTGCTTTCCTGTATGCTGGCCACGATAATGCAGGTGCGGTCATTGTAAGGGGCTTCCGGCCGTCCGAGACGGAGGCGCACATCAATGACCGGAAAGATACCGCCCTGCAGGCTGACGACACCCTTTGCATAGGCGGGATACTCCGGAAGCTCCGTTATCTTCTGCATCCCCACGATCTGCACCACATCGGTAATTGAGACACCGAATAATTGGCCGTCACTCCAAAATGTGAGATATCTACCCATTGGCTGATCTCCTTTCCATTAGTATTTGCCGGATCCGTCTGCCGGTTTCCGATAGGTTCCGGATTCCGCATTTTTGGCAAAGAGAGAGATTGTCGGAATTCTGACTGGATTCCTTTTAGTTTGAATTTTCCTCTTCCTCTGAAGTGTCATGGACTGGGCGGCCAGTTCTTCGCTGGATGCAGAGCTTTCTTCCGCAGTAGCGGCATTTGTTTGTATGACGGAGGATACCTGTGAAAGCCCTGATTAATCTGTTGATTGCCATCACCTGTTCCGAGGAGGCGGCTTCAATTTCCTGAATGGCCTGTTCCACAAGCTTTGATTTTTCCGCAACTTCCTGAAGAATCCTTGCAGCCTCCGATGCCATTTCTTCACCTTCTGAAACGGCTTCAACGGAATGTACAATAAGCTTTGCGGTTTCCTTGGCAGCTTCGGCAGATTTCGTGGCAAGATTCCGTACTTCGTCCGCAACAACGGCAAAGCCTTTCCCTGCATTTCCGGCGCGGGCTGCTTCAATAGCTGCGTTTAAGGCAAGAATATTTGTCTGGAAAGCGATATCTTCAATAACCTTGGTAATATTGGATATCTCTTCTGAGGCGGCCCCGATCTTTCTCATTGCGGTGTTTAAGTTTTCCATGTGGGTGTTGCTCTGGGCGACTCCGGTTCCGGACTGTTCCACATATGCGGAGGCCCGCCGGACGTTGCCCGCATTCTGATTCGCCTGTTCAGCGACTGTGGAAACGGAGGCGTTAAGCTCTTCAACGGTGGCTGCCTGTTCAGTGGAACCGGAGGCCAGGGCCTGAGCGGCAGAGGATACCTGTTCCGCACCGGTATTGACCTGCTCCGCGGCGTTGCTTATGAGAAGCAGTGTCCGGTTGAGGTCCTTTTCGATCTTCCTGAGCGCAAGGCCCAGAACATCTCCTTCAGAGCGAAGAGGTACTTCCTGTGTAAAGTCGCCGTTGCTGATTTCATCGGCAATAAGCACCTGACTGCGGATGCCATCCAGCATTCTGGTAAAGGCGGAGGCAAGCTGGCCGGTTTCATCCTTGGAATTGACGCTCTGAAGGTCAACATCCACGTGCCCCAGGGCGATTTTGTTGGCGGCATCCACAACCTGTTCGATGGGCCTGCTGATCATGTGTGAGATTTTAAGGCTTACAAAGAGTGCAAAAACTGTGCCTGCCGCAACAATAACACAAAGAATGACAGTGAGGATAAGCGCTGTTGAATCATTGGACGTGCTTGTTTCATGAGCGGAGTTCATCCGGTTTACCACCAACTTGTCAAAATTGTCATATATTTTCTGGATGTTATCTGCCCCCTCGGACAGAGAAGTCAATACGCCGTCTTTATTCCCGTCTTTTGCGGCTGCAAGGCATTTCTGTATCGGAGGGTCAAAGGAATCAGTAAACAGCTGGACGGATTCGTCAAGG
>JASGGP010000049.1:0-20791 GCA_047604985.1 Lacrimispora sp.
TATGCCAGTGCCACGGCATAAGGAAGTGGAAATATTCTACTTAGAAAAAGGCAGTCTGGAATACCACACCCCCAACGGAGTAACGGTCTTTGAAGAAGGCTCCGGGGGATTTATCAATTCCAACGTCCTTCACATGACAAGGATGCCGGGAAACATAAAACACACCGCCCAGATGCTTCACATCTTTGACCCATCCCTCATCGGAGGGCTTCCGGGAAGCCTTTTGGAGCAAAAGTATGTGACGCCCCTTACCTCCGCTCAGATCGAAATTATAGGGCTGTTTCCCCGTAAGCCGGAGCATGACAGGCTTTTAAAGCTTCTCACGGAATCCTTTCACTTATCTCCTGACGGGGAGGACTATGAGATGAAGCTTCGGTCCCTTCTATCTGAATTATGGTGCGGCTTGCTCCATCTTACAGAATCCCTGTGGGATGAAAAAAAGCATTTTATACCGTCAAACCACAAGATCAAGCAGATGATGGCATATATTCAGGAGCACTGCGCGGAAAAGCTTCCCATGACAGAAATCGCAGCCTCTGCCTATATCAGTGAGCGCGAATGCTTCCGTACTTTCAGGCAGAAGCTGAACATGACTCCGGCTGAATATATAAAAAGCTGCCGCCTGCAAAAAGCCTGCGCCATGCTCACCGGGCAGAGGAAGCCCTTGCAAATATCGGGCAGACCTGCGGTCTTGGAAGCAGCAGCTATTTCGGCAAAGTGTTCCGGGAAGCCATGAGCTGTACCCCCAGGGAATACCGGCAGAAATGGCAGGATTTTGATAGAAACGGGCGTAAATGATATATATATACATCCGCTGCTGCATTATAATTACATTTGTAAACAGAAAGAAAACAGATGTATGACAGGAGGCAGCAGGATGGTTAAATTAAATATTTATAATATGGAAGGGTTTTTAAATGAGGTAAACACCTGTGGAGGTCCTGTGGAGCTTCATTCCTCCGACGGTACGGTTATTGACATCCGAAAGAATCCGGCAGCCCAGAACCGCTTAAGGCAGCTTCACCAGACCTGCGGCAGATGCAGCAGTCTTACCTTGGATATTTCCCGGAAAGCAGATTATATGAACCTTGTGCTGTTTTCTGTTGGAGATTATTAAATATAACCCCTTTTAAAAAATGCCGGCGGCTGTGTGAATCTGTTTTCTTTACCTTGAAAGCCTTGCCATACAATGCTGCATCTGGCACAGAAGATGGAGGCGGACATACAAAACAACGCTCTGCGCCCCGGCACTAAGCTGCCACCCCGGGGGGAACCGGCGGATTTTCTGGACATCAAAGTGAGCACGGTGTCCAAGGCTTTTGGGGGATCGCAGACGAGGCGAACGGTTCATGATATACCGGGGGATAAAAACCGGATTGAAGATAATTATTTAGTCTATATTTTTGTGCAGGATTTTATTATAATGAATTCAGAGTCGATTAAATCGGAATTCGGAGGCAGAAGTCATATGAATGGAAATCCAAAGATTGTTATGCTAAGAGGAAATTCCGGGAGCGGCAAAACAACCATTGCACGGAATCTGCAAAGATGTTATGGGAGAGGCACGCTGCTTATTTCACAAGACGCTGTCAGACGGGAGATGCTGTACGTTAAGGATGGTTCAGAAACACAAGCCATCGGTTTAATGATTGATCTTGTCCGATATGGAAAAGCAAATTGTGCAACTGTAATCTTAGAGGGTATCTTATATGCAGATTGGTACCAAAGACTTTTTGAAGTCATAAAAGACGAATTCAAAAATAATATCTATGCTTATTATTTTGATATCCCTTTTGAAGAAACGCTCTTTCGGCACAAAACAAAACCAAATGCCGGGGACTTCGGGGAAGCGGATATGAAGCGTTGGTGGAGAGGAAAAGATTATCTGGAAATTATCTCTGAGTACATAATAAACAAGGATATGACAGCAGATGCAATTGTTAATATGATAACAAAACATACGAATATTTAATTCAGGATTTGCAGAAAGGAGGAAAAATGTTTATCAGAAAATACAAAACCTCTGATTGCAGGCATCTGGCAGAATTATTTTATAATACCGTGCATTCAGTTAATGCAAAGGACTATACTGATGAACAGCTGGATGTATGGGCAAGATAACTACACATGCTTCAATTACAGCAAAACCATTTTTTGAAAAACGCGGATATAAGGTTGTAAAAAAACAGGAAGCAGAAAGAAACGGAATTTTATTGACGAATTATGTTATGGAGAAAGAGAGGAAGCTGTGGATTTAACAAATACACCTGCCAGGGAAACGGAGCGGTTGATATTAAGAAAGTTTAGTGAAAATGATATGGAAGCCTTGTTTGCTATTTACGGAGATGAAGACGTAAATACCTATCTGCCGTGGTTTCCTTTGAAATCATTAGAGGAAACGAAGACATTTTTCGAAAAAAAGTATGCTGAATTATACAGGCAGCCCAGAGGCTATAAATATGCTGTCTGTTTAAAAAATGATAACATACCTGTAGGATATGTTCATGTAAGTATGGACGACAGCCATGATTTTGGTTATGGGCTGCGTAAGGAGTTTTGGCATAGAGGGATTGCAGGCGAAGCCGGCAAGGCAGTGATTGAACAGCTGAAAAAGGACGGTTTCCTTTATATTACTGCTACCCATGATATTAACAATCCCCGAAGCGGCGGGGTAATGAGGCAATTGGGTATGAGTTATAAATATTCCTATGAGGAACAATGGCAGCCGAAAGACATACAGGTTACGTTCCGGATGTATCAGCTAAACTTTGATGGGGAGAATGAGCGGACTTATAAAAAATACTGGGATAATTCTGTGGTTCACTTTGTTGAAAGCGCTGTGCAGCGGGAATAAGAACCAATATATTAATTAATCCAGCTTTCTGCAAACTCCCGCTTACTTTTTCATAGACTGATAAAAGCACGGAAAAATCCCGTGCTTTTATTTTATATACAAATACACATTTTACATAACAAGAAAGAATATCATCCTGCAAAAACATCCCTCTAGCCTCTCGGATGAGCTCCCGCATAAGCCTGGCGCACATTTCCCCCCTGGGCATAGTTCATATACATCTGCGTCGTCGCCATATCGGAATGGCCCAGCATGGCCTGTACCGCATGGATGTCGGCTCCGTTGCGCAGCAGATGGGCCGCAAAGGAATGGCGGAGGGTATGGGGCGTAATGTCTGCCTGTATTCCGGCCTTTTCCCCGTAAAATTTAATGATTTTCCAAAAGCCCTGACGGCTCATGGGGCCCCCGTTGCAGTTTGTAAAAAGCCACTGGGAATTCTGATCCTTAAGAAGAGCCTCCCGCCCCCGCTCCATATATGCAGAAAGGGCCAGCTTTGCCACCTTCCCAAAGGGAATCATCCGCTCCTTGTGCTCGTCCCGGCAGGTGATATAGCCTATGGTCAGGTTCACATCGGCTTTCTTTAAATGAATGAGCTCGGACACCCGGATCCCGGTTGCATAGAGAAGCTCCAGCATGGCCCGGTCCCGAAGCTCTTTCGGGCTGTTTCCGTCCGGCTGGCTCAGCAGGCAGTTCACCTC
Source organism: Lacrimispora sp. (assembly GCA_047604985.1). Taxonomy (GTDB): domain Bacteria; phylum Bacillota; class Clostridia; order Lachnospirales; family Lachnospiraceae; genus Lacrimispora. The sequence goes on from JASGGP010000049.1 coordinate 3,553, forward strand.
ATCCACGGTCAGGATGGTGGGCGCCTTTTTCTCAACCTTCGGCGCTTTGATCAGCTCCGCCGGGTCCTTGTGAATCCTGCCTTCGCCATATTCATAATGGAAAAACGCTTTCATGGATGCCAGGCTGCGCGAAATGGTAGTGGTAGCCCTGCCCTCTTTTTCCAGAAACAGGATATAGGAATTAAGACTGGTCTTTGTGACCTTGTCCACTTCCATAATTCCCTGCTGCCCCAAAAAGGCGGCCAGCTGCATTAAATCCCTGTGGTAAGATACCTCTGTGTTCTTTGATGTTCTTTTAATCTCCCTCAAATAAATTATAAAATGATCAATCTCCGCTACCATGCTCATATCCCCTGACCTTCCGGTTTCCAAAAATGCCTCAAAAACGGCTTCTACCTAACATTATATAGGCTATTTTCGATAAAATCAAACACATTTTTCCCACTTTTAAGGCATTTTAGGGGTACTTTACATAACATATACAAGATGTTGACCACAGGCATTTTTTTTGCCCTATATGTGGTAAAATCGGGCTTTTTATTTATGGATAAAATTTTTCAACTCATCCCATTTTACAGGACCAGCTTAAGAAAAAACGGGTTCAGCCAGGTTTCGCAGGCGCTTCCGACAGCAGTTAAGGCAAGGAGAAGAAAAAAAGCGGGAAGCCGGAACCGTCTCCCCCTTTGCACGGCCCACAGGAAAAGAATCCCCCAAAGCGGAATATAGCACAGGGCATGGGGCATGATTGTCATGAGAAAAACAGGAAGGCCCATAAGGCCTTTTTGAACCGTTATGACGGAAAGCACAAAGCCCACGGAAAAGCCGATTCCCGCGGTGAGCAGACAAAAAACAAGAGGTCCGTAGACGGTTAAGCCCACCAGCCAGGCGAGGCCTACCTGCACCAGCCTCTGCCTAAAGACCTGCCCGAAAAGCTTCATGCTCTCTCCCTTATTTAAATTCACATTCTTATCCAGGAGTCCCAGATAATAAGCCGCCTCCTGGGCAAAGGACGGGTACCAGAAATTAGCCAGAAAAGTCCCCACTCCAAGCCCGGCAAAAAAACAGAGGAGATAAGGAGTTCTTTTCCTCATCTGGAACTTTATATCATTAAGTAAAACAGCCATAAAAAATCCCCCTACAGGTCTTGTCACAATTTATGCCTGCAGAGGGATATTTATGTCCCCTGTCCGGGGGGATATGTTCTGTCTTTTTTACCTGGTGCAGTATTTGCGGGCATATGCCATAATGGCCGCAATGGTCTTCCCGTCGGTGATCTCACCACGGTAAATCTTCTGCTCCAGGTCTTCTACGGTCCATTCCTCTACCTCGATGTATTCATCCTCATCCAGATTCTGCCTGGAAGGCTCCAGTTCCCTTGCCACGAAAATATCGATGGCCTCGTCGCAGAACGCCACAGTGGTGTTGACGCTGATTAAATACTCCATTTTCTCTTTGTCCGTCTTATAGCCGGTCTCCTCCTCCAGCTCCCTGTGGGCGCAGTCCAGCTTGGGCTCCTTGGGATGATCTAAGGCCCCGGCGGGAATTTCTAGGGTGAAGCGGTCCAGGGCATTGCGGTACTGGCGCACCATGAGGAGCTTTCCTTCCTTTGTCACGGGAACTACCGCCGCCGCTCCGTTGTGATGGATGAAATCCCAGTGGGCCATATGACCGTTGGCCTCTATGGTATCCTCATATATTGTTAAAATATTTCCCGTATACTTTAATTGCCTGTCCAGACGTTTAACGATTGACTGATCCATGTCTTTTCCTCCTCTTTTTTCCTTCCCGTTTTTACTACTCATTCCCCAATTCCTGCATTATATTTTCTCACATTTCTGGAAGCAGGCATCAGCTGCCTTTATCACCGCATTGCGGAATCCGTATTCCTCCAGGGCGGAAACTGCTGCAATGGTGGTTCCTCCGGGGGAGCATACCTTATCTTTCAGCGCGCCGGGATGCTCTCCTGTTTCCAGGACCATTTTTGCGCTGCCGAGAACGGTCTGGGCGGCCATTTCATAGGCGGCATCCCTGGGCAGACCATACTTGACCCCGCTGTCGGCCAGAGCCTCAATAAACATGTATACATAAGCCGGAGAGCTTCCGCTGACGCATACCACCGCATTCATCAGCCGCTCCTCCACGATCCTCATTTTTCCCAGGGAATGGAAAATATCGGCAACGGATTTTTCCTCTTCTTCGGAAAAGGCCTTTCTATCATAGCAAACCCCTGTCATCCCCTCGCCTAAAAGAGCCGGGGTGTTGGGCATGGCCCGGACCACCCGCTTTTCCTCTCCCAGCTTTTCCTTTAACTGCTCTATGGTAATGCCGGGGGCAATGGAAATAATCACGTTTTTTTCTGTTACCACCTCCCGGATGTCCTGTAACACAGGATCAAAATACTGGGGCTTAACGGCCAGGACAATATATTTTGCGTCTGCCGCGCACCGGGCGTTGCTGCTTTCATGGGCCACTCCAAGCTCCTTTGTGATCCGGGCGCAGAGGTCCTCATTTACGTCGGTAAAAATAATCTCCTCTTTTTCATATACCTTCAGCAAGCCCTTTAAAATTGCGGAGCCCATATTTCCAATTCCGATGATCCCTATTTTTGCCATAATCTCATCCTCCTGACTGTAATTTAAGTTCTGAAACCATTTAGGATCATTTTAGCACTATTTTCCTCAATGTCAATCAGTGCATGGCTCTTCGAAAGAATCACCTGATGTCCCTTTTTTTATCATATACTTGCTTTTTTACATCAAATGGAATACAATAATTATATCCCCCCACGGGGGATACGGGAGGTAAAACATATGAAAAACAAGGCAGGCCGGTTAAGATCAAAGGACACCCGGGCGGTATTCTTTGCTGTTTTGGCAGCCGCCTTATACGCAATAAATTCACCCCTATCAAAGCTGATGCTTGAGAAAATCCCGGCAGCCATGATGGCAGCCCTTTTGTACCTGGGGGCAGGGACCGGTCTTTTTGTCACCGGCGTCATTCAAAAGAAAATGGGAAAAGGGCAGAAAGAACTGCCCCTTACCAAAAAGGAGCTCCCTTACACTGCAGCCATGGTTATTCTTGACATAGGGGCTCCCATATTTCTGATGCTGGGACTTACAAGGACAACGGCAGCAAATGCTTCTCTGCTCAACAACTTTGAGATTGTCACCACCTCAATGATCGCCTTGTGGATCTTCAAGGAAGCCATTTCCAAACGGCTGTGGGCGGCCATCGGGCTCATCACCCTGGCCAGCATTCTTCTTTCCATCGAGGATATGAGCAGCTTTTCTTTTTCCCTCGGTTCTCTCTTTGTAATCCTGGCCTGCGTTTGCTGGGGCTTTGAAAACAACTGCACCAGGATGCTGTCCTCGAAAAATCCGCTGCAAATTGTGGTGATAAAGGGGTTCGGTTCCGGTTCCGGCTCCCTGATCATCGCTTTGTCCGCAGGAGAAACCGTAAGCCATGCAGGCTATCTCTTCATTGCGCTGATCCTTGGATTTGTCACCTATGGCTTAAGCATATTTTTTTATATTTATGCGCAAAGAGACTTGGGCGCAGCAAAGACCAGCGCATATTATGCGGTAGCTCCTTTCATCGGCACGGCACTGTCCCTTATGGTGTTCCAGGAGCTTCCGTCTTTTTCCTTTGTCATTGCTCTGCTTGTCATGATTGCAGGAACTTATTTTGCTTCTGCGGATAATAAAAAGGACCAGGGCAGCCGATGAAAGAGGGCTACGCCCAGATGAAGTTATCTTCCCCAGCTCCAATTTCAAAATGCTTTTTTACAATTCCTAAATCCACCTTTGAATAAAAACCGCCTGTTGATTTCGCGGACACCTTATTTCCGGAAAGCGCAATCAGAAATTTCTGTTGGTTTACTGCGGTCGGAGCAAGCAATGCAGCTTTCATGCCCCTTGCAAACCAATCGGGCATGGTGCCCTCTGCCCTGCAAAGCTGGTTTAACGGCTTGCTTTTATGAGCCACACCCGGTGTCTTTCCATAGCCCAGGGAAAGCACACAGACCAGCTTTTCTCCTTTTTCAACCACGCAGCGGCTTTTTCCCTTGCTGAAGGTCAGGGCTACCCAGCAGGTATTTAAACCAAGCTGCTGTACCTTTAAGGCCACCTGCTCGCCGTAGTATCCCACCGTTTCCTCCAAGGCAGATCCCTTTTCCCCTATGAGCGCCACATAATTTTTCACATTGTTAAACTTTCCATAATGCGCCATAAAGCCGCCGAAAGCATCCGGCTCATCTGTGACAAGCTGCATATGAAGCCCGCTTTTTGCGTTGCAGAGGCTGATCTCTTCCTGAAGCTGGGAAATGACATCCGGTTCCAGCTTTTTGTCCGTATAATCGCGCACTGAATGGCGGTTTTCTATTGCCTCCATCATATCCATAAGCAATCCTCCTGATCATTAATTTTTTAATTTTCCATCATTGTATTTGGATTATTATACCATAAAAGCTGCATAATTTTGCATAATGAAGAAAAAAATAATTTTCCCTATTGACATTTTAACTGCTGCCTCATATACTGTAAAAAACAAAGCGATAAACTGTTGAGCAGGAGTAAGTAAGATCACTTCATCATGCACAGAGAGCTTCCGGTCGGTGAGAGGAAGCGTTGGTGTCTGGTCTGAATGGACCTGCGAGGGCGGCTTGAAACCGGATTTTTCCGGAAGTAGATGCTGACGGGTTTCCTATCCGTTATCAAGGGGAGGCACATGTTGGTGTGTTAAAGAGCGGAAGAAGAATATCTTCTTCAAGCAGGGTGGTACCGCGGAACGCAAATTTAAGCTTTCCGTCCCTCTTTCCATAGAAATATGGTTGAGTGACGGAAGGCTTTTTTTATTTATTTTAACTTTTATTTTAACTTAAGGATATGCCTTTATGTCCTGAAAACGGGCAGTAAAGAAGAAAGGAGCATTTCACCATGAACATTACGCCGGATTGTAAGGAAATCGAAGCTCTTGCAGCTTCCTATCCCATTATCCCGGTCTGCCGGGAAATCTTTGCAGACATTGTCACCCCAATTACCCTGCTGCGCAAAATCGCAGCCTTAAGCAGCCGTTATTACCTGCTTGAAAGTATTGAGGGCGGCGAAAACTGGGGCCGCTACTCTTTTCTTGGTTATGACCCGGTCCTTAAGGTCACATGCAGGGATAAAGTTGTTACCGTGCACCGCTTTGAAAGCCAGGGAGCTTCGGCAGACGACCGAATAATCCACACCGCAGAGCCCTACGACGTGCTCCGGGATATTTTAAAGGATTACCGTTCCCCCAAGCTTCCCGGGCTGCCTCCATTTACCGGAGGATTTGTAGGTTACTTTGCTTATTCCATGATCGGATACACGGAGCCGGTTCTGTCCATCAAAAAAGGCAGCTGCAATGACTTTGAGCTGATGCTTTTTGATACGGTTATCGCCTACGACCATTTAAAGCAGAAAATCAGCCTTGTGGTCAATATGAAAACCGACCGGGTCATGGAAAATTACGGAAAGGCCTGTGCAAGGCTGGAAAGCATTGCAGCCATGATCGGGGAAGATATTCCCTTAAAAAAATCCGCGGTCACAGGCAGGCCCCAGTTTTGCTGCAACGTGACGAAAGAGGAGTTCTGCTCCATGGTGGAGCGGGCAAAGGAGTACATCGTGGACGGAGACATTTTCCAGGCGGTCCTGTCCAGACAGTTTACAAGCGATTACCGGGACAGTCTCTTAAATGCCTACCGGGTCTTAAGGACCACCAACCCGTCTCCCTACATGGTGTATCTGCACATGGATGATTTAGAGATCATGAGCACCTCGCCGGAAACACTGGTCCGCTTAAAGGACGGACGGCTCACCACTTTCCCTGTGGCAGGGTCAAGGCCCAGGGGAAAGACCGCCGAGGAGGACCGGCGCCTGGAGGAGGAGCTTCTTGCCGACGAAAAGGAGCTGGCAGAGCACAACATGCTGGTGGACTTAGGAAGAAATGATTTAGGACGGATTGCAGCCTTTTCCACAGTAGAGGTCACCGGCTACAAGATGATCCACCGCTACTCCCGGATCATGCACATCTGCTCCCAGGTGGAGGCGGACATTACCCCTGACCGGGATGCCTTTCACGCCATTGAGGCAGTGCTTCCGGCAGGCACCCTGTCCGGGGCTCCGAAAATCCGGGCCTGTGAAATCATCGAAGAGCTGGAATCAGAGCCCAGAGGGATTTACGGAGGAGCTCTCGGATACATCGACTTTACGGGAAACATGGATACCTGCATTGCCATACGCATGGCAGTCAAAAGCCAGGGAAAAGTGTACGTCCAGGCAGGGGGCGGCATCGTGGCTGACAGCGTTCCTGAAACAGAATATGAAGAATCGGAAAACAAGGCAAAGGCAGTGATCCGGGCCATTGAAACAGCCGGGGAGGTGAATGACTGATGATTCTCTTAATTGATAATTACGACAGCTTTTCCTATAACCTGGTCCAGATGTTCGGGAGCATAAATCCCCATATCAGGGTCATACGAAACGATGAAATGACGGCAGAGGAAATAAGGGACCTTTCCCCCAGCCACATCATCCTCTCTCCCGGTCCCGGCTATCCAAAGGACGCAGGTGTGTGCGAGGACGTGGTGGGAAAGCTGGGAAAAGATATTCCCATTCTGGGAGTCTGTCTGGGCCATCAGGGAATCTGCGAGGTCTACGGGGCAGAAATCACCCACGCCAGAAAGCTGATGCACGGGAAGCAGAGCATCCTCACCATTGACTCCTCTGACCCATTATTTAAGGGACTGCCGGAAAAGCTTCCGGCGGCAAGATACCACTCTCTCATCGCCGGAAAGGAATCTCTTCCAGATTGTCTGGCCGTTATCGCAGCCGACGACATGGGGGAAATCATGGCAGTTAAACATAAGGACTATCCCGTCTACGGGCTTCAGTTTCACCCGGAATCCATTTTAACACCGGACGGAAAGACGATTCTTGAAAACTTTTTATCCATAAATTTTTCTATCCATTAATTAATAAAGGAGGCAGGCAAAATGATACAGCAGGCAATTCACGATGTAATCTCAGGTCAGGATTTAAGCTTTGAAGCCGCCAAGGAAGTTATGAACGAGATCATGAGCGGGGAAACCACTCCGGCCCAGATGGCCGCGTTTTTAACCGGGCTTCGTATGAAAGGGGAAACCATTGATGAAATAACAGCATGTGCCACGGTCATGCGGGAAAAGGCCCTTAAGCTGGAGCCGGACTTTCCGGTGATCGATATTGTTGGAACCGGAGGAGACGAGGCCGGAACCTTTAATATTTCCACCACCAGCGCATTTGTGGTAGCCGCAGGCGGGGTTCCCGTTGCAAAGCACGGAAACCGCAGCGTTTCCAGTAAAAGCGGGGCCGCCGATGTGCTGGAGCATTTAGGAGTGAATTTAAATCTTACGGCAGACCAGTCGGGAAAGATTTTAACGGAAACCGGCATGTGCTTCCTCTTTGCCCAGGCCTACCACTCCTCCATGAAGTATGCGGGCCCGGTCCGCAAGGAGCTGGGGATACGGACCATCTTCAACATTCTTGGACCTCTTTCCAATCCGGCGGGCGCCACCATGCAGCTTCTGGGCGTTTATGACAGGAAGCTGGTAGATCCCCTGGCACAGGTCTTAAGCAATCTGGGCGTAAAGCGGGGGCTGGTAGTCTGCGGGGACGACGGGCTTGACGAGGCCACCATGACAGGTCCCACCCAGGTATGTGAGATCCGTTTCGGAGAGCTGACCCGGTATGAAATCACCCCGGAGCAGTTCGGTCTCAAGCGGTGCACCCTGCCGGAGCTGGTGGGCGGAACCCCTGAGGACAACGCACAGATCACAAGGGATATTTTAAACGGAACGCTTACAGGGCCAAAGCGGGACATCGTCCTCTTAAATTCTGCCTTAAGCCTGTATCTGGGAATTGATGACTGTTCTATAGAAGACTGCCTGGAAAAGGCCTCCTGCCTCATCAGCTCCGGAAAAGCCGCTGCAAAGCTGGAGGAATTTGTAAATGCTACAAAAGAGGTGACGTCATGATTTTAGATACCCTGGCAGCCGCTTCTAGAAAACGGGCGGAAGCCGCAAAGGATAAAATCTCCTTAAAGGAAATGGAAAAGCTGGCCTTTCTGGCCTGTGAGAAAACAAAAGGGAAGGGACTTCCCTTTGAAAAGGCCCTCTCCTCCCCTGATATCTCCTTTATCTGTGAGGTGAAGCGGGCTTCTCCCTCCAAGGGGCTCATTGCTCCGGATTTTCCCTATACAGAGATTGCCAAGGATTATGAAAGGGCCGGAGCGGATGCAATATCCGTTCTCACGGAGCCGGAATTCTTCCTGGGAAGCAATGATTATCTGACGGAAATCAGCCAAAAGGTCACTCTCCCGCTTCTTCGAAAGGATTTCACTGTAGACCCTTATCAGATTTATGAAGCAAAGGCCATAGGCGCTTCGGCTGTACTTCTCATCTGTGCCCTGCTGGACACAGATGCCTTAAGGGATGGAATCAGGCTGTGTGACAGCCTCGGCTTAAGCGCTCTGGTGGAAGCTCATGACGAAAAGGAAATCCATTCCGCCCTTTCCGCCGGAGCCCGGATCATCGGGGTCAACAACCGGAACTTGAAAACCTTTGAGGTGGACTTTGACAATTCCATCCGGCTGAGAAATATGGTTCCTGACCAAGTGCTCTTTGTGGCGGAAAGCGGGATTCAGACAAAGGACCATTTAAGGATTTTGGCAAAAGCCGGGGTGAATGCGGTTCTCATCGGAGAAAGCCTGATGCGGTCCCCGGATAAGAAAGAGATTATAGACGGTTTTAAAAGGGCGGCCCGGGGAGAGTGAAAAATGAAGATTAAAATATGCGGTCTGACCCGCAGGGAAGATGTTCTGGCAGTCAATCAGTGGAAGCCGGATTATGCAGGGCTGGTATTCGCCCCGGGAAAGCGGCAGCTTACGGCAGAAAAAGCCCGGGAGCTGAGAGAATTGCTGCTGCCTGAGATTCCATCCGTAGGCGTTTTTGTAAACAGCCCCATGGAAAGCATCCTGTCACTGGCGGAGAATGGAACCGTTAATCTCATCCAGCTTCACGGAGATGAAGATGACGCCTACATCCTGGAACTGAAAAAACGCCTGCCATCTCCCCTCCCCATTATAAAGGCCGTAAGGGTTCAAAGGACAGAGGATATGACCCGGGCGGAGATGCTTCCCGCAGATTTCCTGCTTTTTGATACTTATATAAAGGGACTTTACGGAGGCAGCGGAAGGACCTTTGACTGGACCATGATACCCGCCATAAAAAAACCCTGGTTCCTGGCCGGAGGAATCGGTTTCTCAAACATAAAGGATGCAATGAAAACAAAGGCCTTTTGCCTGGATTTAAGCAGTTCCCTGGAAACAGAGGGCAAAAAGGACCCAGAAAAAATCAAAGAAATCATACAAACAATGAGGAGTGAAAATCTATGTCAAAAGGAAGATTCGGACAGCACGGCGGACAGTTTATCCCCGAAACGCTGATGAACGCAGTAAATGAACTGGAAGAGGCATACGAGAAGTACAGCCATGACGAGGAGTTTTTAGCGGAGCTTTCAGACCTTAACAAAAAATATACAGGAAGACCTTCCCTGCTTTACTATGCGGAACGGATGACCAAGGACTTAGGCGGCGCAAAGATCTATTTAAAGCGGGAGGATTTAAACCACACCGGTTCCCACAAGATCAACAATGCCCTGGGCCAGGTTCTTCTCGCCAAAAAGATGGGAAAGACCCGTGTCATCGCTGAAACAGGGGCCGGACAGCACGGCGTTGCCACGGCTACGGCTGCGGCCCTCATGGGAATGGAATGCGAGGTTTTCATGGGCAAGGAGGACACGGACCGTCAGGCCTTAAACGTATTCCGCATGGAGCTTTTAGGCACAAAGGTTCACGCCGTTACCAGCGGCACCCAGACCTTAAAGGATGCGGTCAACGAAACCATGAGGGAATGGACCAGCCGGGTGGCGGACACCCATTATGTCTTAGGCTCTGTTATGGGGCCTCATCCGTTTCCTACCATAGTCAGGGATTTCCAGAGCATCATCGGCAAGGAGGTCCGGGCACAGCTTCAGGAAGCGGAGGGAAAGCTGCCTGATGTGGTGATCGCCTGTGTGGGCGGCGGAAGCAATGCCATGGGAATTTTCCATGAATTTGTAAACGAGCCGTCGGTAAAGCTCATAGGCTGCGAGGCTGCCGGACACGGCATTGAAACAGGAAAACACGCGGCAACCATTTCCACCGGCTCCCTTGGAATCTTCCACGGAATGAAATCCTATTTCTGCCAGGATGAGTACGGCCAGATCGCTCCTGTCTTCTCCATTTCCGCAGGGCTTGATTATCCGGGCATCGGACCGGAGCACGCTGCTCTCCACGATTCGGGAAGAGCCAGCTACGTGCCAATTACGGACCAGGAATCTGTGGAAGCCTTTGAATACCTATCCCGTCTGGAAGGAATCATTCCGGCCATAGAAAGCGCCCATGCGGTAGCCTATGCCAGAAAGATCGCTCCCACCATGGGAAAGGATGAGGTCATTGTCATCAATTTATCCGGGCGGGGCGACAAGGATGTGGCAGCCATTGCCCGTTACAAGGGGGTTGAAATCTATGAGTAGAATAAGCGATGTATTTTCAAAGGGAACGGCATTTATCCCGTTTATTACGGCAGGAGATCCTGACCTTGCCACCACTGAGGAGCTGGTTCCTGCCATGGCTTTAGCCGGGGCGGATTTAATCGAGCTTGGAATCCCCTTTTCTGACCCAATCGCAGAGGGAATCGTAATTCAGGAGGCCGACATGAGGGCTCTGGCCTCAGGAACCACTACGGATAAGCTTTTTGAATCTGTAAAACGGATACGAAAGAAAACCGACGTTCCTCTGGCCTTTATGACTTATATGAATCCGGTTTTCGTGTACGGCAGTGAACGGTTTATGAAAAATGCGGCGGAGTGCGGCATTGACGCTTTAATCGTGCCGGATATGCCCTTTGAGGAAAGGGAGGAGCTGCTGCCTTTCTGCCGGAAATACGGAGTTGAACTGATCTCCCTCATTGCCCCCACCTCCAAGGAGCGCATACGGGCCATTGCATCAGAATCAGACGGCTTTATCTACTGCGTTTCTTCCATGGGCGTGACCGGAGTGAGAACGGAAATCAACACCGACATCGGGGAAATGGTTTCCCTTGTAAAGAAGGCGAAAGATATTCCCTGCGCCATCGGCTTTGGAATTTCCACGCCGGAGCAGGCAAGGGAAATGAGCCAGACGGCGGACGGCGTGATTGTGGGCAGCGCCATTGTAAAAATCGCTGCAAAGTATGGAAAGGACTGCGTCGGCCCTGTCTGTGACTATGTAAGAGAAATGAAAGCGGCGATTTCCGGCTGACAGCCTGTTGGGATGTTTTTCTTGACAAGCAGAAAATGAAGTGCTACACTAATGACCACAAGAGGGAGCTCGTAGGCGGGCTGAGAGGAAGTAATCAACTTCGACCTTTATAACCTGATTTGGGTAATGCCAACGTAGGGATTCATGTGGGATGATTAAATTTATTTATCCGAGCCTATACCTGTTGGTATGGGCTCTTTTTGCGTGAGCAAAACCCCTTACAATCCCTCCGTCAATCAAAAGGAGGAGCAAAGATGAATTACACCACACAAATGGATGCTGCAAGAAAAGGCATTCTGACAAAGGAAATGACGGCAGTAGCCGAACATGAACAATGGGAGCCGGAAAAGCTTAGGGAGCTGGTGGCGGAGGGAAAAGTGGCCATCCCGGCCAATAAAAATCACCTCTGTTTAAAGCCCAGCGGAATCGGCTCCATGCTCAGGACAAAGATCAATGTGAATCTGGGGACCTCCAGGGATTTAAATGACTTGGAGATGGAGCTCCAGAAGGTCAATGACGCCGTTCAAATGGGGGCAGAGTCCATTATGGATTTAAGCTCCTTTGGAGATACCCAAAAATTCCGCAGGAAGCTGACCGGGGAATGCCCGGCCATCATCGGCACGGTTCCCATTTACGATGCTGTGGTTTATTACCACAAGCCTCTTCGGGAAATCACCTCTGAGGAATGGATACAGATCGTGGAAATGCACGCGGAAGACGGGGTGGATTTCATGACCATCCATGTGGGAATCAACAGGCAGACTGCCAAGAGATTTAAGGATGCAAAGCGGCTGACCAACATTGTTTCCAGAGGAGGATCCATCATCTTTGCCTGGATGGAAATGACCGGAAAAGAAAATCCATTTTATGAACATTATGACCGCATTCTGGAAATCTGCCAGGAACATGACGTGACCTTAAGCCTTGGAGACGCCTGCCGGCCGGGATGTATTGAGGATGCCTCTGATATTTCCCAGATCGAGGAGCTGGTTACCCTTGGAGAACTGACAAGGAGGGCCTGGGAGAAGAACGTGCAGGTGATTATTGAAGGTCCCGGCCATATGCCACTGGATCAGATTGAGGCCAATATGAAAATACAGCAGACCATCTGCAAGGGCGCGCCTTTTTATGTTCTGGGTCCTCTTGTCACAGATATTGCACCGGGATATGACCATATCACCGCAGCAATCGGCGGGGCCCTGGCTGCGGCAGCCGGAGCGGCTTTTCTCTGCTATGTGACTCCTGCAGAGCATTTGAGGCTGCCCGATGAGTCGGATGTGAAAGAAGGGATCATTGCTTCCCGGATTGCAGCCCATGCGGCTGATATTGCAAAGGGCATTAAGGGCGCAACCGATTGGGACCATAAGATGAGCGATGCCAGAAAGCGGCTGGATTGGGAAACCATGTTCCAGCTGGCAATTGATCCGGAAAAGGCCAGACGTTACCGGGCCATGTCAAAACCGGAAAAGGAAGATACCTGCTCCATGTGCGGCAATTTCTGCGCCATGAAAAATATGAACCGGATTCTGGATGGGGAAATCGTCGATATCTTTAATGAATGATACTTTTTGAAAATTTAAAACTGCAAAAATATAAAACTGCATAAATAGGAGGAACTTCCATGAATGATCGAATACCATCAGCAATTTACAACAATTCTCCGGCCACTTCAAAGGTGCGGCTGAAAAAGCTGGTAATCAGCGGAATGCTGACAGCTCTTACAGTAGCCCTCTCCGGCTTTTCCATCCCCGTGGGGGCTTCCAAATGCTTTCCCATACAGCATATGGTAAATGTCCTGGCAGCTGTATTCTTAGGACCTGTCTATGGCGTTTCCATGGCTTTCTGCACTTCCCTTATACGCAATCTCATGGGAACCGGAAGCCTGCTGGCTTTTCCGGGAAGCATGGCGGGTGCCTTTCTGGGCGCTTATCTGTTTCAGAAAACCAGAAAGCTATTGCCGGCTTATCTGGGAGAAGTCATTGGCACAGGACTGATCGGAGGGCTGCTCTGCTATCCGGTGGCCGTCCTCCTCATGGGAAAAGAGGTGGCTGTCTTTTTCTTTGTAGTTCCGTTTCTCATGAGCACCCTGGCGGGAACCATACTGGCTGCAATCTCACTGGCAGTGCTGCGCCGTCTTGGCCTGTTTTCTTATTTTGAGAGGCTCATCAATGAATAAGGGGGACATCAGCACTTCTCTGTCCGGTCTGGTCAAGGAAAGGCGGCCTGTCATCCACTGTATCACCAATTATGTGACGGCCGGAGACGTGGCAAATATCATTCTGGCCTGCGGCGGCTCTCCCATTATGGCGGACTGTCAGGAAGAGGTTTCAGATATAACCGCCATGGCGGACTGTCTTCTTTTGAACATGGGAACTCCCAAAGAGGCTACAAGAGCCGCCATGGAAAAGGCCGGGCGGGAAGCCAACCGGTTAAACCGCCCCGTCATCTTTGACCCGGTGGGAATCGGCGCATCCCGCTACCGGACCGAAACTGCGCTTTCCCTTTTAAAAGAAGTAAAGCCCACCGTCATCAGGGGAAATGCATCGGAGCTCCGGGTACTCCTAAGGGAACTGACCGGGAAAAAATTGAGGGGAGAAAAAGGCACTGCTTCCTCCTCCCGGGGAGTTGATGCGTCCTTTTCCGATGAGATACGGGAAGAAACCCTGGAATCCCTTACGAAAGCAACCAGGGACCTAAGCGCCGCAACAGGAGCTGTGATCGTTATGACAGGGGCTATTGATATTGTTTCAGCCGGAAAAGAAACCCGGCTCATCCGGAATGGCTGTCCCCAAATGTCCCGTATTACAGGAAGCGGCTGCATGCTGGATGGAATAATTGCCTCATATGCAGCGGCTGCCGCGCCTTCCCAGCACGACATTTTTGAGGCGGCCGCTCTTGCCACGGCTGCCTCCGGCCTCTGCGGAGAACGGGCTGCAAAAAGAGCAGAAAAACTTCAGGGCGGCACCGGCAGCTTCCGCTGCTGCTTTTTCGACGAGGTAAGCCTTTTAGATGAAAGCACTCTGAAAGGAGGAATAAATATTGAAGTTTTCTAAAGATATGCTTCTTCTCTATGGCGTAACAGACCGGGCATTTACAGGAGAAAAAACCTTATTCCAGCAGGTGGAGGAAGCCCTTTCCGCCGGAGTGACCCTTCTTCAGCTCCGGGAAAAAGGCCTGGATAAAAACGAATTTCTGGAAGAAGCCCTTATTGTCCGTGAGCTTACAAAGCAATACGGAATTCCGCTTATTATTAACGACGATGTGGAAATTGCCTTAAAATGCGGGGCAGACGGCATACACGTAGGCCAGGAAGACTTACCCCCATCAGAGGTCCGCCGGTTAATCGGACCGGACCGCATTCTGGGGGTTACTGCCAAAAGCGCAGAACAGGCAGAAAAAGCATTTATGGACGGAGCGGATTACATAGGGTCCGGGGCCATATTCCCAAGCCCTACAAAGAAGGATGCCATCCCCTTGAGCCTGGAAAACCTGTCCGCCATCTGCCGCTCTGTTCCTATTCCGGTAACGGCCATCGGAGGCATTACATCTGAAAATGTCTCCCTTCTAAAAGGAACGGGTATTGCCGGAGCCGCGGTGGTTTCCGGGATCTTTGGCCAAAAGGACATTCCCGGAGCTGTCCGCCGCTTAAAAGAACAGCTCTTAAAGGTGGTGAGCCCATGAGCCTGATTCTCCCTTCCATCCTCACCATTGCAGGCTCCGACCCCAGCGGCGGCGCGGGAATACAGGCGGATTTAAAGACCGCTGCAGCTCTGGGTGTTTATGGCTCCAGCGTGATTACCGCCCTGACTGCTCAAAATACCACAGGAGTTTTTCTGGTGGAAACCGTGAATCAGGAAATGCTGGCCGCCCAGCTGGATGCCGTATTTACCGATATTCCGCCGAAAGCCGTAAAGATCGGCATGGCCGGGGCATCCCTTTCCATAGAAACCATTGGAGCAAAGCTGACAAAATACAACCGTGCTCCCGTGATCGTGGACCCGGTCATGGTATCCACCAGCGGACATTCCCTTTTAAATCCAGAGGATGTTAATACTTTAACAAGCAAACTGTTCCCTCTGGCCACACTGGTTACCCCCAATATACCGGAGGCAGAAGCCCTTTTATCCACAAAATATCACCGGATATGTACAAGGACGGATATGGAGGAAGCCGCAAAGGAGCTCTTCCATATGTTTCAGACTTCTTTCCTATTAAAAGGAGGACATACTCAGGAGGCCGACGATGTGCTGTGCTGCGGCGGATCACTTACATGGTTTCCAGGAGAACGCATAGACAATCCAAATACCCACGGAACGGGGTGCACCTTATCTTCTGCCATTGCCTGCGGTCTGGCGAAGGGACTGGGGCTGGAGGAAAGCATCGGAACGGCAAAGGCCTATTTAAACGGAGCCTTAAAAGCCGGATTAACGCTGGGAAAAGGGCGGGGGCCCTTGTGGCATGGATGGAATATGTAAAAATATTCAGGCCGGAACGTCTGCTGCACTGCGTTCCGGCCCTTGCCAGTTTCTATAGGATATGTTTTATTTTCACCGCTTATACAGCTCCACCATCTCCCGGGCCAGCGCTGATGTGACCTCCGCTCCCATCATAATATCTTCACTGTGTACCAGGATCAGCCCGATTCTTTGAAGCTCGCCGTTGGCATCCTTGGTGATCAGATCCGTATGGACATGGTGGGCTTGCTTAAGCAGCTCCGATGCCTGCTTTAAACAGCTCTCTGCTTCCTCAAACCGTCCATTCCGGGCAGATTCCAGGGCACACATGCACTGGCTTCTGGCTTCTCCCGCATTGCTGATGACCTGCAGGCAGATCATTTCCAATTCCTCCATTCCTAATCACCCAATTCCTTTCTCACCTGATTTAATACCTTTTCTCCATTCATGGTTCCATAGGCCGTGGGCTCAATGGAAACAACGGGGCAGGTCACCTGCCGACTGACAGTGCCCATCTGGAATCTGACCTGGGGACCCATGAGGATTAAATCCGCATCCGCTCCCACCTCCTCTGCAGAGGATACAGGAGCTGCCGATATCTGGCACTCATAGGACGCTGCCTCTGCAGCCGCTTTCATCTTCTTTACCAGGATACCGGTGGACAATCCGCCGTTGCACAGCAATACGATCTTTTTCATTTCTTATGACCTCCCGTCACTCTCATCAGATATTTCTCCCTGTTCCATCTCCACCATCTTCTTTTCATAGATTTTAAAGAACGGGAAATAGATAATTCCATCCACAACAATTAATACAATTATCAGTATAGGCGCTTTCCAATCCATGGTGGAGAAAAATGCACCCAGCACAGACGGCATCTGCCAGGACAGCATGGCAAAGCTTTTTCCGATAAATCCCAGCTTCATCAGAAGAAACGCAGCCGCACCGTTTATCATGGAGGTTGACAAAAACGGAATAAAGAACACGGGATTCAGCATTAAGGGAAGACCGAAGATGACCGGCTCGGAGATGTTGAAGAAGGCAGGGACGATTCCCATTCTTCCGATGGTTCTAAGCTGCTTGGATTTTGACATGGACAGCAGCACAGTCAGCCCCAGAACCGAACCGCAGCCTCCGATTACCACAAAGTACACCCAGAACGGGGTGGTGAAGATGTTAGGAAGAGCCTGCCCTGCCGCATGAGCCGCCGCATTTAAGGAAAGGTTTCCGTCCCGGATGGGAGACAGAACGCCGGACAGAGCCGCATCATGGATTCCAAAGAACCAGAATATCTGCACCAGCATAGTGATGATAACGGTAAAGCCCAGATTGTCCACAGCCGTTAAGGAAGGTGAAATCGCATGGTAAATGAGCTTTGGTAA
>JASGGP010000050.1:0-20480 GCA_047604985.1 Lacrimispora sp.
AGAAAAACGAATGTGATTTTTTTTGTGAGTGAGCTCGCTCTCACACAAAAAAAATCACACTCGTTTTTCTATAGGGCGGAACGCCCGACATGAATAATTTGGCGCCACATATGTGTCTTTTTACCAAGATACCTCACCCGCCAAATTATGAATGCCATGGCTGAACTCACCACCCAAAACATTCTTAATGAAGACTCTCTCTCACCGTCTTAAACGCCTGAATCACCAGGGTAGGGATCAGTGCAAAAATAAAAATAGTCATAAACTGCCTGGCATTCAAATCAGCCACACAGAAAAAGGTATGTAATCCGGGGATAAAAAGCACTGCTCCCAAAAGCACAGCCCCCGCCTCAAAAGCCATAATGCTCCACAAGTTGCTTCTTAACCCTATCTTTAAAATAGAATGGCCGCTGCGGCAGTTAAAGCCGTGGAAGAGGCGGGCCAGGGTCAGGGTGGAAAAGGCCATGGTGCTGGCCGCCACATCGCTTCCCGTAATCAGTCCGGTGTGGTAGGACGCCATGGTGCATATGGCGATTAAGGCGCCCTGGAAAAGGATCTGCAGGACGAAATTCTTTGTCAGTATTCCTTCCCTTGGATTTCTGGGCTTCTGGGCCAGAAGGTCGGCTTCCGCCTTTTCCATGCCGATAGCAATGGCCGGCAGGGAATCGGTCAGAAGGTTGATGAACAAGAGGTGTACCGGAGCAAAGGGAGTGGGCAGAGCCAGAAAAGACGTATATAAAACACAGAGAATCCCGGCCATATTTCCCGACAGAAGAAATTTAATGGCATTGCGGATGTTCCGGTAAACATTGCGGCCGTTTGCCACTGCCTTGATGATGGTGGCAAAGTTGTCGTCCGTGAGGATCATGGCCGAGGCATCCTTTGAAACTTCTGTCCCCATTTTTCCCATGGCAACGCCGATATCGGCCTGCTTTAAGGCCGGAGCGTCATTTACTCCGTCTCCTGTCATGGCGACGATATTGCCTTTCCTCTGCCAGGCGCGGACAATCCGCAGCTTATGCTCCGGGGAAACTCTGGCATAGACGCTGATGTTCTCCAGTCTTCGGTCCAGTTCTTCCTCTTTCATGTCATCCAGCTCCGGACCGCTGACCGCCAGATCTCCGTCTCCCAGAATACCGATTTTTTCCGCAATGGCGGAAGCCGTAATCTTGTGGTCCCCTGTGATCATCACCGGCCGGATACCTGCCCTGCGGGCATTTAAAACCGCCCCTTTCGTCTCCGGGCGGGGCGGGTCCATCATGGCGATCATTCCCAGGAAAATATAGCCTTCCTCAGAACTTTCCGTCAGCCTTTCCTCCTCCCCCATATTCCGGCAGGCAAAGGTCAGAACCCGGAGGCCCTGTCTGGAAAAATCCATGTTCTGCTCCATTAAGGCCTGGCGGTCTCCATCCCTCATGATGCGGACTCCTTCTCCTGTCCATATGTGGGTAATGCGGGGAAGCAGCACATCCACGGCTCCCTTGGTAAACAGGACCCGTTTTCCGTCAATCCGGTGAAGGGTGCTCATAAGCTTTCTCCTGGAGTCAAAGGGAAGCTCTCCGGTTCTGGGATAATGATACCTCATGGCTTCCCCTTCCAGCCCTGACCGCTCCGCCATCTGGATTAAGGCCGATTCCGTAGGGTCCCCTAAAAGCTTTCCGTTCACATAGCCTGAATCATTGTTTAAAACAGCATCATACAGCAGATACTTATGTACCGGGAAATCAGGATTTAAAAGCTCCGGGGGATACAGGCGGTTATTGACGTAGACCTGCTGGACCGTCATGCGGTTCTGGGTAAGAGTACCCGTCTTATCGGAACAGATGACTGAAACGCACCCCAGGCTTTCCACTGCCTTTAAATCCTTTATGATGGCATTTTCCCCTGCCATCTTCTGTGTGCCCATGGCCTGGACGATGGTGACGATAGAGCTTAAGGCCTCAGGGATGGCCGCAACTGCCAGAGCCACGGCAAACATCAGAGAGTCCAGAATTGGCATCCGCCGGTAAATGCTCAAGCCGAAAACCACGGCACAGATAACAAGAATTCCTGCCGCCAGCCTGCTGCCAAACTGGTCTAGGTTCACCTGGAGAGGGGTCTTTTTTTCTCCCGTGTCATTCATCAGGGAAGCGATGCGGCCGATCTCCGTGCTCATCCCTGTCCCTGTTACCAGCACCTTTGCCCGGCCGGAAGCCACAAGGGAACCGGAAAACACCATGTTGGACTGCTCTGCCAGAGGCACCTTTCCCGCCCGCAGCCTTCCCGTCCGTTTTTCCACATTAAAAGACTCCCCGGTCAGAGAGCTTTCATTTACCAGAAGGGAATAATTCTCCAGCATGCGGCCATCCGCCGCAATCATGTCCCCTGCCTCCAAAAGCAGAATGTCCCCCGGTACAATTTCCGCCGATAAAACCTCCTGCTGCTTTCCGTCCCTCAACACCCAGGCTACAGGTGCGGACAGAGCCATTAAACTGTCTAAAGATTTTTCCGCCTTCTGATGCTCCACAGTACCTAAAACCGCATTCATCAGAAGAACTGCAAAAATAACCGCGGTGCTCTCCACATCGCCGGAAATCATGGAGATAACCGCTGCTATAATCAGGATGATAACCAAAAGGTCTTTGAATTGGTCCAGAAATACCTGGAAAGCGCTTCTCCGTTTCGCCTTTTTTAATGTATTGGGCCCATAAGCCTGCCTGCGCCTTAAGATTTCCACGGAATCCAGTCCATTTCTGTCCGCCTGGAAATGTGCCAGGACCTCATCCTCTGATAAACGAAACCATTCTTCCATTTTGACGCTCCTTCCCATTTCTCCTACTATGGTATGAAGCGGTGATAGAATTTCATGAATGATTTTCAGTTGCAGGCTGAGGGGTTTTTGATTATAATGTGAATTACAAGTTCAGACATGCAGAAATATTTGTGGGATTGGGCCCTAGGAAGCTCGCTCCCTAGGGCCCAATCCCACAAATATTTCTATAGGGCGGACGCCCGGCATGAATAATTTGGCGGCCCACACATACATCTATTGAAAACATGTCCGATCCGCCAAATTATGAATGGCATGTCTGAACCCCCGCCCCCGTAACTATTTTTTATTCTTTATAAAGAAAGGACATAAAACACATGGAAAAAATCACAAGCTTCACCATCAACCACTTAAAACTTCTCCCAGGCATCTACGTATCCCGCAAGGACCAGGCCGGAGACTCCGTCATCACCACCTTTGACCTCCGCATGACCCGCCCCAACTTCGAGCCCGTCATGAATACTGCGGAGATCCACACCATTGAACATCTCGGAGCCACTTTCCTGCGCAATCACCCGTCCTACGGCTCCAAGGTCCTCTACTTCGGGCCCATGGGATGCCGCACCGGCTTCTATCTCCTTCTCTCCGGAGATTACAAATCCAGAGATATCGTACCTCTGATTACGGAAATGTACGAATTCATCCGGGATTTCGAGGATGAAGTGCCCGGCGCGGCTGCAAGGGACTGCGGCAATTATCTGGATATGAATCTGGGAATGGCCAGATACTTAGCCGGAAAATTCTTAGACTTCGTGCTGTACGGCATCGATGACTCCCATCTTATTTATCCTGAGAATTAGTTTCCTCTTTTGGGGCCCGGCCTCCGAAGCCGGCCCCGCCTGAGGTCAGATTAGAGGTCACCACAGATTCCAAAGTCAGCTCTTCACTCTCCGTTCCTGCCGTAAGGGTATAGACACCGCCCTTCTTCAGCTCCGGACTGCTGACCACCACGGTGGTATACTTCTTCTCAGGCGTCCAGCTTGCCAGAACCTTTCCGTCCTCATCCGTAAGGGTGACGGAGGTTCCTGCTTCCTGGGTTCCTGAAAAGCTGTGTGCAATGGAGTACTGAGTGGAGGAGTCGCCAAAGCCCTGGGCCATCCCTGCGCTTCCTGCGGCGATTACCGTGCCTCCTGTTATGACTGCGTCCCCGTTATAGTCTATGGCGCTGTCAGCACCGCTTTCCGAGCCGCTCACATAAACCGTTCCGCCGGATATGGTCATGCTGCCGTTGGAATCCAGCCCATCTCCTCCGGCATCCACGGTAAGGGTGCCGCCTGTGATCTTAATGTAGGCATCGGCGTCATTTTCCATGGAGCCACCGCCCATTCCGCCGCCAGGGCCCATTCCGTTTCCAAAGCCCATTCCGCCCCGTCTGCCGCCTGACGGCCCTTGACCATTCTGGGCGCTGCTTTCGGATGTGGTTTCACCGGATTCTGCGGCTGCTCCCGTGACTTCTGTGCTGTCTCCAGTTCCCGCGGCTTTTGTACCGCCTGCGGTTTGTGTGCCGCCCGAGATCTGTGCGCCGCTTTCTGCGCCCGCAGCTTCTGTATCACCTGTCCCTTCTGTGGTTTCTCCTGCCCTGCCGCCATTTCTCCGGCCATCCTGTGAACGCTGAGGCATATCGGCCCGGCTTTCCCCATCTGCCCCACCATTTTCTCCCCCGGGGAACTGACCTTCCGGAGGCTGGCCTCCGCCCTGTGCTCCCTGATCACTTGAAGCGTCTGGATCAGCCGCATTTACGCCGTCATCCGTAGCCTTAATGGTTATATCTCCGCCGTTTACCGTAACCCGGTGGCCCTCCAGTCCCTCATAACAGCTTACTGCATTTAAAGTTCCGCCGTTAATCACAACATCCTGATCCCCATGAAATGCGTCGTCGCCGGTTTCCACCGTAATGGTTCCGCCGTCTATTACAAGGCTGCCGCCTGCATGGAATGCGTCATCCTCTGACTTTATGGTAAAGGTTCCGCCTGCCACATAAATATTTCCCAGGGTGGTATCGTCCTCATTTTCAGACTTAATGGCCTTTCCCTGTGTCGTAAGCTGGAAAGTTCCGTCTGCGATCTTCACCCCGTCCTTTCCCGACAGACACTGGGATACTGCGTCAATGGAAAGGGTCCCGCCTGTAACAGCCAGGGTATCCTTTGAAACAATCCCATGCTTATAATTAGCATCGATCTCCAGGGTTCCGCTTCCATTTACGGTCAGGTCCGACTTGCTGAAGATCACTCCATCCACCGTATTGTCATCCGTATCCGTATACTGGGTTCCCCCGCTCAGCTTGCTGGTACTTCCGTCAGCCAGGGTCACAAAGACCTTATCTGCCGATTTTACATAAATGGCCGCACTGGTTTCACAATGGATGTCCGCATCCTTTAATACGATCTGAACCTTATCCGTATCCGCCCCATCTACGATGATCTGGCCGTCTTCCAGGGTCCCTGTGACTATGTAGGTTCCTTCCCCGCTTATGGTTACCGTGCTGCCGGAAACGGTTACGTGATCTCCCTGGACCTCTGCCTGGCTTCCATTTAAAGTGATTTTCGCCGCGTCGCTTTCGGAATAGCTTCCATCCTTATCCCGGTCTGAGAACTCTGTGTCCACCTTAGAATTGGACAAAGCCTCCCCTGTATTGCTTTCCGTATTCCCGCCGCTCTCTTCGTTCCCGCTGCTCTCCGAAGCCGTTACGGTCTGGGAGACAGTATTGCCCGCGCAGCCGGAGACCCCTGTCATGGCCAGCATGACGGCCAGGATGACAGCTGTTGTCCTGCCTCTTCGAAATTCTTTCTTTGTCATAATAATTCCTCTCTGCCGCTTACGGGCCGTCCCAAAAAGATCTCCAGATTGCCGTTGCGGCATCTTAAATCATCAATCAGCTTCTTTTCTTCCTTTGAATTTTTAAGTGACACCTCATAATCCAGCTTATAAAGGCTTCCCATATTGGTGGTCTTCACCTGTTTTAAGTCCCATTTCTTTAAATACTGCTCAAAAAGCCCGTCAAACACCGTGGTATAATCCAGGGATTCCGGAATGGTAATGCGAAGCACCCGGATGTCCCCGTTCTGCTGCCCGAACCGGCTGGAAGAAAGCAGGATTCCTGCCCCTCCCACAATCAGAACAAAGAGAATTGCAATTCCTATGTACCCCATTCCTGTGGCAAGCCCTACGGCCATGGCCTGGAAAATGCTGCTGATCTCCTCGGCCCTTCCCGGAACAGAACGAAAACGCACCAGGGAGAAAGCACCCATGACCGCCACTCCTGTTCCAAGATTTCCATTTACCAGCATGATGACCATCTGTACGATGGCCGGCATGAGGGCCAGAGTCACGACAAAGCCCTTGCTGTAAGTATTCCTGTACATAAATACCCCGGCAATGAGAAGCCCCAGCACCAGAGAAACAGCGGTGCAGATCAGAAAGGTGCCGGTTGAAAAAACCTCCGTTGTTTCCGTTATCAAAATTGATTGAAACCATGAATTAAGCACAATTTTCTCCTCCTTTATTCTGTAATTTCATCATTGTCTGAACCACATAAGCCTGGCCGTATTTGGAAAAAGAAGCCGGGTAGATTTTCAGCTCATCGAGAGCAGTTCCAAGCCACAGAGGCATGGCTCCGGCAAGCTTGATCTCCATGAGGCAGCCTCCCTGCTCCAAAAGGGTATTTCCCCAGGAACCCTTGTCGAGATTCAAAGCTCCGTCTCTCCAGAGAATGTTTCCGTCAAGGGTCAGCCGCAGCTCCTCATCCTCAATTCCGTACATGGCAATCCGGTCATAGGATATGTACATGGCCGGGACCACCCCCTTATAATAATCCAGAAACCAATCAATCTCATGGAGCACCTGGCTGTCTTTCCCAGTCCTTTTTCCGCGGTATAAGTAATCCTCCGCTTCCTCAAGGGACATATCTTCCCGGCGCTTGTATACAATGCCTTTGTACTTCTTTTTCAATTCCAGAAATACGGTATCCCCTGCCTTTGGAATGCCATAGCTTCTCAGCCTCAATTTTTCTTTATATACCGGCTTTTCCAGGGACTCCCGGATCAGCCTGGAATCCGGGGTGTCAAAATAAATATTGCTGATGGTGGACTTGCCGTACTGGTCCACCGCCATTCTCCCTTCCAGCCTTTTCTTAAGTTCCCGGTACTGCACCGGATCTAACAGATATTTTATTTCAACCCGTTTAAATGTCATTTGAAATCCGCTCATAGGTATACCTCCTTAACTGTTTTTTTCCGTTTCTTTACAGGAATTATACAGAGCGAACCTTAAAAAAACTTGAAAGAATAGGGTGTTCACAGTTCTTTCACAACCTGATGAAAGGGGGGTGCTTTAAGGGAGGACATGGTTGATTTTTGTTTTCAATTTAAGGAAAAGAGAGATGGAGAGATATCAATGGAAAGATTGCGAAGATGAAATAAATGTGATAGCATGTTGAATATAGGTGATCCCTGCCCCGAAAGCACCGGCAGGAAAAATGAAAGGAGAACGCAATGTATAAGATATTGATACCAAAAGCCCTTTCCAACACCGGCGTGGAATATCTCCGTGAGAAAGGCTGTGAAATCATCCTGGGAGCTCCGGCTTCCCCTGATGACCCTCTGTTAGAAACCTGCGACGCCATTCTGGCCGGCGCCGGCTCCAAAATAAAATATGATAAGGCTGTCCTGGACCGCTGCGTCCGCTGTAAAATTATTTCCAATTTCAGCGCGGGCTTTGAACACATTGATGCCGCTTATGCGGAAAAGGCCGGAATCCTTGTCACCAATTCAGGAACCGCCAATTCCAACGCAGTAGCCGAGCAGACCATGCTGCTGCTTTTATCCTGTGCAAAAAACCAGGGAATCATGTCAAGTGCAGCCCGCAGAGGAGACTTTGCCGTCAGAAAGAAGGTTCTCAACACAGAGCTTTCCGGGGCCACCCTGGGATTAGTCGGCTGCGGAAATATCGGCCGCCTGGTAGCACAGAAAGCAATTCACGGATTTGGAATGAAAGTCATTGCATACGCACCCCATTTGTCAAAGGAAAACGCGCCTGAGGGCGTGGAGCCTGTATCCGACTGCAGCGAAATCTATAAAAACGCAGATTACATCTCCCTTCACGTTCCCCTGACAGAAGAAACAAGATACATGGTTTCCAGAGACCAGTTCAATATGATGAAGCCCACCGCTTACATCATCAACGTTTCCAGAGGCGGAATCATAAAGGAAGAGGACTTAATACAGGCCATCAGGGAAAATAAAATAAAGGGAGCAGGACTTGATGTTTTTGAAAAGGAACCCCTTCCCGCAGACAGCGGGCTTTCCCAATACGAAAACATCATCCTCTCCCCTCACAGTGCCGCAAATACCCGGCAGGCGCTGGAAAACATGGAATTATATGCAGCTATGGATATCTGGCGGGTTTTAAACGGGGAAAAACCGGAATTTCCGGTCAATCGCCCATTCCGGTAAAAACCACAATACTTCTGGGAGGAACCACAAAGCTTTTCCCGTCCACAAGCGGTTCCTCCCCTTTTCCATACATGCCGTTGACCTCACCTTTATCCGTATGAAAAACCACATGCCACCGCTCCCCTTTGGGAAGCTTTGGAAGGTCAAATTCATGGGGCTCCCAGTGCATGTTATAGGTTACATAGAAATTATCGTCTTTTGTCCCATCCGGTTTTTTTCCATATTCCCCGCAGTAAAAGACCCCAAGCTGACGCCGGAAATTCTCAAACTCCGGGCACCAGGTCCTTACTCCGTGATAAGACATATCCGGAAACCCACAGGCCAGATAATCCATAAGCCTTGGCTCCTGGGGCATGTGAAATACCGGATGGGCCTTGCGGAAAGCGATGACCTCTTTCACAAACTCAAGGATATCCTGGTTGGTCTTTATAAGGTTCCAGTTCAGCCACGACACCTCATTATCCTGACAATAGGCGTTGTTATTGCCTGACTGGGAATTGCCGAACTCATCTCCCGCCATAATAAGAGGCGTTCCCTGACTTAAAAATAAGAGGAGGAAAGCATTGCGCAGCTGCTTTTTCCGAAGCTCCACGATCTATTTCCGCTTCGTAGGCCCTTCCACCCCGCAATTCCAGGAATAGTTATAGGAATTTCCGTCCTGATTGTTTTCCCCATTCTCCTCATTGTGCTTTGTGTCATAGGACACCATATCCATCATGGTAAAGCCGTTGGTATTTGCCATGTAATGAACGACGCCCCATTCCGCCGGATTACTCCTGACCTGGAACGCGAGGGCCTTCAGCTGATCCTCATCCCCTTTGAGCGCCCGGCGCATATCCACCAGAAACCTGTCGTTATATTCACCCAGGTGCTTTCCTTTCCCCCCGGATTTTCCGTCCCAGAAAGGAGCAAAAAGCTTGAGCCTGCTTAAAAATGGATCCCGGCTGATTATCTCCAGAGGCGGATCCCCCACCAGATGAACTCCATCCACATGGAATTCCTCGGCCCAGAAGCGCACCACATCAAGAACAAAGGAGGGCGTCTCCTTTCCGCTGAAAAAAAGCTCCACAATCAGCTCAAGACCTTCCTGTGCATGGCCTTAACAAGAGTCTTGAACTCTTCCGCGGGGCTCTTTTTCTTTCCCGAGCTGTAAGCCGCCTTGGGTGCGAAAAAATATCCCGGGGCATATCCCCAGTAATTTATTTTTCCGGTTGGTTTATCCACAACAAAGGGATTATCCGGCCCGTTTTCCTGCATAACAACCTCGGAAAACTCATTCGCCGGCATAAGCTCCACGGTTGTGATCCCCAGTTCTTTAAAATAAGGGATTTTCTCCTGTATCCCATGAAATGTCCCCTTGTCTTTCACCTTTGAGGACAAATGCTTTGTAAATCCCCTGCTGTGAAGCCGGTAAATGACAGATTCCTCATATGGGATTTCCAAAAGCCTGTCATTCTCCCAGTCAAAGTCTTCAAATTCCACCGGACATCTCCGGAGCACCCGGGCATTTTCCAAATCTCCCCATACCTGGCCCGCTGTAAAACATTTTCCGTAAGGGTCGGAAAACGGCTTTCCATCGATTTCAAAACAGTATTCCAGACCGGAGAAGTTCTTTCCAAGGACAGTCATGCTCCAGACGTCGCCCTTTCTGCTTTCCTGGGGAAATGACAGAGCCAGAACCGCCTCTTCCACGCCCGTCCGGTAAAACAGGACCCGGCATTCTTTGCCCGCTGCCGCAACGCAAAGATGAATTCCGCCCGGAACCCTTGCAAGGCCCATAGGGTACCAGACTTTTTCATGGGCTGCAATCCTGTACTCTTCCATATCCATACCTCCTCCGTCTCTTTTACCCGGTTTTACTGGTTCTCTATCTGTTCCGCCAGTTCATTCAAATACATCCAGCGCTCCATTTTTTCCTCTAAAAGCCTTTCCTGTTCCGATTTTTCTCCCATCAGCTCATTCAGCTTGCTGTAATTGCTTGCAGACAACCCCATCTCTTCGTCAAGCTTCTGTATTTTGGCTTCCAGTGCGGCAATGTCCTCCTCAATGGTATCCCACTCCCGCTGCTCCTTAAAGGAAAATTTAAGCTTCCGCTCTCCCTTGGGCTTTTCTTTACTTTTTTTCTGGTATTCTTCCTGCTTCGGCCCGTTCTCCCGCCTGCCGTCTTCTCCATTGCCGGAAAGTCCCTCCGGGTACCTTTCCTGAAACGCTGCCTGATAATCGGTAAATCCGCCCTCATACTGGGCCACCCGGCCGTCGCCCTCAAAGGCGAAGATCCGGCGCACCACCCGGTCCAGAAAATAGCGGTCATGGGAAACCGTCACCACGATTCCCTGGAAGCTGTCCAGATAATCCTCTAAAATCGTAAGGGTCTGGATATCTAAGTCATTGGTGGGCTCGTCCAGCAAGAGCACGTTAGGCGCCTCCATGAGAATCCGGAGCAGGTAAAGCCTTCTCTTCTCCCCGCCGGACAGCTTTTCAACAGTGGTATACTGGACGCTTGGGGGGAATAAAAACCGTTCCAGCATCTGGGAAGCGCTGATGCTGCCTTCCTTTGTCTTCACATACTCCGCCACATTCCGGATGTAGTCAATGACCTTCAGGCTGCCGTCCATATCCTCGCTTTCCTGGGAAAAATACCCCATTTTCACCGTCTGCCCGACGGTAACGGTACCGGCATCAGGCTCCAGCCAGCCGACAATGATCTTCATGAGAGTGGACTTTCCGCTTCCATTGGGGCCGATGATTCCGATACGGTCATTTTTCAAGAAAATGTAGGTGAAGTCCTTCATTAACACCTTTTCCCCGAATGCCTTTGTGATCCCTTCCAGCTCCACGGTGGTCCGCCCCAGACGGCTTGCAATGGAGTCCATCTCTACGGCCTGGTCAAATTCCGGCCCTTTCTGGTCCCTGAGGGCTTCATATCGCTGAATGTGGGCTTTCTGCTTGGTGGAACGGGCCCGGGCTCCCCGCTGCATCCATTCCAGTTCCACCTTTAAGATGGACTGGCGCTTCCGCTCCGCAGCCACCGCCATGTCCATCCGCTCTGCCTTCAATTTTAAATATCCCTCATAGCACCCCTGGGCGCTTTCTCTGTCGGCTCCGCCGCCATTTACCTTGTTTTCCTGATAGCTGTAAAGCTTTCCCATATCCAGCTCCACAATCCGGTTGGTCACGCTGTCTAAGAAATACCGGTCATGGGTCACCATTAAAAGGGCCCCTCTGAAACGGCGCAGATAATCCTCCAGCCAGTCCGCCATGGTGCTGTCTAAATGGTTTGTGGGCTCGTCAAGGACCAGTAAGTCCGTTGTTCCCAGAAGAACGCTGACCAAGGCCACCCTTTTGCGCTGTCCCCCGGATAGGGTTTCCACCCTGGAATCAAAATCCGTAAATCCCAGCCTGGTCAGCATGGTCTTTGCCTGGCTCTCCAAATCCCATACGTGCTCATGGCCCTGGTTGTCCCGGACAATGCTCTGTAAAATAGTATCCCCCTCATGGAACTTAGGATTCTGGGACAGGAAGCGGATGTCTAAATTTCTTCCTTTCACCACGGTACCGCCGTCCGGCACCTCAAGTCCTGCTACAATCCGCAGAAGAGTGGACTTTCCGGTTCCGTTAATGCCGATCAGGCCGATCTTGTCCCCTTCGTTGATGCTGAAGCTTGTATCGTCAAACAGCAGCCGTTCTGTATATGATTTTGTTAAATGTTCAATGGTCAGTAAATTCATTCCTTATCGTTTTCTCCTGTCTGATTCTCTCCGCAACGCGTCCTGGCTTTCCCTGTCCCGGCCTGCACGCTCTAACGGATCACAAGCTCCACCGGACAGTGGTCGGAGCCCATGACCTCTGTGTGGATGGCCACGCTGGAAAGCCTGTCCTTTAAGCTTTCCGAAACGCAGAAATAGTCAATGCGCCAGCCTGCATTTTTCTGTCTGGCACTGAACCGGTAAGACCACCAGGAATATATGCCCTCCTGTTCCGGGTAGAAATAACGGTACGTATCAATAAAGCCATTTTCCAGAAGAACGGTAAACTTTTCCCTTTCTTCATCGGTAAAGCCCGCATTTTTCCGGTTGCTCTTTGGGTTCTTTAAATCAATCTCTTTATGGGCCACATTAAGATCCCCGCAGAAAATCACCGGTTTTTTCTCTTCCAGCCTTTTTAAATAAGCAAGGAACGTCTCTTCCCATGTCATCCGGTAGGGCAGGCGGGCCAGCTCATTCTGAGAATTGGGGGTATAGCAGGTGACCACATAATATTCCGGAAATTCCGCCGCGATCACCCGGCCTTCCTTATCGTGTTCCTCTGCGCCGATCCCATAAGCCACTGACAAAGGCTCCTCTTTCGTAAACAGGGCTGTTCCGGAATATCCTTTCTTTTCCGCATAATTCCAGTACTGATGGTATCCGGGAAGGTCAAGGTCGATCTGGCCTTCCTGCAGCTTGCTTTCCTGGATACAGAATACATCTGCATCCGCTTCTTTAAAGTAATCCAAAAACCCTTTCTCCACACAGGCGCGAAGGCCGTTTACATTCCAGGAAATCATTTTTTTCATTGTCTTCACCTCAAATAAAAGATAGGAATAGTATACCATTTTATCTTAAATTAGAAAAGGGAAGATTTTCCCCTGTTTCGAGTCTTGACAATTCGCTTTCCTGGTGGTATCTTATTTCTATAAGTAATAGGTAATACCTATTACAGATTATCAGGAGGAATTTAGAATGGCTTACAAAGACCACATCGATTACTTAAAGAGGGCAATTGAGATTTCAGAAGAATCCAGAGCAAGCGGCAATACCCCCTTTGGAGCTTTACTGGTGGACAGGGACGGAAACATCATCATGGAACAGGGCAACATTGAAGTCAGCGGAGAGGTCTGCACCGGTCATGCAGAGACCACTTTGGCTGCCCGGGCATCTCATGAATATTCTAAGGAATTTTTATGGGACTGTACCCTTTATACAACGGCAGAGCCCTGCGCAATGTGCTCCGGCGCCATTTACTGGGCTAATATCGGCCGTGTGGTTTACGGAATGACGGAAAGACGGCTGCTGCAGCTCACCGGAAGCAACGAGCAGAATCCTACCTTTGACTTACCTTGCCGGGATGTATTTTCAAAGGGACAAAAAGAAATTACAGTTCTCGGGCCTTTCCCTGAGATTGAAGAAGAAGCTGCTAAGGTACATGAGGGTTACTGGAATTAAACATACGAAAAAAGCCCCACAAGTTTTTGTTTACAGCATTGCAGTCATGGTGTGGGGATCAGGAGGAGCAGTATATGACAAACACTGACATTATTAATCAAAAATCACCTTTGGGGAAAACAGCCGTGCTTGGCTTCCAGCATGTTTTAGTTATGTATTCCGCTGCTGTCATTGTCCCGATTCTTTTAGGAAACGCCCTTAACTTAAGTGGGAAAGATCTGGCATTTTTAATCAGCGCGGATTTATTTACCTGTGGGATTGCAACCCTTCTGCAGGTAATCGGTATCGGTAAATTTATAGGAATCAAACTGCCGGTTGTGCTGGGCTGTGCCATCATCACCCTGGGGCCCATGATTTCCATAGGAAAAGCCGATGGACTTCCTGCTGTTTACGGAGCAATTCTGGTTTCCGGTATCTTTGTATTCTTTATCTCCTTTATCATTGATAAGATTATGCCCTTTTTCCCGAAGATCGTAACAGGCTCCTTGGTAACCATCATCGGCTTTTCCCTGGTCCCCATCGCCTTAAGAGATTTTGGCGGCGGTTACAGCGACTCCTTTGGCGAACCGAAAAATATTTTACTGGGATTATTTGTACTGGTCCTCATCATTTTAATCAATCGGTTTTTCACCGGATTTATAAGAGCAATTGCCGTTTTAATCGGCATTGTGGCCGGTACAGTCGCGGCCTCTTTCATCGGAATGGTGAACTTTGATTCTGTTCACCAGGCTGAAATATTCCACTTTGTCACTCCCTTTTATTTTGGAATGCCAAAATTCACTTTAAACGGCGTTTTGACCATGTGCTTATTCCTGTTAATTAACATTGTGGAATCCGTAGGTATCTTTACGGTAGTCAGTGATATCTGCGAGACAACGCTGGATACGGAGGATTACGCAAAGGGCATTCGTGCGGAAGCCGCTGCTCAGGTATTGGGCGGATTCTTTAACTCTTTCCCCTATGTTACTTTTTCAGAAAATGCAGGTGTCATGACAATCACAGGCGTCAGAAACAGATACCCCGTTGCTGCCGCCGGCATTATCCTGATTATTTTAGGCGTCATTCCCAAGTTTGCGGCATTGGCCACCATCATTCCCGCTCCTGTTTTAGGCGGAGCAACCATAGCCATCTTCGGAACCATCGGCGCAAACGGTATCAAGCTTCTCTCTCAGGTTGATTTGTCAAAAAGCAATAATCTGCTGATCATCGCTGCAAGCGTGGGCTTAGGTATTGGAACCACTGTTATGCCGGATTTATTTGCCAAGCTTCCGGAGCTTGTCAGCCTTTTGTTTGGCAACGGAATCTTTACCGGCACACTGACCGCCATTGTTCTCAATATTGTTTTCAATTACGATGAAATTAAAGCCCAGCGGGCCCTTATCAAGCAAAATCTGGGCGGAAGGCATGGCTGAAAAAAGCAGCATCTCGATTGACATTTATTTGGAAATCACCTATACTTATGTCACCAGTCCTACGGGTCTGGTGGCATTTTTTCAGGCCGGGAAATCCATGCAGCGTAAGGAGGAAGAGACCTTGGAAGATTTTCATATAAATGTTACGTCGCTTTCTGAGCAGGCAAAGAACAAGATAAGACAATACATTTCTACCATGGATCTTGAAAAAAGCAATAAGCTGCCCAAGAAGAGGTTTTCGCCGAACTTATCGGCGTCAGCCGCATCACTCTACGCAGTGCCCTGAATGATCTGGCTTATGAAGGCGTCATCTTTCGCCGTCAGGGAAAGGGCACCTTTGTAAATGTGGATTTCCTGAATATAAATGTGACCTTTAACCCTGTTATGGAATTTACCGATATGATACGCAACAGCGGATACACCCCCTCCGTAAAGCTATTGGGAATTCAGCTTGTGTCACCTCTCAAGTCCATTGAAACTATTTTGCAGATTCCAAAGGATGAAAAGCTGGTCATGTGCGAAAAGATATTCTTTGCCGATGAGCGCCTGTGTGCTTACTGCATTGATTACTTCCCTCTGTCCGCAATCGGCGGAGAAGAAGCCTTTGATGATTTTTCCAAATATAAGAACTCTGTTTTCACATATATTTACAGCCATTCCGGGCGCAAGATCGTCTGGGACAAAGTGAACATAAAAACTACAACAGGAAAGGACATTCCCAATTTGTCCGGCTATGTTTCAGATAAAAATATCAGGAGCAAGCCATTCCTGCTGCTGGAAGGGGTAAATTACGACGACAATGACATTCCCCTTTTATATGCCATGGAATATATTGATCCGGAATTGATTCAGTTCAGCATGATACGCCAGAGAAATATCGATTATCAGAAAAATAAAAACGATGCAAAATAAAAAATCCGCTTTGATCCGGCCCTAAGAAGCCCTTTCAAAGCGGGTTTTATGCTTTTAAAAGCATTTACCTATGTATCGGCACGGTTTATTTGTCCTGCCATTTCTTCCGTTCCACAAACCTGCCCATGAAAAACGCTATAATTCCCACGCCGATTCCTGTCTGGATACAAAAGAGCAGGCTTTCCACCTCTCCCGGCAGCTCCCCGTGGATCATGGTTTCCAGTACAGGAGTAAACCATGGCTCATACTCTGTTCCCTGAATCTGGGAAATCATCTGGCTTCCCGCATCATCAGAGCCGCCGAATTCCGCGCCCTTTAAGGCAAAGAGGGGGCCTACGGCAATCAGACACACCAAAATCAGCAATACTGTTACGATCCGCTTATTATTCTTACTCATTTCACTTAACCTCCTTGGAAAATCCGATTGCCGACAGCTCAGGAAGAGCATAAGTTTCAAGGGTAATAATAATTACCGTGGTCAGTATTCCTTCAATAATTGCAAGTGGCAGCTGAGTCGGAGCAAAAACTCCTAAAAATTTAACAGCAGATGCGCCCACGCCGCCGATCTCGGACGGATAGGCCAAGGCCAGCTGAATGCTGGTAACGCAGTATGTAAACAAATCTCCCAGAGTGGCCGCCAGGAACACGCTGACCAGACGGTTCACCTTCAGCATTTTGCATAATTTATAAATTCCAAAAGACACGAAAGGCCCTGCAATCGCCATGGAAAAGGTATTGGCCCCCAAGGTCGTAAGCCCGCCGTGTGCCAGCAAAACTGCCTGGAAAATCAATACGATAATGCCCAGGATGCTGACCGCAGACGGCCCGAATAAGATGGCCCCAAGTCCGGTTCCCGTCATATGGGAACAGCTTCCCGTAACAGACGGAATTTTTAAAGACGAAATGACAAAAATGAAAGCGCCGGACATGGCAAGTATGGTAACGGCCCTTCTGTTTTCCCCAAGGGTCTTCTTAATGGAGAAAAATCCCGCCGCCAAAAACGGTACACAGACCGCTCCCCAGGCGATGCAGTACCCCACGGGAAGATATCCCTCCATAATGTGCATTGCATAGGCGCTTGGGACGATTCCAAAGGCCAGGGCAAATGCGGTTGCAAGCTTCATGATACTTCTTTCTTTCCTACTCATTGTTATTCTCCTTCCAATAAAATAAGCACCTCATTCCGACGATTCCCACTCATCAGACAGGCGCCCTTCGGGTAAATCTTTGTACAACAAAAAGACTTCCCGGCATCGGATCATCTCTCGTAACCCGATGCGTCGCAAAATGAAAGGCAGGTCTTCTGACTCGGCATCATCACAGCAGCTCCTCTTCCCAGTTTCCCAGTGATTCATGGAGCCCTGCTACGCACTTACAGCGGCGGGACCGTAAGGGATTTCCACCCTTTTCCCTATTATCCTGCGGAGAATTTTCACAGGCACCTTTCACGTGATACATTTGGTATTGTAGCTGTTAAAAGTATTTCTGTCAATTGCTTTGGGCCTGCAAAAGCATTTCAAGCTCCGCAGCGTCCTTTGGAACGCCTTTTAGGGCTTCCAGAACCCGGTGCTTCACCAGGCTGTGATAGACCTCCAGCAAAATAGGCTTCTTTAAATTTGCCTGTTCCAACACCTCTTCATTTTCAAACACTTCTTTCACGGGACCGTCTCCGATGATGCGCCCCCCTGCAAAAACCACAGCCCGGTCCGCCCAGCGGTAGGCAAAATCCACATCATGGGTGGAAATCAAAAGAGTTTTCCCCATTCCGGTCATCTTATCCAGAACTTCCTTCAGCATTTCCACATTGACCGGGTCTAAGGATGCCGTGGGCTCGTCAAATAAAACGATCTCAGATTCCATGGCAATGATGTCGGCGATGCTGACCCGTTTCTTCTCCCCTCCGCTTAAATAGTGGGGAGGCCTGTCTTTCATAGGTCTTAAATTCATGCAGTCCAGGGCTTCCTCCACCCGGCGCTTCACCTCTTCCCTGGGAAGCTTTAAATTCATGGGGCCAAAGGAAACCTCCGCAAACACCGTCGAAGCAATGATCTGGTTATCCGCGTCCTGAAAAACAATTCCTACATTTTTCCGCAGCTCATTCAAATCCTTCTTCCCGATTTCCTGTCCCCTGTAAAGGATTCTTCCCGACTCCGGCTGGAACACCCCGTTTAAATTGAGAAAGCAGGTAGATTTTCCCGCTCCGTTGGAGCCGAGGACCGCAATCTTCTCTCCCTTTCTCACGGTGAAATTGATCTCCTTTAAGGCCTGATTTCCCTGACCGTAGGAATAGCACAGGTCTTCTGCCTGTAAAATAACTTCCCTCATCTTCTCTCACCTTCTTTCCTCTTGATGGCTGACGCCTTTTGGCGTTAAACCATGCTCTCAGAGCATTTCATCTCAGGCCAGCAGCCACACACCGACCAGCACCAGAAAATAGCCTGCCCCTGCCCAAAGCTGCCAGCGCTTTACCGCCTTTTCCTCTTCCAGAAATAAAAGCTCCCCATCGTAGCAGCGGGCCGTCAGGGCGTCATAATAGGTATTCGCTTTCTTTAAGGAAACCACAAACAGATTTGCTGCCGTGCTGCCAAAGGACCGGCAGGAGGTCTTAAAGTCGCAGTAGCCCAGCCTGGATTCGGCAGCCTGTTTCATATAGCACTGGGTGTCCATCATAACAAAAATGAACCGGTAGATCATGTTCATAAGCTCCAGAAACAGCTTCGGCACATGAAGCCTTCGAAACACAGAGATCACCTCGCTGGCAGGCGTGGAGAGGACCAGCATGTACATGGCGCTTAAGGCAGCTATTGCCTTTAAAATAAGTCCCAGGGCCAGTCCTATTCCGCTTTCTGTCAGATACAGATAATAGCCCAGCACCGGAATGAAGAACCGACCATAAGGCCCCGGCGATATGCCCACTACAATAGCAGCTGTTCCCAGAATGAGAAATGCTAAAGGGATCTTAAGAAGAGCCTGATAGCTTTTCCATGGAACCTTACCCGCCAGTACGGTTAAGGCGGACATGGTCAGAAGCACCAGCACCGATACGGCTGCAGAGTTTACCCCTATGCACAAGAGCAGGGCTGCCACTGCCACAATGGCCTTAAACTGCGGATTCCAGTCCCTCATGGGGGAAATGTAGGCATAATAATCAATGGTATAAATCGTTCTCACCTTCTTTCGCTTTAGTTTTCAACACTTGTTCTGAAGCCTTCCGCGGCACCCCCCCAGAGTACCTCCGCAGAATACTTCAAGACGATTATACGTCATGAGAGGAACTTACGCAATAAATAGAAAAAAAGAGGCAGCCCGGCGCTTTTTTGCACCAGACTTCCTCTTTTTATTTATTGCTTTAATTCATTGTTTTTATTTATCGTTTTTATTGCCTCTGTTTTAATCGTTTTCCTGTACTTCTTCCTCTGTCAGGGTGAATACCTGTCTCTTACGAGCCATTTCATCGCTTGCCAGATACTCGTCATAGGTGGTGATCTTATCAATTAACTGTCCGTTGACGATTTCCATAATCCGGTTTGCCGTGGTTTCCACGATCTGGTGGTCACGGGAGGAGAAAATCAGAACTCCCTGGAACTTCACCAGGCCATTGTTCAAAGCAGTAATGGACTCCATATCCAAATGGTCCGTAGGCTCGTCGAGTATCAGCACATTGGCGCCGGAAATCATCAGCTTGGAAAGCATGCAGCGCACCTTTTCGCCTCCTGACAGAATCCGCACCTTTTTCACCCCGTCCTCTCCGGCAAACAGCATACGGCCCAGGAAGCCCCGCACATAAGTAGCTTCCTTTTCCGGCGAATACTGGGTCAGCCAGTCAACGATGGTATCGTCGTTGTCAAATTCCGCCGTGTTGTCCTTGGGGAAATAACACTGGCTGGTAGTAAGGCCCCATTTATAATCCCCTTCATCCGGTTCCATCTCTCCGGAAAGAATCTTAAACAGAATGGTCTTTGCCAGTTCATTTGGCCCTACCAGGGCAACCTTATCCTCACGGTTTAAGGTAAAGGAAATATTATCTAAAATCTTTACACCGTCAATGGTCTTTGATAAATTATTAACAGTTAAAACCTCATTTCCAATCTCACGGGCCGGGCGGAAATCAATATAAGGGTATTTCCGGCTGGAAGGCTTAATGTCATCCAGTTCAATCTTTTCCAGAGCGCGTTTTCTGGAGGTCGCCTGCTTGGATTTGGAAGCATTGGCGGAGAAACGCTGGATAAATTCCTGCAGCTCCTTAATCTTCTCTTCCTTTTTCCGGTTAGCCTCTTTCATCTGCTTAACCATCAGCTGGCTGGATTCATACCAGAAATCATAGTTTCCTGCGTAAAGCTGGATCTTTCCATAGTCAATATCCGCAATATGGGTGCAGACCTTATTTAGGAAGTAACGGTCATGGGATACCACAATTACTGTATTTTCAAAATTGATAAGGAATTCTTCAAGCCATGCAATAGCATCCAAGTCCAGATGGTTGGTAGGCTCGTCGAGAAGCAGGATATCGGGATTTCCAAATAATGCCTGGGCAAGCAGCACCTTAACCTTTTCCGCACCGTTTAACTCTCTCACCAATTTGTAATGAAGGTCTGTCTCAATGCCAAGGCCGTTTAAAAGGTTGGCCGCATCAGACTCCGCTTCCCAGCCATTCATGGTGGCAAATTCCCCTTCTAAGTCCGCCGCCCTGATG
>JASGGP010000051.1:0-20465 GCA_047604985.1 Lacrimispora sp.
CCGACAGCAAAGCTTCCGTCGGGAAGAGAACTCTTATACTTATCCACCGTTGCCGTCCAGTCTACGGTAAAACCGATCTGGCCGTTCAGCCACTTTGGATTCTGCTCCATCTGCCCCGTAAAAAGACTTGCCTCGCCTAAAGGCTGGGCTGTGCCGCTTGCAAATAACTGCTGCAGTATGTCGAATGCCTGGGCCAGTTCCTCCTCGGTAGCCTGTACCTTGGTGCCATCATCCGTTGCCCAGTAATGGCCTGTCTTTGAGTAGATATAAGCGCTGAGGATAAATGGGCTGATACCCCCTGTGGTCGTGCCGGATTCAATGGCAAAAAGGTAATCGTCAGGAGCTTCCTCGTGAATCTTCTTTCCGGCTTCGATCATATCCTCCCATGTCCAGACAGTATTCACATCAAGGCCATGCTTGTCAAAAAAGTCCTTGTTGATCATGGTGCCAAAGCCGCTTGTGTTCATGGGGAGGCCGATGACACGCCCGTTCACCGTCATGTAGTCACTTAATGCCTGTTTCTGAAAACCGGAAAGATCCACCAGATCATTGTTTGCCATATCCACAAACATGGTTTCCTGCCCTTCCCACTCGGGATTCCACACATAGTCCAGCTGCATCAGATCCGGCTCTGTACCGCCTGCAAACTGCGTCATCAGCTTCTGCTGGTAACCGTCATAGCCCTGGTATTCACCTTCGATGGTCACATTGGGATAAAGCTCCATATAGCGGTCAATTGCTGCAAGAGTCGCTTCATGACGGGCATCAGACCCCCACCAGGCGAAACGCAGCGTCACATTCCCGGCAGAAGCCGGATCAAATTTTCCGGCAGCTTCCACAGATCCCGTTTCGGACTCAGCGGCAGAACTATCTGCAGACGAGGATGCTCCTGTGGTGGGTGTTTCGGTTGAAGAGGCGCCGCAGCCGGAAAGCAGACTGATCCCCATTACAGCCGTAAGGACAATACTCAATACTCTTTTTTTCATACTTCTACTCCTTCTCTCTTTGTTCTCACCAGGAAAAAATGTGCACAATCACTTGGTTTGTGGTTAGATTATAAAAAGAAACCGGCATTTTTAACAGTGATTCCCAATGCTATATCCAATCATTTTTTATATTCTTTTTTGCAATCCAATCATAAAATGCGAAAAGCGATCTTTTTTTGCCAAATAAAAACCCGTGCCGAAATATTCAGCACGGGCATGAGCTCCCCTTATTCCCTGATGGGAATGGAAAACCTGACAGCAGTTTCTACGCCGGGTACACTCTCAATGGTAAGAGATGCTTCTGCGTCATACGCAAGCTGGAGACGTTTATTTAAATTATACAGGCCCATGCTCTCCTCCGGCATCTCCTCGCTTTCCAGCCGGGCCCTGATCTCAGCCAGCCGCTCGGCAGTAAAGCCTGCACCGCTGTCACACACGGAAAAGAAGATTCGCCCGCCGCTGCTGCTTGTAATAGAAATCCGGATCACCCCGTCCGCTTTGCTGCGCAGACCGTGGGAAATACTGTTTTCCAGAATCGGCTGCAAAAGAAACTTGATACATTTGCATTCTGTAAGCTCTTTCTCCACATTCCATTCTACAAAAAAGGCATTATCGAAACGCAGCCGCTGAATCTCAATGTATTTAGACGTATGGGTACATTCCTCCTCGATCTTCACATACCGTTCACGGTTGACCAGGGTATAATACAGTACGCTGGTCAGCAGGTCAATCATATGGCTGGCATCGTTAGCTCCTCCCGTAAGCTTTACCGTCTTCCAAAAGATATTCTTCAGAGTGTTGAATAAAAAATGGGGATTTAGCTGTGATTGCAGGAATGAGAAATACATTGCTTCCAGGCGGTACCTCTTTTCCGCAAGCTGCTTGTCCAGCGCATTGCGCTCCAAAAAACCTTTTACAATACTTTGGGTGATATATCCATAAATGTCGGAATCCGGTTTTACATCCGGCAGGGGCTCGCCGTGCTCGGCACTGTCCACCAGATTCACAATGGCGCCCACCGCCCGGGCATTGCGGCGGGTGGCAAAATAGGCAGCTATGATCCCCAGTGCAATGGAGGCGAGCATCATCCGCTCTACGAGAATTGCCACCGGACGGGCCTGTTCCCGTGCAACACTGTCGGGAATTGCGGAAACGCAGGTGATCCCGGAGGCCAGGTTGGTATCTGAAAGAAAAAATGCATCTTTTTGCAATGATGCCGCCGTATCTACAGCAGCGCCCCCCTGACACAGCACCTCTCCCTGCTCATTCATCAAAAGGATACTCTGTTGTTCATAGGCCACACATTCTCTGCACAGAGAATTTAAATAATCCTCACGAATGTTCAGCACCAGAACGCCGATGGGTGCATTTTTATCTGAGGCATACAGCCTCTTATATACGCTGACTACCGGCGTGCTGTAGCGCCCGGAATCATTCTGGCGTATTTTTCTCGGTTCAATCCATTGCCGGCGGGTAACCGGCATCTGCCCCGCCCGCTCCATCCATTCAGTATCATAATGATTGTGGCTGTTCGCCAGTCCTACTGTTGAGGCAAAGAAGTAGCCGTTCTCATTGTTTAGATAGATATACAGGGAATGAACGAAAGGCTTGCAGTTCACACTGGAATCCACAAAGGATTTGAACATATACGCCGCATCCATCTGTTCCTTGCCAACATAACCATTTTTCAGCAGGTCCTCCAGCTTGAGCATGATATGAGGGGAAACACTTAATTCAGACTCTGTGCATCTGCTTCGGACAGCATCAGCTCCATGCTTTCTCTTAAAGTGGATAATGCACGCTCATTAGCAGAATTCACCGCTTTCTTTGCGTTGTCGTAAACAAGAAACATGGAAAGAAGGCCGATTAACAGCACAGCAAGCAAAGTCGGAATCGTCATCATGGCAAAGTTTTTTAAGAAAAATCGCCGTTTCATTTATCCCTTTCCTCCCCCGGAACACTCCGTCCCAACTTCTGGGAACGGTAATCATGGGGCGAAACATGATAATGGCGGCGGAACGCCCTGGCAAAATTGACAGGATTCATGTATCCCATCTGTTCGCTGACCTCATAAATCCTGTGCTGTGGCTGTGCCAAAAGCTCTGCGGCCAGGCGCATCTTCTGCTCCAGCACATATTCGGAAAATCCCATACCTATACGCTGTTTAAAATAACGGCTTGCATAGGAGGCGCTTAAGTATGCCGCCTGAGCCGCTCCCGCCAGGGTAGCCGCCGCCGGATCCTTATCCACATACTGACGCATGGCGAGAATGATACAATCCGTCTCTTCCTCACCGGCGCTGCTTTCTTTCTGTTCCGCCAATGATTCATCCAGACGTTTTTCAGCTTATGAAACGCATCCATCAGTTCTTCATATTCCATGCTCTTTAAAGATAATCCATACAGCCATAGCGAATGGCCTGGCGGGCATATTCAAATTTTTCATAGGCGGTAAACAGTACAATGGACGGCTTACGGGCATACCTGCTTCATAGATTTTCTGCGCCAGCTCCACGCCGCTCATGCCCGGCATCATGACATCGCTCACCACCACGTCCACAGGATTGCACACGATATAATCAAGGGCTTCCTGAGCACCGGAAAAGCTTTTCACTACGGAATAACCAAGGGTATTCCACGGGAAATACTGAGCAAACCCGGAACTTATTTCCTTCTCGTCATCTACAATAACAACCTGATACATACAAATCCCCCTCCCCCAAATACAACGGTGTACTGTTTTCTTAATGTGGTCTTTGAGCCATTATACTGTAACTTTCTTACAAATTGCAAGGAAATATCCGCTGTGAAAATAAAACAGTCTAAAACCAATGAATTAAAAGGGGTTTATCAGAGTACACAAAAAATCAGGATTGAACGGCAGGAACTTTGCCATCAACCCTGATTTTATATAGAGCAAGGATGCCACCCAACAGCCAGAAATCAACTGTTTTTGCAGCACCCTCTTAATTTTTTATAACTCACTTAATGGTAAACCTTAATTTCCGTAGTGGAATGGGTGGGAATCTGTTTTTCTTTTGGGGGAAGCTTTTTATAATCCCCATAGATCCAGGTAAGCACCTCGTGCCAGCCCTTGGGAGCCATGAGTTTTGTATCCTCGAATTCCAAATCTACGGTTTCTTCGCACCATTCCTTTTTCAAGGTCACGTAGAGATAGTCCGGCTGATAGTTGCTGTAGTAACGGAGACTGCTCTTCCCTTTCCGGTCCTTGACTGCCGCCATTTTCTGCAGCTTCCTCAGGGTTTTCATGGGAATCAGCTTTCCAAACAGCGCCAGGGCAGCCACACAGATTTTATTTATCAGGCTGTACTTTTTAAAATCCAGCTTATAGCGGTGCCCCATGGCAAAACCATAGATTACCGTATGAAGAAGCAGGGTAAAGGTGGAAGATATTTTATTTTCGGGAAGCTCATCAATGGTGAATAAATCCACCCAAAGATGGTTCAGCTTCCCCTCATAGAACCTCATTTCCTCCGAGTCCTCATGGGTACTGCTGTTTTTATAAATGATTCTGGCGGTGAAATCATAAAATACCTTTCCGCCCCTTAAATCCTCTGGTTCAAGAAGTTCCATTTCCTGGGGAAGCTCCCGGCGGACGACTTTTAAGAAAGCATCATAATTGGAGCGGGTGAATGCTATATCCGCGTCGTCATCCCAGGGAATAAAGCCCTTATGCCTTACAGCTCCTAAAAGGGTCCCTGCATCCAGAAGATATTTGATTTTATATTTCCGGCATATCCGGTCGATTTCCTTCAAAATTGCCAGATTCGCCTGATGTACTTCTGTTAAATCGTATCCTTCCATATTTCCTCTTTCCTGCCCTCTACAAACGAACAGCTTCCTTTATGGTCTCTGCCATATAATCAATCATTTCATCAGTCATTCCCGGATAAACGCCAACCCAGAAAGTGTCCTCCATGATCCGGTCTGTATTGGTCAGCTCTCCTGCAATCCGGAAGCCTTCCCCGGACTCTCTCATCTGGTCAAAGCAGGGATGCTTGGTTAAATTTCCTGCAAAGAGCATTCTCGTCTGTATACCCTTGGATTCCACATACTGCACCACCTGATTCCGGCTTACGCCTTCTTTGCAGGTAATCAAAAATCCAAACCAGCTTGGCCTGGAACCCGGACAGGCCTCCGGCAGAATGAGCTTGCCGGAAGCTTCCTCCAGACCCTTGTAAAGGCGGTCAAAATTATGACGCCTGCGTTCCACAAAGGAAGGGAACTTTTCCAGCTGGGCGCAGCCGATAGCCGCCTGCATGTCCGTAGCCTTTAAATTGTAGCCGAAGTGGGAATACACGTATTTATGGTCATAGCCCAAAGGCAGTTCACCGTACTGGCGGTCAAAACGGTGACCGCATAAGTTATCCCGCCCGGAAGGGCAGACACAGTCCCTGCCCCAGTCCCTAAATGACCGGATGATCTTATTTAACAGCGGATTATCGGTATAAACCGCTCCCCCTTCTCCCATAGTCATGTGGTGAGGCGGATAAAAGCTGGAGGTGCCGATATCCCCGATGGTTCCGGTAAATCGTTCCTCTCCATTGATCTCATATCTGCTTCCCAGAGCATCGCAGTTATCTTCCACCAGCCATAAGCCATGTCTGTCACAGAATGATTTGGCCGCAGCAAGGTCAAAGGGATTTCCTAAAGTGTGGGCGATCATGA
Organism: Lacrimispora sp.; assembly: GCA_047604985.1. Lineage (GTDB taxonomy): Bacteria > Bacillota > Clostridia > Lachnospirales > Lachnospiraceae > Lacrimispora. Next base: position 5,675 of record JASGGP010000051.1, read on the forward strand.
CCGCCTTTGTCTTTTCCGACAGAGCTGCTTCCAGCATGTCCGTATTGATATTATATTGGGGAATGGTCACGTCCACAAACACAGGAACAGCCCCGTATTGGATCATAGGGGTTACGGTAGTGGGAAAGCCTGCCGCCACCGTAATGACTTCATCTCCCCTTTTAATCTGGCGTTCTCCCAGCAAAGGAGAGGTCAGGGCCATAAAGGCCAGCAGGTTTGCGGAAGAACCGGAGTTTACCAGAGAGCAGAACCTTATTTTTAAATATTTCGCCAGCTTTTTTTCAAACTCATCGGACATGCCCCGAAGTAAGCCAGAACTCAAAGGAGCTGTCCACCAGATTGACCATTTCCTGGTCGTCATATACCCGAGAAGCGTAGGGAATGCGGTCCCCCTCTTCAAATGGCTTTTTCGTTTGTGGTAGGTGCTGCAATATTCTTTTACAAGCGCCAGAATTTCCTGACGCGCTTCATTTTCCGTCTTGTGCTCAAACATTTTCTTTTTCCTTTCATCTTTACCGTCCATGCTGTTTGGACATTCAGGTATACCCGCAGGGTGTTTCATCTTTACTGTCCATGCTCTTTGGACATTCAGGTATAACCGAAACTCAATTAAAGAATTCCTGAATCTGCCGGTCCATTACCTCCAGCACATCCTCTCCGTCCAAATAGGCCCTGGTCCATTCCACGGTTTTTTCCACCGCTTCCTTTACCCCGTATCTGGGCATCCAGCCAAAGACCTTTTTGATCCTGGAACAGTCCAGCTTTAAAAAGTTCGCTTCATGAGGGCCTCCCTCAAACCGGTCGATGATTTGGCGCCCTGTCCCCAGGCCGAGCAGAATAGATCCGCCAGCGCACCTGTGGTCACACAATCTTTGTCATCCGGTCCTACATTATAGTATCCCTGGAAGCTTCTGTTTCATACTGCTTCATGGCAATGGTCATATAGATAGCCAAAGGCTCCAGCACATGCTGGTAAGGCCTTGTGGAATAAGGATTTCTCACAATAATGTCCCTGCCTGCCGACGCCGCCCGGATGCAGTCCGGGATGATCCGGTCATTGGCAAAATCCCCTCCTCCGATGACATTTCCCGCCCGGGAAGTCGAAATGGCTGTCCGTCCGTCTCCAAAGAAAGACTTGGCATAGCTGTGGGTCACCAGCTCGGAGCAGGACTTGCTGTTGGAATAGGGATCATAGCCATCCAGGGGATCGTTTTCCCGGTAGCCGTACTCCCATTCCTTATTCTCGTACACCTTATCCGTAGTGACATTTAAAAAGGACTTGACGGATGGGGTCAGGCGCACACATTCTAAAATATGAACCGTACCCATAACATTTGTCTCATAGGTATAAACCGGGTCCTTATAGGAGTCCCGGACAATGGGCTGGGCTGCCAAGTGAAACACGATTTCCGGCTGCACCCGTAAAAACACTTCTCTTAAATGCTCCAGATCCCGGATATCTCCCTCTGCACAATCCATGGTATCCCGGATTCCGGCGGCCTCAAAAAGGCTGGGATCTGTAGGCGGCTTTAAAGAATAGCCGGTCACCTCTGCCCCCGCATTTACCAGCATCCGGGTCAGCCAGGAACCTTTAAAGCCCGTATGGCCTGTGACCAGGATACGTTTTCCTTTATAAAAATCACAAAATTCTTTCCATCTTGCGCTCGTCCAATTCATCCTGTCATTTCTCCCATATCTTCCAGGGGGCGCTGCCGGACTGCCATAAGTCTTCCAGCTTCTTCATCTCCCTTTGGGTATCCATACATTGCCAGAAGCCGTTATGATGGAATCTCATAAGCTGTCCTTCAGCCGCCAGCGTTTGAAGGGGTTCCTTTTCCAATACTGTTTTATCATCCTTTAAATAGGAAAAGATTTCCGGGTTCATGACCATGAAGCCGCCGTTTATCAGGCCGGCATCGGTTTCATCCTTTTCCCGGAAGGAACGCACCACATCATCGTTGTCAATCTCCAGAACGCCCTTTAGCTGGGCGATATTCACTGTCGTCATGGTAGCAATTTTTCCGTGGCTCTGATGAAATTCCAACAGAGAGTTTAAGTCCACGTCACAGACCCCGTCCCCATAGGTCAGCATAAAGGGTTCATCACCGATATAGGGCTGGACCCGCTTGATCCGGCCGCCGGTCATGGTATTTAAGCCTGTATCCACCAGGGTCACCTTCCACGGCTCTGAATAATTGTTGTGAACCTCCATCTGATTATTGGCAAGGTCAAAGGTCACGTCTGAGGTATGAAGGAAGTAATCCGCAAAGAATTCCTTTACCACATACTGCTTATATCCGAGGCAGATAACAAAGTCATGGAAGCCGAAATGGGAATAGTATTTCATAATATGCCATAAAATTGGCTTCTCTCCGATTTCAATCATAGGCTTTGGTTTTAAATGACTCTGTTCGCTGATTCTGGTGCCAAGTCCCCCTGCTAATAATACAACCTTCATTTCTTCTTCCTCCAAACCTTCTATTAGTATAGTTCATTCTTTATCAATCGTACTCTTTATAGGCCTTCCGGTAAAAAGCCATCAGGACCTTTACCATTGGTTCCGGCCACATTTTTGAAAACATAAGGGCTTCCTCCCTGGCCCTGCTGTTATCCGCAATGCAGGCCTTTGTGGTGGCCTCCCCATGGACCCGGTAAAAGAGAACCGGCTTTTCCTCGCAGATAAAACGTCCAGGCATCCTGGCCAGCTTAAAAAGCGTATCCCAATCCAGGGCAAACTTATAGGGAGAAGTAAAAATCTCATCCCCTAACCGCTCCTTATTATAGGCACAGGTGGGACAGCAGATGGAATTTCCCAGCATCAGGACGCTTTTTTTCACCCAGGATAAATGGCTGAGGCGTCGGAAACGGAGAGGGAGCCTCAGAAAGCGTTTTATAAACTCCACTTTTTCAAAGACAGCAGGCTTGTCCCCCCGGATCACCGTGTAGCCTCCGGCAAACAGCGTCATGTCCGGGTATTTTTCATAGCTCTTCAAAAGCTTTTTTACGTAATCCTTCTGGTACATATCATCCTGATGGGCGATGGTAACAAAACGGGCATCAGCCTTTTCATAAGCGAAATTCCAGTCATCCTGTATGTTGCTCTCTCCCTGTCTCACAAAGAGGGGAATCCCGTACCTGCCCGCCAGCCTTTCAATATAGGCGCTGGGCGTGGATGTACACAGGATGATTTCTGATTTTACGCTCTGTCCCCTAAGGGAGCGGATGCACGGTTCCAGATAAGGCGAATCCTTATATGCGCAGATTGCAAACGTGTGTGGTTTCATATTCATTCCTCAAGGTCATTTCATAGTCTGGCTATGATTATACCATATAAACGACAGAACATTCCACAATATTCATTATTTTGAAAGAAATTATTGGCCTGACCGGGAAGAGGGCCGTCCATTTTATTGACGAATCGCGTAAAGTGGGATAAGCTTAATAATAAGAAAACTTTATTATATACGAAGGAGATTATTTACCATGAGCATTAAACTGATTGCTTCCGATATGGACGGCACCCTTTTAGACCCCCAGGGAAACCTTACACCGGCCAGCGTCGACGCCATCCGCCGTCTGGCCGATGAAGACATAGAATTTTTAATCTGCAGCGGAAGGGATTACCTGGATGCAAAAGATATTATGGACGGTTACGGAATCCGCTGCAGCTATATCTGTCTGAGCGGAGCTGTCGTCTATGACCATTTAGGGGAAATACAGACGGAAATCCCCCTCACCGCCCACAATCTTATTGATATTGAAAAAATCCTGACAGAGCATCATGTCCACATGGATATCCTGACTTCCAGCAGGCGGTATTCCACCGCTCCGAAAATGGAGAAAATGAAAGAAATATACTCCTTTTTAAAAAGCAAGGTGGGTTCTTCCGTTAATTCCAGGGAACTGGAGGCCGCCGTGGAGAAACGGATAGAGGGCACCACCTTTGTCAGTTCCTTGAGAGAGCTTCCTCAAGAGGAAACCGTCTTTAAAATATGCGGCAACGGACTTCCTGTTGAGAAGGTAACCGCGCTGAAAGAGGCATTTTCCGTCTGCCCGGATCTTGCCGCCGCTTCCTCCTTTCCCACCAATATCGAGCTGACCAACGATGGCGCACAGAAAGGCCATGCCCTGAAAGCCTACGCAGAGCGAAAGGGCATCTCTCTTGACAATGTAATGGTCTTAGGGGACAGCGACAATGATTTATCCATGTTTACCCCTGAATTCGGCTGGACAGTAGCCATGGAAAACTCCATGTCCTGTATTCTCGACGCCGCAAAATACCGCACAAAATCCAATGCAGAGGATGGCGTTGCCTGGGCAATAAGAAATTTTGTATTCCGGGAAAAAGTATAAATTTTTTATAAAATCTCCGGCTCTTTCTTGACTTTTAAAATATCTAGTGTTATATTACATATAGAACAAATAAAACAGATTCAAGTAAGAGGAAAGGAGATATGACTTATGATGTTGCCTAGTATTTTTGGAGAAAACTTATTTGAGGACTGGAAAGATTTCCCCTTTGACCGTTCGTTTTTCGGCGAGAGAAATCCTCTCTATGGAAAGCATGGAAAGAACCTGATGAAGACCGATGTCCGGGAAACAGAAAACGGCTACGAAGTGGACATAGACCTTCCTGGATTTAAGAAAGAGGAAATAAGCGCTCAGCTCTCTGACGGTTACCTGGTCATTTCCGCAGCAAAGGGACTTGATAAAGAGGAAAAAGACAAGGAGGGCCGCTACATCCGCCGGGAACGGTATGCGGGCAGCATGAGCCGCAGCTTCTATGTGGGAGAAGGCGTAAAGGAAGAGGATATCCATGGAAAATTTGAAAATGGTATCTTAAAGCTGGCGATCCCAAAGGCGGAGGCAAAAGAGGTTCCGCAGAATAATTATATCTCTATTGAAGGCTAAAAAGGCAGGGGCACTGCGAGATAAAGCGCGGTGCCCCTGTTTTTTGTATTATTTCAGTTTAATATATCCTTCAATGAGCTTTAAGGTCTGTTCCAGACCTTTCACATGAGTCCGTTCCGTTCCATGGGACGCATGTACCCCCTGTCCGATGAGGGCTCCCCGGATGTTGTGTCCGCCCTTGATGGCGGCTCCCACATCAGAGCCGTAATGAGGGAACACATCCACCGCATAATCCATATTCTTCTCCTTTGCAATGGCAATGAGGCGGTTGGTCATCTCATAATCATAAGGGCCCGAGGAATCCAGGGCGCAGATGGACACCTTTCTTTCATCTCCCGTTAAATCATCTCCCAAGGCTCCCATATCAACAGCAATAAATTCTTCAATATCTTCCGGAACCCAGCTGGCTCCAAAGCCCACCTCTTCATAATTGCTGATGACGATCTTAAGGGTTTTCTCCGGCATTTCTCCGGACTGGGAAATATCTCTCAGCACGCCCATAAGCACGGCCACAGAAGCCTTGTCATCTAAATGGCGGGATTTAATAAATCCGCTTTCCGTATGGACGAACATAGGGTCAAAGCTGATGTAATCGCCGGAGGAGATTTCAAGCTTTCTCACGTCATCGGCGCTGTCCACCACCTCATCTAAGCGGACTTCCATGTTTTTGGCTTTCCGTTCCAGGGTCCTGGCATCGTCATAGGTGTGGACCGACGGCTCCTTGGTCAGAATGGTCCCTGTATAGGTCTTTCCGGTCCTGGTATGTATTTTGCAGTACATGCCTTCTACCGTCTCCATCATAAAGCCGCCCACAGGAACCAGGGTGAGCATTCCCCTGGGGGTGATGGAGCGGACCATGGCCCCTAAGGTATCCACGTGGGCGGATAAGCCCAGAACTTCCTTTTTCTTTCCGGGAACCTGGATGATAAGGCCGCCTTTCCGGTTATAGAATGAGTCATAGCCAAGCCTTGAGGCCTCCTCTTCCACTTCTTTCAAAACCTTCCGGGTGTAGCCGCTGGGGCTTGGGATGTTTACGATTTTTTCTAAAAATGATATTACGTATGACATGGTATCCATAGTTTTCTGCTTTCTGCCTTCCTTATTTTTTCTTTGCTGCTTTTATACTTTTTATTTTAATGTGTTTCTTTTATTTTAGCAGATTTACGAAAAAATGGCTACCGGCTGAAGGGAACTTTACCGGATTTTTGCCGGAGCCCCCCGGCAGCAAAAAGAAAGAGCCCGGAAAATCCAATTTTCCGGGCTCTTTCTTACAAACAACACATTAAACTTCAAATATTAAATCCCCGTAGCTAGGCATTGGCCACAGTTCCTTGTCTACAATCATTTCCAGCTTGTCGGCAGGGGCGCGGAGCGCATTCATAGCGGGCACCACCACGTCGCGGTAAGAGGCGGCCTGCTCTTTATTTTCGCTGATGGCGGCACATTTTTCAGTGACTTCTGTCAGAGAGGATAATGCCACTTTCATATCGGAAAGATGTGCGCTGACCTCTGTGAGAAGCTCTTCCTGTACGCTGGTATCAGCGGCCGGGCATGCTGACTTGACTTTTCCCAGGGAATCAGCAAGCAGGGTGGTATATTTCACCACAGCCGGGATGAGCTGCTTTCCTGCCATGTCAATCATTGCTCTTGCTTCAATATTGATGGCCTTGCTGTAAGTCTCGTACTCAATTTCCACACGGGATTCCAGTTCTGCCTTTGTGAATACCTTAAATTCCTCAAACATCTTGATGGAAGCTTCTGTGATCAGGGCCGGAATGGCATCTACCATGGACTTGATGTTCGGAAGCCCTCTTCTCTCTGCCTCTTCCACCCATGCATCGGAATAGCCGTTTCCGTTGAAAATTACTCTTCTGTGAGCGGTCAGCTGCTCCTTGATCATGTCATGAACTGCAGTATCGAAATCTTCCGCTTTCTCTAAAATATCAGCCGCTTCCTTAAAAGCCTCTGCGGTAATGGTATTGAGAACAACGTTGGGTGAAGAAATGGAATCTGAAGAACCTACCATGCGGAACTCAAACTTATTGCCTGTGAAAGCAAAGGGTGAGGTCCTGTTTCTGTCCGTTGCATCCTTGAATAAGTCTGGAAGCGTCCTGACACCGGTCTTTAAGGTACCACCGGGCTTTGAGCTTGTGGCTTCTCCGGTGCTGCAAAGCTGGTCTACCACGTCCTCTAACTGCTCGCCGATAAATACGGAGATAATGGCAGGAGGCGCTTCATTTGCACCCAGCCTGTGGTCATTTCCCACATCGGCTGCGGACTCACGAAGTAAGTCTGCATGCTTGTCAACGGCTTTTAAGATACAGGAGAGAACCAGCAGGAACTGAATGTTCTCATGAGGAGTTTCTCCCGGATTTAATAAGTTGCTTCCGTCGTCTGCAGTCAGGGACCAGTTATTGTGCTTGCCGGAACCGTTTACGCCTGCAAAGGGCTTCTCATGAAGCAGACAGTTAAGACCGTGACGGCCTGCCACTTTCTTTAAGGTTTCCATGACAAGCGGGTTATGATCCACTGCCACGTTGGCCTGCTCGTAGATGGGAGCCAGCTCGTGCTGTGCGGGAGCCACCTCGTTATGCTGGGTCTTGGCAGGAACGCCCAGCTTCCAGAGCTCCTCGTTTACTTCTTTCATGTAAGCTGCAATTCTCTCGCGGATGGAACCGAAATAATGGTCTTCCATTTCCTGTCCCTTGGGAGGCATTGCTCCGAATAAGGTCCGTCCGGCGTAGATTAAGTCTTTTCTCTGTAAATATTTTTCATGATCCACCAGGAAATATTCCTGCTCCGGACCCACAGATGGGATGACTCTCTTTGCGGTTGCGTTTCCGAATAATTTTAAGATCCTTAAGGCCTGCTCGTCAACAGCTTCCATAGACCTTAAGAGAGGAGTCTTTTTGTCAAGGGCTTCTCCTGTATAGGAACAGAAAGCAGTAGGAATGCAAAGGGTCACACCGATGGCGTCTTCTCTTAAAAATGCCGGGGAAGTGCAGTCCCAGGCAGTATAGCCTCTGGCCTCAAAGGTGGCTCTCAAGCCTCCTGACGGGAAAGAGGAGGCATCCGGCTCGCCCTTTACCAGCTCCTTGCCGGAAAATTCAATGATCACCTTGCCTTCGGATGTAGGTGCTGAAATAAAGGAATCGTGCTTTTCGGCAGTAATGCCGGTCAGCGGCTGAAACCAGTGGGTATAGTGGGTAGCCCCTCTCTCAATGGCCCAGTCCTTCATCGCATGTGCAACCACGTCAGCGATGGAAGGGTCCAGCTCTGTTCCATCCTCAATTGTTCTTCTTTAACTTCTTAAAGACAGACTTTGGCAAACGCTCTCTCATCACGGTTTCATTAAATACGTTTTTACCGAACAGTTCGGCCACGTTCATAATCTCGCTCATAAATTTTCCATCCTCTCCTATGAATCCCTGCTTCATGTCACCGGGTCAAATTGCCTGTCAATCTCCTCAATATCTGATATGCGCATAAATCAGAAATGGCGCCCTCCCGTTAAGGAGAACGCCATCGTTCCTAATTAAAATAAACCATTTTCGCAAAAAAATCAAGTACTTTTTTTAAAATCTTATTTCTTTAAGCCTTTCCAACGGAACCGAACAGCTCCATCTTCTCCTTAACAGTGGCTTTAATTGCATCCGTACCAGGAGCAAGAAGCTTACGGGGATCAAATCCCTTGCCCTCTAAATCCTTGCCTGCCTCAATGTATTTGCGGGTAGCTTCTGCAAAGGAAAGCTGGCACTCCGTATTTACATTGATCTTTGCAACGCCAAGGCTGATGGCCTTCTGGATCTGGTCAGCCGGGATGCCTGTACCGCCGTGAAGCACCAGAGGCATGTCCCCTGTTTTTTCCTTAATTGCAGCCAGAGTCTCAAAGCTTAAGCCGGCCCAGTTTGCCGGATATTTTCCGTGGATGTTGCCGATTCCTGCTGCCAGCATGGTAACGCCTAAATCAGCCACCTGCTTGCACTCGTCGGGATCAGCGCATTCGCCCATACCTACAACGCCGTCTTCCTCGCCGCCGATGGAGCCTACCTCTGCCTCTAAGGAAATTCCTTTTTCTCCGCAGACCTTAACCAGCTCTGTTGTCTTTTCCACATTTTCAGCGATTGGGTAATGGGAACCGTCGAACATGATGGAGGAGAATCCGGCCTCAATACATTTATAGCAGCCGTCGTAGGAGCCGTGATCCAGATGAAGTGCTACAGGAACGGTGATTTTTAATTCATCGATCATGGCCTCAACCATAGCGGATACGGTCTTATAGCCTGTCATGTATTTGCCAGCGCCTTCGGAAACACCCAGAATAACCGGGGAGTTCAGCTCTTGTGCCGTCTGTAAAACAGCTTTCGTCCACTCAAGGTTGTTGATGTTGAACTGTCCAACTGCGTACTTTCCGTCTCTTGCTTTTTCAAGCATTTCTTTTGCTGAAACTAACATATCACAAACCTCCATATTGTTTTTTAATCTACCATTTTTTTATTATATACTATTTTACATTATTTGAAAAGAATAATTTTTCCATATTGTTTATTTTATAACAAAGTTACATTTTGCTTTCACAGCCATTATGCTCTATAATGGATACATCATTTAAAATACAGGAAAAGAACGGAGAATATTTATGCAGGAAGTACCTATTTTTTCAAACAGGCAACTGCGCCGGCTGATTTTTCCGCTGGTCATCGAACAGTTTCTGGCCGTTACCATGGGAATGGCCGATACCATTATGGTGGCTTCCTGTGGGGAGGCAGCCGTATCGGGCATATCCATCGTGGATACCATCAGCATTCTTTTAATCGGCCTTTTTGGGGCCATGGCAGCCGGCGGTTCTGTGGTAAGCGCCCAGTATCTGGGAAGAAAAGATGAAAAAAATGTGGCCAGGGCAGCGGGCCAGCTCTTTCTGGCCGTGGGAGGGCTTTCCATCATTCTGATGACTGTCATGCTTCTGTTTAACCAATCCCTTTTAAGGCTTATATACGGGGCTATTGAAGAAGATGTCATGAGCAATGCCAGGACATTTTTCTATCTGTCGGCCGTTTCCTATCCTTTCCTGGCCTTTTACAACAGTGCGGCAGCCCTTTTCCGGGCGGTGGGAAATTCCAGAGTGTCCATGTTGATCTCTCTGTTTGCCAACCTCTTTCATATTGCCTTAAACGCCTTGCTGATCTATGTTTTCCGCATGGGTGTTGCAGGGGCCGGAATCTCCACCCTGGTCTCCAGATTTTTATCGGCTGCCATCATTTTATTCCTTTTGCGCAGACAGAACCAGCTTCCGGTGGAATTTACCCTGAAAGTGGACAAAAAGATGCTGCGCCAGATCCTCTACATCGGTGTGCCAAACGGTCTGGAAAACAGCATCTTTCAGTTAGGGAAGCTTCTTTTGTCCAGCTTAACGGCCAGCTTCGGAACCGTAGCAATCACTGCCAACGCGGTGGCCGGCACCATCTGCAACCTGGAAGTCATTCCGGCCAATGCCATCGGCATTGCCATGGTGACTGTGGTTGGACAGTGCGTGGGCGCAAGGGATGTGGGTCAGGCACGCAAATACATGGGAAAGCTTTTAAAAACGGCATATATCTGGCTGCTGGTCTTAAACCTCACCATCATCCCGCTTTTAAACCCTATCTGCGGCCTGTTCCAGCTGTCGAAAGAGACCAGCGCCCTGGCGGTTAAGCTGATGCTTTACCACAGCATCTGCTGCATGCTCATTCATCCCCTGGCCTTTTGCCTGACCAACGGACTGCGGGCCGCCAACGACGTCCGCTTCCCCATGACAGTCTCCATCTGCTCCATGTGGATCTGCCGCATTGTCCTTGCCTACATATTCAGCCTGAATTTCGGCCTTGGCCTTATGGGCATCTGGATTGCCATGACCGTAGACTGGCTGGTGCGGGCCATCTTTTTCAGCACCAGAGTCTTAAGCGGAAAATGGATCCGTTACGCCAACCGGAGTCTTTATTAGAATACTTAGCTTAAGAAAGCCACTACCGCTTCTTTCATCTTATCCGCATCGCATTCCGTATTGTGCCGGAGGTCAGCGGTGCGGATTTCTTCTACTGCCTGGGGAACCGCCACGCCGGATACCTCTGCCAGATGATCAATTACCTGGAATTCGTCCTCTGTCTTCTGCTCTCCCTCAATGGCTTCCATCACGCTTCTGGAGAATTTATAGGGGCTTGCCGTCGAGGCGATAACGTTCTTCGCCAAATCCCCTGTTTCCGCCTGGTACTGTCCGTACACAGCCGCCGCAACGCCGGTGTGGGTGTCAATCAAATAGCCCGTGTCCTCAAAAATCTTCCGGATGGCGGCTTTATTTTCTTTCTCTGATGCAAATCCGCCATAAAAATCTTCCATAAACTTTTTCATCTCAGCAGTCACGGTATAACAGCCTGTTTCGTTTAATTCTTTCATGAGTGCCCCGTTGGCCTCACCGTCGCATCCGGTGCTTAAATAGATCAGACGCTCCAAGTTGCTGGAAATGAGGATGTCCATGGACGGGGAGGTGGTGAGGATAAAATCCCGGTTCCTGTCATAGGTTCCCGTGCGGAAGAAATCGTAAAGCACCTTGTTCTCATTGGAGGCGCAGATGAGCTTGCCGATGGGAACTCCCATCTGCTTTGCCAAGTAAGCGGCCAGGATGTTGCCGAAATTGCCCGTAGGCACAGTCACATTGATGACCTCTCCGTCGGCGATCTCTTCATTTGCAAGGAGCTCTCCATAGGCGTATACATAATACACCACCTGAGGAACCAGCCGTCCGATGTTAATGGAGTTGGCGGAGGATAGCTGAAAGCCTTTTTCATCAAGCTGCCGGGCGAATTCCTTATCGCCGAAAATCTTCTTGACCCCTGTCTGGGCATCGTCAAAGTTTCCGTGAATGGCAGCCACATGGGTATTCTCCCCTTTCTGGGTCACCATCTGAAGCTCCTGAACAGGGCTCACCCCGTCCTTTGGATAAAAGACGATGATCTCCGTTCCTTTCACATCGGCAAATCCTGCCATGGCCGCTTTTCCCGTATCTCCGGAGGTGGCAGTTAAGATCACGATCTTATTCTTCACCTGGTTCTTTTTGGCAGCAGTGGTCATTAAGTGGGGAAGGATGGAAAGGGCCATATCCTTAAATGCAATGGTGCTTCCGTGGTACAGCTCTAAGTAATAGGAACCGCCGGCCTTTGACAGGGGAGCGATCTCCTCAGTGTCAAACTTGGCGTCATAAGCTCTGTTAATGCAGCTTTTCAGTTCCTCTTCCGTGTAATCCGTAAGAAACAGCTTCATGACTTCATAGGCTGTTTCCTGATATGTCATTTCCGACAGCTCTTTCATGGTCTTGTCAAGCCTCGGGATAAATTCTGGCATGAACAGGCCGCCGTCCTCTGCAAGCCCCTTTAAAATAGCCTGGGAAGCCGTTACCTTTTCCCTGCCGCCTCTTGTACTTTGATAGGATATTTCCATGGTATCTGATTCCTTTCCTGCACTTTCATATTGTTAAAAAAAACCTTGCCAGCATTGTAGCATACTTTATTCAAGGGCGCAAGAAAAAAGGGCAAAAAAGTTCTCATAGAGCGAACAAATGTATTTACTCCAAGGACATGCAGGACTTACATTTTTCTCCGGAATATGATAAGATATTTCCATTGCTTTGGAAATGTTTTTCCAAGGAAAGGAGAACTCTGTTTCATGAAATACGAACATATATTAAGAGGCACCTTTTTAAGCCGTCCTAACCGCTTTATCGCCCATGTGCGGATCGCCGGAGAGGGATGGGCGGAAGAAACCGTGGTCTGCCATGTAAAGAATACGGGGCGGTGCCGGGAGCTTCTCATCCCAGGAGTCACGGTGCTGGTGCAGTTCCATCCCGAGGCCGCCGCCCTTGGAAGAAAAACCGCCTATTCCCTGATCGGCGTATGGAAAGAGAGGGAAAACGGTCCTCTTCTCATCAATATGGATTCCCAGGCCCCCAACCAGGTGGCCTGGGAATGGCTGCAGTCCGTCAGCCAGAATCCCCCTCTGCCCTTTCATCAGACAGAAAACGGGGAGATTTTATCAGGGGTGACTATCAAGGATATCCGGCGGGAGGTGACTTATGACCAGTCCCGGTTTGATCTGGCTTTTCGGGCCGTCATGCCGGAAAGCTGCCATGAAATCCCAGCATTCATGGAGGTGAAAGGGGTCACCCTAGAAGAGGACGGCCTGGCCATGTTTCCCGACGCCCCCACGGAGCGGGGGGTAAAGCATATCATGGAGCTGGTGAACGCCCGACGGGAAGGATTTGAGGCCTATATTCTCTTCGTCATCCAGATGAAAGAGATGACGTCCTTTGCGCCCAACAGAAAAACGCACCCCCAGTTCGGGGATGCGTTAAAAGCTGCCGCTGAGGCAGGGGTTCATATTCTGGCTTACGACTGTAAGGTTACGGAAGATTCCCTGACTCTGGACCGGCCAGTGCCGGTTTCTCTCCTGTAATGAACAGGACGGATGGCTCTAAAACTTCCGGCCTCCCCCGCCCATGGTCCGTCCTGACGAGGTATGGTCAGTGCTCTGGCCTCCTGAGGAAATACCGCCTCCGCCGCCTCCCCCACCGCCCCCTTTGTTACTGGGCGGTATGAACACATGGGTCACTGTCTTATTAATCAGGTCATCGGTCTGGTTGGAGTACTGGAACCGGCTGATGCCCCGGTAGGCCATAAGGGTGTTCTTTGCCAGCATTCTGGTGCCTTTCATGGAATACTGGGCTGTCACTCCGCCGCAGGCAGCTGCTGCCACAGCCCCTCCTATGAGCAGGGCCAAGGCCGCCTCGTACCACCGGATGCTGCGGTAAACGCTCACTTTTCCGGTCTCCTCATCATAGTTAAACTGGCCGCCCGGAATTCCTGCCTTGTAATATTGGGTAACTCCATTTAAAAAGCTTTGGGCGCAGGCCCTGTACTCTTGTTGGCTGATCTCATTGTAGGCATCGTCTAAAATAGCGTTCCACCGCTCATCCGTCAGATAGCGGTTCATTGTTCCCACCGGCAGGATGTAAATCTCCCGGTTATCCATATCAATCAGAAACAGGACTCCGCTGTAATCCTTTCCTGTTCCAAATTCACCGTCAATGTAAAATTTCTCGGCATATTCCGCCGCTGTCTTTCCCTCTGCATCATCTGTGGTCACGATTACCACATCCATGTTCATGTCTTCCCTCATGGACTTGATCTCTGTCTCTAATTCTCCGGCCTCTTCCCCGGCAAACAGCCCTGCTTCGTCAAATACCCGCTTTTCTCCGGACCCTTTCTCCTGGCCCTGGCTTTTGGCCCAGGAGGTCATGGTCCCGCCTAAGACGGCCAGGATCAGAAAAAGAACTGCCAGAAAGACTGTCTGTTTTCTCTTCATCATATCAGATACCCCACAATCAGCATGGCAATAAACACCGGGAAAAATATTTCCGCAAACAGAATCATCAGTTTATGTTTATCCACAGGAAGTACGCCGCATACCTTTCCTGTCTGTCCGTTTATGGTAAAATAATACATTTTATCCTTTGTTCCCTCGTGATAGGTCAAGGTCCAGACCGGAAGAAGGGCATACTCCCAGGTTTCATCCTTTAAAAGGATCTGGCTGTTCTGGACTCTCACAGAATCGTAGGATGTAATGCTGTTCTTTAAGGAATCCTCGGCAAATTTCCTCACCTCAGACTTCACCTCATCGGTAAAGTCCTCTTCCTTCATATCCCTGCGCTCCGCCATAAAACCGGAAAGATAGGACATGGAAAAGTGCTCCATTTTTCCCGTTTCATAGGGTAGCACCCCTTCCACCAGCTCCCGGTTAGCCTTTTTCAAGGCGTTGCGGGGAATGAATTTTATGGGCATAGCGCCCTGGCGGC
>JASGGP010000052.1:0-20292 GCA_047604985.1 Lacrimispora sp.
GAATATTACCGATTATATCATGGATAAGTACAAAAATCTGGTAAAGAGCAAGGCGTAAATCCCTATGTTCTGGCAGCCATGATCATTCAGGAGCAGGGCTCTTCAGGAACAGGAAAAAGCATTTCAGGAACAGAATCCGGATATGCGGGATATTATAATTTTTTCAATATTGAAGCATACCAATCAGGCAGCATGACTGCCGTACAGAGAGGCTTATGGTGGGCTTCTCAGTCAGGCAGCTATGAAAGACCCTGGAATTCCCCTGAAAAATCAATTTTAGGCGGAGCTTTATATTATGGTAATAACTACGTAAAAGTTGGGCAGGATACATTTTATCTGAAGAAATTCAACGTGCAGGGCTCTAACATTTATAAGCACCAGTATATGACCAATGTACAGGCTGCCGCATCAGAAGGAGCGGTGTATGAAAAAGCTTACAGCAGCGACATGAAGCAGACCGCTCTTGAATTTAAAATTCCGGTTTACAACAACATGCCGGATAATTCCTGCAGCCAGCCGACCGGGAACGGAAGCCCCAACAACAAGCTGTCGGCCTTAGGCGTAGCTGGCTTTTCCATGACCCCAACTTTCAGCCGGGATACCCTGGAATACAATTTAATTGTAGATCCGTCGGTTTCAACCATTAATGTGAGCGCTTCCCCATTAAGTTCCTCCGCTTCCATCAGCGGAACCGGAACAATTACCCTTCAGAGCGGCAATAACGACATAAGGATCGGGGTTACCGCACAGAACGGCAGCGTCAGGGAATACGTTCTTCACGTGGTGCGTCAGAATGACGGCCCCACTTACTCCTCCTCCCTTGGGACAGGAACCTCTGGTTCCGGTTCTTCGGTAAGCGGAGAAAACGGCGGCCCGGGAGTAGTCAGTCCGTCTGCCGGAGCCGGCACAGGGACGCCTGGCGGAAGCAGCATATCCGTAGCGCCTGACGGCTCTTCCGATATGACGGCACAGAGCACCGGCGGAGTCTTACTGCAGGGTCCGGGAAACCAGACCATAATGGAAACTCAGGTTCAGATTACGGCCCCGGTTCAGACGGCGGCCACCCAGCCGGCTTCCAGCCAGTCTCTTTCCGCCCAGTCCACTGCCTTAAGCGGTGACATCAACGGGGACGGAAAGGTGAACAGCCTGGATGTCTTAAAGCTGCAGCGCCATATTCTGGGCCTGGAAAAGCTGACGGAAAGCGGCCAGTCATCAGCTGATTTAAACGGAGACGGCAAGGCCAACGCACAGGATCTTCTGCTTCTGCAGAAGAAAGTCCTTGGACTTTAAGGTTCTATAGGAATAGGAGACAATATGAATAGGAAACTGAAAAAAATCATAGCCGGAATGGTTCTGGCCTTTATGGTCGCGGCCGCCGGTCCCTGCGGTCAGCTTGTATCCTGGGCCGCAGACGCCGCCATCGCATTTTCCGACCCTTCGGTCATGGTGGGAAACGATGTGACGGTAACCATGAAGGTGACCAGCACCAGCGCCCTGGGAACGGCAGAGATCATGCTGGCTTATGATCCCAATATCCTGGAATTTGTCAGCGGAACCAGCGCCAACGGCGGAGCAGGTGCCATTAAGATCCTGGGAACCATGGATTCGGCTGATCAGAAATCATTTAGCTTTACTTTGAAATTTAAGACTTTGCAGGCAGGAAGCACTCAGATTACCGTGACCTCCCAGGAAATTTACGATGTGAATTCCCAGGCCCTCACCTTGAGCAAGCAGGGAACCTCTACGGTAAAGGTCACCTCTCCGGCCACTTATTCAAAGGATGCCACTTTAAAATCACTGAAGATTTCTCCCGGGACTCTTACCCCAGGATTTTCTCCGTCTGTTGACACCTATCAGGCCCAGGTGGACGCAAATACCGGGGACTTAGTGGTAAATGCGGTAGCGGCCAATGCAGGCGCCCACGTAAGCCTTCAGGGCGAAAAGGGGCTGAAAGCAGGAGTAAACCAGGTTGTTGTCAAGGTAACTGCAGAGGATGGCCAGACAGTCAAGAATTACACCATCCAGGTCACAAAACCGGAGGGCGGAGAAACTGTTCCGGCCACAGAAGGAACCGGAGAGGCCGGCGGAACCGGGGATACGGCGGTTTCTGCGGAATTCGGCAGCGTGACAGCGACCATCGACGGAACAGAATACAGCATAGCCACCTCTTTCGATGAGACAGCGCTTCCGGAGGGCTTTGAGGCGGAAACCTATCAGTACAAGGGAACGGATGTCATGGCCGGAAAGGGCCTGGAAAAAGATCTTCTTCTTCTCTATTTAAAGGATTCAGGCGGTAACGGGGGATTCTTTATCTACAATGAAGGAGCAGATTCCTGGTCCCGGTTTGTGCAGGTGGAAACCAGTTCCAAGGCCATTGTTATAATTCCGTTAGACGGGGATGCCGTGGTGCCGGAGGGCTTTGTAGAGCGCCAGGCGGATATTGACGGCGTGAGAGTCACCGGCTGGGTGCCGGACTCTGAGGCGGCTCCCCAGTACTGCCTCTTCTATGCCATGAACTGGAACGGGGAAAAGAGTTTCTACCGTTATGACCTTACGGAGAAAACCGTTCAGAGATACTTTGCTTCCGGGGTTTCCAGCGGTAAGTACGATGAAATAGCCGATACCTACAATTCTCTGATAAAAGACTACCACCTGCAGTTCTATATCCTGATTGCAGTAAGCATTCTGGCCCTTGTTCTGCTGGTGGTGGTGATCGTGCTCTTAAGAAAAGGGAATGGCCGGGATTTTAAAAAGCCCGATAAAGGCGGTTCTTCTGAGGACAGGCTCTATGACGAGCCGGAGGAGGAGATACCATCCAGTAAAATCAAACGGTACAGCAGAGAAGAGTATGACAGAGAAGCTTCAAACCCTGAGAGGGATTTCCTGTATGAGGAAGAGGAAGCGGACAAGCCGGGCCGCTTCGGGAACGCGGCAGAGGATGAACCCATGGAGGATGTGACAGAGGATTCTGTGACAGATGACATGATGGGAGATGCGGGAGATGAGGATGATTTTATCATGGAAGCCAGCCTGGAGGACATGGAGCGGGATTTAATCTCCCGGAAAAACGGTTCTGCAGGAACAAAGCGCGAAAATGAAAGCCGGTCTGCAAAAACCGAAAAGGATGAAGATGACTTTGAATTTATAGATCTGGACGACTGATAAATTTTAGAATGAAAAGCGGAGAATGCGTTTTGACTGATTGTATATCATTCAAGGCGCATTTTCCTGCTTTTTGTACTATTTAAATCATTTTGCAGCTTCCCCATTTCTGTCACCGGCTGCCTATTGAAATCAGAATAACGATTTGTTATAATAAATGCCACGGCAGTGTAAATCTGATAAAAGCCAAGTTATTGCTGCTATTTGGCTATCGGATAATATAGGTTGAAAAAAATGTTCTTGTGTGCTAATATATATATAACAGGTATAACGAAAGATGGTGAAAGCATGTTCTTGGAAATTGATTTTAACAGCGAGGAAGCGATCTACATCCAGCTTCGGAATCAGATAATCATAGGAATCGCCACCGAAAGCATACGGGAAGGGATCCTCTGCCCTCAGTGCGCCAGATGGCTGACAACATAGGAATTAATATGCATACGGTAAATAAGGCATACTCTGTGCTGAAGCAGGAAGGGTTTGTCAAGCTGGACCGCCGCAAGGGAGCCGTAATAGCCCTTGACGTGGATAAAATCCAGGTGATTGACGAGATGCGCAAGGATTTAAGCGTTGTTCTGGCCAGAGGAGTCTGTAAGAATGTATCATGTGAGGAGGTCCATCAGCTGGTTGATGAGATATTCCAGTCATTTTTAAAAAGCCAGAGGTGAGGGTGATCTCAGGATTGGAGGTTCATTATGATATGCGAGAGATGTAAGATCCGTGAAGCAAATATACAATATACGGAAGTAATAAATGGCGTGAAGAAGGAACACCATTTTTGCGCACAGTGTGCAAAGGAAATGGACTTCGGCGTGTACGCGGCCATTTTTGACGGAGAATTTCCCTTAAGCAAGCTGCTTTCCGGCCTGCTGGGGATAGAGGATACCAACCAGGGTCCGGATAAGCTCCATCAGATCGTATGTCCTACCTGCGGGACCAGCTACGACGAGTTTGTAAGGGACAGCCGCTTTGGCTGCGGAGACTGCTACAGTGTGTTCGGACCTCTTTTGGAGGACAGCTTGAAGCAGCTTCAGGGAAGCCTTATTCATACGGGAAAGACCCCTGTATTCCAGCAGGGAGATCAGGCGCCGGCCGGCTTGCGGGCGGGCCGGAAAGAGAGCGGGGTCAAGGAATCGGTTCCCTCAGATCAGGAGAAAGAGATTTTCCAGTGGGAGGCAAAGCTTAAGGAGGCCCTGCGCATGGAGGATTACGAAACGGCAGCCGACTGCCGGGACAGGATACGAGAATTGAAGAAAGGAAATGAGGCCCATGCTTAAATGGTTTGAACAGACAGACAGCGGCAGGACGGGCGTTATAAGCAGCCGGATCCGTCTGGTCAGAAACTGGCAGGATTATCAGTTTCCCGGAAAGCTTGGAGAAAAGGAAAGCGGAGAGATGGTCCGCAGGCTGGAATTCGGCTTAAAGGACTTAGGCGAAGGGAAGGAAAGCACTTTGAATTTTCCATGCTGGGTGATCTGGAGGATTTGGACCGGGCGGCTTTGAGAGAGAGGCGGGTTTTAAATTCTGCAGCCGTTTCAAAGAAAACTCCTGCAGGCCTTTCTTCCGAAAATGAGGATACGGGCATTGTGCTGGGCACGACGACATATCAGGCTCAGGTTTTGGGGGTAGGGCTCCATTTAGAGGAGCTATGGGAAAGGGCTGACCGGATTGATGATTATATCAACGAAAGATTTGCCTATGCCTTTGATGACCGGTACGGCTATCTTACCTCCTTTCCTACCAATGTGGGAACCGGGCTCCGGGCTTCGGTGGTTGTGCATCTTCCAATGCTTTTCCAGGGAAAGAAGTTTTCCAGCCTCATTAATGAGATGAGCCGTTTGGAGCGGTGATCCGGGGCGTTTACGGAGAAGGGAGGAATTTCGGTTCCCTCTTTGAAGTATCCAACCAGAAAACTCTGGGCCAGTCGGAGCGGGAGATCATAGAAACCGTATCAAAGGCGGCCATTCAGCTGACCAACCAGGAGATGCAGGTGAGAAAGCTTTCTCTTCAAAGGCATAAGATTGAGCGGGAGGATGAGGTTTGCAAATCCTATGGAGTGTTAAAATACGCCAGAAGACTGACCTCCAGGGATGCCATGATATTTTTATCCCAGATCATGGCCGGACTTACGGACGGCTTAATCTCCACGGAGGAAGCGGTTTCCGTTTACCGGCTGATGCTGGGAATCCAGCCGGCGAACTTGCAGAAGCTTTCCGACCGGCCCTTAAGTAAGGAAGAACTGGATGGGGCCAGGGCGGAGTTTATTCGGAGAGAATTACCGGAGATATAAGAAACAGCCCGCGTAAATTGAAATGACAGGAGGATTCATAAATGATAGACAGATTTACGACAAAGGCCAGGACGGCCGTTAATTTGGCCGTACAGGCGGCGGAGCGTCTGGGCCACAGCTATGTGGGAACAGAACATCTTTTGCTCGGTCTTTTGGAAGAGGGCAGCGGCGTGGCCTCAAGGGTCTTGGAAGAAAACGGCGTTAAGGAGGAAAAGGTCTTAAACCTCATAAGCCAGCTGATCGCGCCTGACCAGGCGGTGCGGCTTAAGGAGGAAAGCGGCTATACCCCCGGAGCCAGAAGAGTTCTGGAGAACAGTTACAGAGAGGCTGTCCGTTTTAAAGCAAATTTGATCGGAACAGAGCACCTGCTGATTTCCATTATCCGGGACAATGACTGTGTGGCTTCCAGGCTTTTAAATACCATTGGCATCAGCATACAAAAGCTTTACATCGACGTATTGTCGGCCATGGGAGAGGATGCCCCTGCAAACAAGGAAGAGCTTATGAAAACACCTAAGGCAAAAGGAAATACCCCTACCCTGGACAGCTACAGCAGGGATTTAACCGAGCTTGCAGACCAGGGAAAGCTGGATCCTGTTATCGGCAGAGAGCAGGAGATCAAACGGCTGATCCAGATATTAAGCCGGAGAACCAAGAACAACCCCTGTCTTATCGGAGAGCCGGGAGTGGGAAAGACTGCGGTGGTGGAAGGCCTGGCCCAGATGATATCAAGCGGCGACGTGCCGGAAACCATTTCCGGAAAACGGCTTCTGACCCTGGACTTATCCGGCATGGTGGCCGGTTCCAAATACCGGGGAGAATTTGAAGAGAGAATCAAGAAAGTGATCGCCGAGGTCATTGATGACGGCGAGGTCCTTTTGTTCATAGATGAGATCCATACCATTATCGGCGCAGGAGGGGCGGAAGGGGCCATTGATGCCTCCAATATTTTAAAGCCTTCCCTTGCAAGAGGAGAGCTGCAGCTGATCGGGGCAACGACCATTGAGGAGTACCGCAAATACATTGAAAAGGATTCTGCACTGGAACGCCGCTTCCAGCCGGTAACTGTGGAGGAACCGTCGGAAGAGGCCGCCATTGACATTTTAAGAGGCTTGAAAGGCCGTTACGAGGACCATCATAAGGTGACCATTACGGATGATGCCTTAAAGGCAGCCGTCAAGCTGGCGGCCCGGTACATCAATGACCGGTTCCTGCCGGATAAAGCCATTGACGTCATTGACGAGGCTTCCTCCAAGGTCCGCTTAACCACCTTTGTGGAGCCGGCAGAGATCAAGGAGCTGGAAGCTGAAATCGAGCAGCTGGAAGATCAGAAAGAGGCGGCCATTAAGGCGGAAGCCTATGAAAAAGCAGGGACCATCAAAAAGAGGCAGGAGAAAAAGCGGGAAAAGATAGACAAAATCCGTGAAAAATGGCAGAAAGAAAAGACGACGAAAAGTCTGATTGTGGATGAGGCGGAGATTGCAGACGTGGTTTCCAGCTGGACCAAGATTCCGGTGAGAAAGCTGGAGGAAGGGGAAAGCGAGCGGCTCCGCAACTTGGAAGCCATTCTCCATGAGCGGGTGATCGGCCAGGAGGAGGCGGTCACAGCCGTTTCAAAGGCCATACGCCGCGGACGGGTGGGACTTAAGGACCCGAAGCGCCCCATCGGCTCGTTCCTGTTCTTAGGACCTACGGGCGTGGGTAAGACAGAGCTTTCCAAGGCCCTTTCCGAGGCCATGTTCGGCACGGAAAATGCCCTGATCCGGGTTGATATGTCCGAGTACATGGAAAAGCACAGCGTTTCAAAGATCATCGGTTCCCCTCCAGGCTACGTAGGTTATGACGAGGGAGGCCAGCTAAGCGAAAAGGTCCGCAGGAATCCCTATTCCGTAATCCTTTTTGATGAGATTGAAAAGGCCCACCCCGATGTGTTCAACATTCTGCTTCAGGTGCTGGATGACGGCCATATTACAGATGCCCAGGGCAGAAAAATTGACTTTAAAAATACAGTCATCATCATGACCTCCAATGCAGGAGCGGAAAACATCATTTCCCCCAAGCGCCTGGGCTTTGGAGCGGTGGCTGATGAAAAGGCGGATTACAAGCTGATGAAGGACCGGGTCATGGAAGAGGTAAAGCGCCTTTTCAAGCCGGAATTCATCAACCGTATTGATGAGATCATCGTATTCCATCCGTTAAATAAGCTTCATATGAAAGACATTGTAACGATTATGGTAAAGGATATCATGAAGCGGACCTCAGAGCAGATGAACATCACCCTGTCCATTGAAGAGGATGCAAAGGAATTCCTCATCAACAAGGGCTATGATGTAAAGTACGGCGCAAGGCCCTTAAGGCGTACCATACAGAACTGTCTGGAGGATAAGCTGGCAGAAGAAATCTTAAGCGGAACCGTAAAATCAGGGGACCACGTAGTGGTGGAAGCGGAAAACGACGGGCTGAAATTTTCTGTTAAGGAGCTGGTAAAATAGCTAGCCATTTTCCCTTAAGTCGTGTATAATAGCAACAAGCGAAAGTTTCAGTTCTTCGCGTAAAAAAGGATGAGTAAACAAAATACTAGGAGGGCAAACCGATGCCGGTAATTGAAGAATTAATCCGTACAGAACAGGACGGGACGATCAGTTTTGGTAATTACAAATTAGAGACAAAATCGAAATTACAGGATTTTGAGCATGATGGTGATTTATATAAAGTAAAGACCTTTTATGAGATAACCAAACTGGAACGCAACGGCATGTTCGTATACGAATCCGTACCGGGAACCACTGTCACGAATTTTACCGTCTCCGATGACGGGGTGGAATTTAAGGTAGATGGCGACAAAGATGCCCAGCTGACGATCCAGCTGGCAGAGGATACCGAGTATGAGGTAGATGTGGACGATGCGGAAGCCGGAAGCATGAGAACCAACAAAAGCGGAAAGCTGTCCGTCAGCGTGGAACTGAATGAGGGAACCCCTGTAAACGTGAAAATTAGCAGAAGATAATTGAATAATAAGCGGAGTCCGGCTCTTATACCAAAGGGCCGGACTTGGTTTTTGGGAGGGTCGATATGGCGAAAGCGAAAAGTACCGCATTCTTCTGCAAGGAGTGCGGCTATGAATCGGCGAAATGGCTGGGACAGTGCCCGGGCTGCCGGGAGTGGAATACCTTCGTGGAGGAGCCCGTAGGAAAGGCTGAGCCTGCCGCCAAACGGGGAATCGGAGCCAGAACGGAAGGAACCACGGGAAACGCCCTAAAGGTGAAGCCGTCCAGGCTGTCGGAAATCCAGCTGGATGAACAGGACCGCATGAGGACCGGCTACGAGGAGCTGGACCGGGTCTTAGGGGGCGGAGTGGTAAAGGGCTCTCTGGTGCTGGTGGGCGGTGATCCGGGCATCGGAAAATCCACCCTGCTCTTGCAGGTGTGCCGCAATCTGGCTGCCTCCGGACGGAAAGTCCTTTATATATCGGGCGAAGAATCTTTAAAACAGATTAAGCTGAGGGCAAACAGAATCGGAGAGGTGACAGGAGAGCTTTTGTTCCTCTGTGAAACCAGCCTGGATGTTATAGAGGGGGCCATCGGAGAGGAAAAGCCGGATGTGGTCATCATTGACTCCATACAGACCCTGTTCAGGGAAGAGATTTCCTCTGCTCCGGGAAGCGTCAGCCAGGTGCGTGAATCCACCAACCTTTTGCTTCAGATCGCCAAAGGGTCCGGAATCGCCATTTTCATTGTAGGACATGTGACAAAGGAAGGGGTGGTTGCAGGCCCCAGGGTTTTGGAGCATATGGTGGATACGGTTTTGTACTTTGAAGGGGAGAGAAGCGCATCCTACCGGATCATCCGGGGAGTGAAAAACCGGTTCGGATCAACCAATGAGATCGGTGTGTTTGAGATGGTGGAAAGCGGGCTGGCCGAGGTAAAAAATCCGTCGGAATACATGCTGAGCGGCCGGCCGGAGGATGCCTCCGGTGCAGTGGTGGCCTGCTCCATGGAGGGGACGAGGCCCATGCTTTTGGAGGTCCAGGCCTTAATCACGCCAACTGCATTCGGAATGCCACGCCGTACTGCCGCAGGTACGGATTACAACCGGGTGAATTTACTGATGGCGGTTTTGGAGAAGCGGTGCCATTACGATTTGTCCCATTTTGACGCCTATGTGAACATTACGGGAGGTCTGCGGATGAATGAACCGGCCCTGGATTTAGCGATTATCATGGCCATTGTGTCCAGCATGAAAGACAGGGCTGTGGATCCTAAAACGATTATTTTCGGTGAGGTGGGACTTTCCGGAGAGGTGCGGGCGGTTTCCATGGCCCAGCAGAGAGTCAATGAGGCGAAAAAACTGGGATTTGAGACCTGCGTGCTGCCCAGGATTTCTATGGAAAAGATGAATAAGGTAGAGGGAATAAAACTTATTGGAGTGGGAAATGTAAGAGAGGCTATTATGGGACTTTCAAATTAGGGGAAGACTTTCTGATGAGAGATCGCCAAATAGAGATGCACCTGTCTGTAGATTAAGGCACGGTTTGCCGCTTAGTATTCGTAATAGCAGCAGGCCGCGCCTTGACTTTCCATCTTGTCAGGAAAGAGAACCGTCCCTATTGTTTGTTTGTGCCGGAACTTTCTCCGCTGTCGTCCCGGTACTCTAAGATATCTTCTATCCGACAATCCAGAACCTGGCAGAGCCAGTGAATGGTGCTGGAGGAAACAAGGCGGTTTTTCTTAAGCCGCTCAACCTGCCCCTGACTTATTTCCCGGTACTTGATCAAATGGTGCAGGCTCATGTTTTTCATTTTCATAGTTTTCCATAAGTTATCATAAGTTATCATAATCTTCACCTCTGGTTATTATTAAACAATAATTATCCGAATATGTACATTATCCACAAGTGGATAATTGACTGTCCGGAGCCGGAGCGGAAATTAGTGCAGGGATGCCTGTTAATAATTGAATAAAAATTGAGGCTGGAAAAGGGTCGAAACCGTTGAAAACCCTCGGCGGATTCTTGACATTTCCGGCTGTTTACGCTATAATATCTGGAATGCCAATGAGCGAGTATGAAACCAGGAGGAATCAAAACCATGGTAGACAAGAAAAATATTTTAACATATGAAGGCCTTAAGAGATACGAAGATGAACTTCATAACTTAAAGGTAGTAAAAAGAAAAGAAGTTGCCCAAAAGATCAAGGAAGCAAGAGAGCAGGGTGACTTATCTGAAAATGCAGAATATGATGCCGCCAAGGATGAGCAGCGGGACATTGAACTGCGCATTGAAGAACTGGAGAAACTCCTTAAGAATGCAGAGGTAGTGGTTGAGGATGAGATTGACTTAGACAAAATCAACATTGGCTGCAAGGTAAAGGTCTACGATGTGGATGAGGATGAGGAGATGGAATTCAAGATCGTAGGTTCCACAGAGGCAAACAGCCTTCAGAATAAGATTTCCAATGAATCCCCGGTAGGCCATGCGCTGATCGGCAGGAAAGTAGGAGATGTGGTTGACGTAGAGACGCAGTCAGGCGTGATCCAGTATAAGGTGCTGGAGATCCAGAGAGTGTCATAGGCCAACTTTTTTGGCGAAGTCAAGCCCAGCCGGGCAGAGCCTCACCCTTGAGGAAACACGGAGAATTAGCTGTTCGAAGAGCCTTCAGGCGAATCGGACTTCCTTAACATAGTACACAAAGGAGTGCAAACAAGTGTCAGAACAGCAGAATCAAAACCAGAATCAGGTTATGGAAGAGGACTTAAACCATTTGCTGAAGGTTCGCCGGGAAAAGCTGGCAGAGCTTCAGGAGGGTGGAAAAGACCCGTTTAAGGTTACAAAGTACGATGTAAATGTACACAGCAGCGAAATCAAGGAACAGTATGACCAGTGGGAAGGAAAAGAAGTATCCATCGCAGGACGCCTTATGTCAAAACGTGTGATGGGCAAGGCTTCCTTTTGTAATGTACAGGATTTAAAGGGCAATATCCAGTCCTATGTGGCCAGAGACAGCATTGGAGAAGAGGAATACAAAGAATTCAAGAAGCTGGATATCGGCGATCTCGTAGGAATTAAGGGTACTGCATTTACGACAAAAACAGGAGAGATTTCCATTCATGCAGAAAGCGTTCTTCTGCTTTCCAAGAGTCTTCAGATCCTGCCGGAGAAATTCCACGGTCTGACCAATACGGACCTGCGTTACAGGCAGAGATATGTGGATTTAATCATGAATCCGGAGGTAAGGGACACCTTTGTAAAACGTTCCCAGATCATCAAGGCCATCCGTGACCATCTGGATGCTCAGGGCTTTATGGAGGTTGAGACCCCCATGCTGGTTGCCAATGCAGGCGGCGCGTCTGCAAGACCTTTTGAAACCCATTATAATGCTTTGGATGAGGATGTGAAGCTGCGGATTTCTCTTGAACTTTACTTAAAGCGTTTGATCGTAGGCGGTTTGGAGAGAGTTTATGAGATCGGGCGTGTTTTCCGGAACGAAGGCGTGGATACCCGCCACAACCCGGAATTTACTTTAATGGAATTATATCAGGCATATACCGATTATCACGGCATGATGGACCTGGTTGAGAATTTGTTCCGTTCCGTCGCCTTAAAGGTGCTGGGAACGGCTGTTGTGAACTACGACGGTGTGGAGATCGATTTATCCAAGCCCTTTGAGCGTATTACCATGGTTGACGCTTTAAAGAAATACAAGGAAATTGATTTCACCACCATCCATACGGATGAGGAAGCAAAGGCTTTGGCGGATCAGTACCATGTCGCCTATGAGGCCCGTCATAAGAAAGGCGATATATTAAGCCTGCTTTTCGAGGAATTTGTAGAGGAGCATCTGGTTCAGCCAACCTTTATTATGGACCATCCGGTTGAGATCTCCCCTCTGACCAAGAAAAAGCCTGATGATCCTGATTATACGGAACGCTTTGAGCTGTTTATTACAAAGCGTGAGATGGCAAATGCTTATTCCGAATTAAATGATCCTCTGGATCAGATCGAGCGTTTTAAGGCTCAGGAAGCGCTTCTTGCGGCAGGAGATGATGAGGCAAATTCCATGGATGAGGACTTCGTAAATGCGCTCATGATCGGTATGCCTCCTACCGGAGGTATTGGCATCGGCATTGATCGGTTTGTCATGCTGCTTACGGATTCTTATGCCATCAGGGATGTGCTGTTGTTCCCGACCATGAAGAGCAAAGAAGTTTAAAAGTATGTAAAATGCTTGTATTTATGGGATATTATGAATGTAGAAAAATCGGAAGCTTAGGATTTGACACCGGTTTGACTCCATTTCATATGAGCCTTGGTATGAGATAAATTAATAATATAATTTGGACATCGAAATAAGTCCATATGCTTGTATTCAAAATATGAGTATGTGGGCTTATTTTAGTGCCTGAATTTACAAACGTAAAAATAGTCTCCCTATAGCTTCAAATGTCTCTATGGACATTCTGGTGCGTCAGGAGAGTTTGTAACGGCATTAATACATGACAGTGGCAAATAGCAATTTTATAGTATCATAAAATGAAAAATAAGAGCACAAATAACGGAGCAGAAAATTCATTGTGGACTGCCTGAACAAGAGAAATCATTAAAGGAATCCGGAGCAGATAAAATTTTCATTGATAGCTTTACAGGTGCAAAATTGGAAAGGCCGGAATTTGATAAGTTGCCGAATCAGATACAGAGTGGAGATACATTGTTTGTAACAAAGCTGGACCGATTCGCAAGAAGCGTAACACAGGCCAGTGATTTAATTACGAGGTTAATTGACAGGGGGATCACGGTCAGCTTATTAATTTTGGGAATATTGAGCAATTCGTCAGTAGGCACGCTAATGAGAATGTACTGCTAGAGACATGATATACGAACAAGCGAGGCAAAAGCCATTGCAAAGCAGAAACCAGACTTCAGAGAGGGCAGGCCTCTTTCACATAAGAAGAAACAGATTGAACATGCGCTTGAAATGCTGATCGTTTACTCATATAAACAGGTAGAGGAATTGACCGGGATTTCGAAAAGTACATTGATTCGGGCAAAGCGTAAAAGAGATAATACAGACGAATACTAATATCAAATTGAAAATAGCTGCAGCCATTTTGAAATGTTTTCGTGTATATTGCGTTTTTAGTAAAGAGGTGATACAGTATATAATATGGTAAAAATCTAAATCGTGATTCAAATAGTAAACCAGAAAGCAGCCTGCTCTTGCATAAAGGTTTCGAGATAGGATGCACATCTTCTTTACTAATACGTAAGAGGCATAGAAAATGAAAGCTTATGAACGTGAGACAGATATGTGGAATAAAGTTTTTGAAGAATATCAGCCATTGGATCTAAGAGAAATAGAACTGAAGGTGGAACCAATGTTTGACGAAGCACTGGAGCTGTTTGCCGGCAGAACAAAACGAGTATTGGACTTTGGCTGCGGAACAGGAGATATTTCCTTTCAATACCTGCAATATCAGCCGGAACATCAGATCGTTGGATTAGATAAGGCTGAAACTGGTATCAGCTTTGCAAAAGAAACAGCTGGATTAAGTAATTATAGAAGAACCCATTTCTTAACAGGAGGAGAGGAACTATTAGATCAGTTTAATAAAGAGGAATTTGACGGAATTATTTTATCGAATGTTTTGGATGTAATGCCTAAAGATGTTTCCTGTGAGACAATGCTGAAGCTGAACAAGCTCTTGAAATATGACGGTTACTGGTTTGTAAAAATGAATCCTTATTACTCTCAAGAGGAACTTGAATCATTTGGCTATCAGAAAAAAGGGACGAATCTCTATGAGGAAGAGGGGATTCTTCATCTGCGTCAGGCCACAACAGAATATTGGAAGAAACAGTTATCAGAATTTGGCGAAATTATTGTTTATTTGGAGTTTCAATATCCATGGCAGAAAGGAATGAATAGGCTTTTTGTTATAAAGAAAAATCATTGAAAAAACTTATCTCTATGGCGGCCGGTATTAACATGGGGAAAAAGGTCCTTTCACTCGAGACATGGTTCCAGGCAGTAAAAGCTATAAATCCTTATTTTACATTAGGTTTATAGATTTTTTGTTGTCTAAAATAAATGAAAATGATTTGCCCGGCAATTTACCTTTGCAGATTTGAATGTCTTAAATATTTTTGATTCACATAAATAAAGGCTTCATTATTGGAAACTTAATATTAATAGTTAGTAATTTTACTCATAAGAATTACATAAGTAATAGGGGAATATTATGGATTTGAACGATATTATTATTTCGGCAGAAAGTCCGTTTTCTACCGAAGCCACTTTCTTAATGGATGAACTTTCAGAATGCCTTCAAGATATAACCGGGGACAGTGGAAAAGGCTCATTTGACGCTAATGATGTTTGTAATAACAAAGCTATATTTGTTATTGCCAGAGATCAAAGCGGCAAGGCAGTCGGCTGTGGCGCTTTTAGGCCTATGAATGAGACGTCAGCAGAAGTTAAAAGGATGTATGCCAGAGAAAAAGGAATGGGAGTAGGAAACAGGATTCTTTCATATCTTGAGCATCGGGCATATAACATGGGGTATAAATCCTTTCTCCTTGAAACACGTATTATTAATGTGAAAGCGGTATCATTTTATAAAAGAAATGGATACAGGCAAATACCAAACTACGGAAAATACGTAGAAAGAGTAAATTCTATTTGTTTTGAAAAAGATTTGTCGTTTTAATTGATCAATATATTATTAGTATGGTACAAACCATTTTAATAGAATATTTGAAGAAACGTAAGTGTCAAATAAGTTGGTGTGTAGAAAAAACAGACAGCCTCTTTTTGTATAATTGGAGGCTGTCTTTTAACGTCAAAGCGTTGAATCATGCATAGCTTATTCATTTACCGTCTGCTGACCGTCTATCTTACGGTTATATAAATTTTACGATTGCTTTCTTATGAGCCTTGCTCATTTATTCCGGGGTTATTCATTTCATTCATTATTTCTTTGAATCGCTTATTTAAGTGTTCTGTCATTAATGGACGTCCATTTGCCTGGCAGATTACCAAATCATATTTCATGTAGCCATCAGAACCCAATTCTTTTTTAACTTATTCCGGATATCTTTGGGAACAAGTAAAGCGTTCATAACTCTTTTGGGGACTTCTGTAACTCTTATAATTCTTTCATATCTTTTTCTCACCCAATCCATCACCCGGTTCCTTCCAAACAAAAATAAAAGAAAAAAAGCATAAAAAAACGAAAATAAAAGAGTTGTAAACAAAAAGATTATTTGCTATAATGACGAAAACGCAGAGATGAGTACTTCATTTTTACACGATTTATCCAAATGAACCATTTGGTTGTTATAAAGTTAACTAAGTGGATCAGAAAGGTAGAGTCACCATGAAAAGACAATCGCGCTTCTTACCGCAACCGGAATGATGTTCAATCTTGAGGTTATTGATTTTTAGATCACTATCCGTAATTGCAGAGGGCTCTCCAGTGTCGATGAAAGTGTCGACCTGTGAAATAAGAGAACAATTTCCCCGTTCCTACTGACGAATCTCTCACCCAACCGGCGAAATGCCGCAAATCGTATTTTCAATTCACATAAAATCAATATAATAAATAACAAGCGGCTTACACCGCAGAGAGGGGTAATGCCATGGTCAGCACAAAGGAAGAGATATATCAGTATCTGGAAAAAATCAGCCGTGATTTTACGCTCAAAGATTTGAAGTATTTTACGGCCAATGATATCAGTGAAACTCTGAGCATTTCCAGAAATCTGGCCAGCCAGTATCTCAATGAATTGGTTAAGGAAAAGCGTGCACTAAAAGTCAATTCCAGACCGGTTTATTTTTTCCACAAAAAGAATGTGGAACGAAGCTCCATGCTCAGTCTTGATAGCTGCATCTTCTCCGGTCTGGATGAATTTATCCTGCAGACGAAAAAGGGGATGGCAAAAAAAGATTTTGAACGGGCCATCGGTCACTATATCAGCCTGGCGTCCTGTATTGAGCAGTGTAAGGCAGCTATGAAATATCCGCCAAACGGTCTGCCTGTTTTATTCTACGGCGCCAGCGGAACCGGCAAATCATTTCTGGCCCGGATGATGTTCGAGTATGGGAAGAATGAACGGATTCTGACAGATGCCGGAAATTATATATCGGTGGACTGCACTGAGTATGGTGCGGATATCAGTGCATTTTCCCGCAACCTCCATGGTGACGGCAGCAGCCCGGGCTGGCTGGCAAAAGCAGACGGCGGGGTACTGTTTTTTGAAGAGATTGACCGGCTGCCGATGCCCTGCCAGGAACTGCTGTTTTCTTACCTGGATTCCGGCACCTACCGGCCGTTAAATCAGGCGGAGCGCACCTTCGAATCACGGGCCAGATTAATCTTTGCCACCTCGAAACAACCGGAGGATATCCTGTATAAAGCTTTGGCCAGACGGATTCCCATCTCCATTCCGATTCCGGTGCTCCATGAGCGGAGCGGGGATGAAAAGGAAGAGATGTTAGTAGCTTTTCTCCGGAAAGAAGGGGCACGGATGGGGGTGGATGTCAGTATCAGCAAAAAAGCATTTTACTGCCTGACGGAACATTCCTATGACAATAACATTGATGAACTGAAATCCTGCGTGACCAGCAGCTGTGCCAATGCCTATCTGGAGAAACAGGCCGATGTTCTCGCGATTGGGCTTCATCATCTGCCGGATTATCTGCTGGCCGGGATGACGCTTAATTTAGAGCTTGGAGAGGAACGAATGCTGGATCTGGTCAGTTACTCGAAAAGCGTCAGTTTTCAGCAGGCTACCCAGTATTTTCAGATGATTCTTGATGAATACCAGGATTATGCAAAAGGCGGGCAGGGATTTGCCGGTTTGCTGGGGGAGTGCCAGAATCACCTGAAGCATTACTATGATTACCTGATTTATGAGCAGAAGCTGGCCAATAGGAAGGTCACCGCCTATGAACAGCTGATTAATCAGATATTTGAAACGGTCAGCGACGGCTATGGTGTCAGGCTGTCGAAAAAGTACAGCTATCTGCTGGCGCGGAGCATCTATATCCAGCTGCGGGCGGATCATGTGGTGTCACGGTGGGTCAAGGACAATGTGACGGAGCTTTCCGGGCTGTTCCAGATTGTCCGGCAGTCACTGGTGAAAGAAGCGGTGATTGCCACGCAGATCGTTGATCTGGTGAAGCAGAACCTGGATGTCGAGTTAAATGTCTTAAATCAGCTGTTTCTGCTGCTTGACATCAAGAATCAAAATGACAGTATAGCGGCCGGCTGTATCTCAGGGGTAATCATCAGTCATGGTTATTCAACCGCCACCAGCATTGCGGATGCAGCCAACCAGATGATCAGGAAACGGGTATTTGAAGCCATTGATATGCCGCTGGATATGCAGATGAGCGATATCGCCGGTCTGCTGGAGCAGCACATCGGGCGTTATATCACTTCGCGGGATATGGTGCTGATGGTGGATATGGGATCCCTGGAGCAGATCAACAAGGAAATAAAGAATCTGTCTAATATCAATATTGGGATTATCAACAATATCTCGACCGCACTGGCAGTCGATATCGGGCTGGGGATTCTGGCCGGAAAAGATATGGAAGCGATTTTAAAACAGGCCAGTGAACACAATGTCTGTACATACCGGATTATTAAGAATGTGCAGAAGCCCCATGCCATCGTCTTCAGCGGAGAAAATGGGATTGATACGGCGGAGAAGATCAAAGACCTGATTATCAAAAGCCTGGATACTGCGGTGGCGGTGGAATTAGTTGCCTATGATTATTACCGGCTGCAGAAAAATGGCCTGAATGATGAAATTTTCCGTAAATACCAGGTTGACTGTATCATCGGCTTGTTTAATCCGGAGATTGAAGGGGTGACATTTGTGGCGCTTGAAGACATTATCTCAATGCGGGCAACGCCTCAGCTGAAGCGGGTTTTTACGCCCCATCTGGATGACCGGCAGCTGGAGGTATTCAACCGGAATATGATTAAGAACTTTTCTTTCCAGAATGTGGTGGAATCGATCACCATTTTAAATCCCGCCAAGCTGCTTGACGGCGTGGAATATGCGGTGATGCGCTTGCAGAAAATGCTGGGGCACAAAATTGAAGGGCGGATGATCAATGGGCTGTATGTCCACCTCTGCTGTCTGATCGAGCGGCTGGTGACAAAGACACCGATTGAGAATTACTACAATCTGGATGTGTTTGAACGGGAACATGAGGAATTTATCCGGATTGTCCGGGCCTGTTTTGATGAATTGACGGCACATTACCGGGTGGAGATGCCGGCAGGCGAGATTGCCTATCTATATGACTACATTAATATCGGGGGTATGTAAATGAAGATACAGATTGTACTGGCTTCCCACGGAAGCCTTGCGGAAGGGATGGTGACTGCAGTCCGGATGGTGATCCGGGATGCTGCAGATGAGATCTGGGCCTATGGGCTGGATCGATGGGAGACACCTCAGAATATCCGCAGACAGTTAGAGCTTAAGATGGAGCAAAATCCCCGGGATTGCTATATGATACTGAGCGATATCAAAGGAGGGAGCGTCGCCAATGAACTGATGCCGATGTGTGCCCGAAAGGGAATATTGCTGGCAACCGGAATGAACCTGGCAATGGTGATTTCCGCGGTTTTACACAGTCAGAGCGGTTCTGAATGTACCAAAGCACTGTTAGAAGGGGTCCTGAATGAAGTCAGGGAAGGAATATCCTGTTATGATGCTTCAGATTTTACAGATATCAACGAGAAAGGGGATGGTGAATTATGGTAAAGTTTTTTCGGGTAGATGAACGTCTGCTGCACGGGCAGGTAGCGGTAACATGGGTCAGTCAGGTGGCACCTACCTCGATTCTGATTGCCAATGATGAAATTATGAGCAATGAAATTGCTAAAATGGCGATTAAGATGGTGAAACCAAACGGAGTGAACCTGGCAATCCGGGATATAGCCGGAGCAGTGGAGCTGTTAAAGGATCCGCGGACTGAGAATTTACAGATCTTTGTAATTGTGAAAACCGTTCAGGATGCGCTGCGGCTGGTAAACCAGGTGGAAGGAATTGAGCATATCAATATCGGCGGAATCAAGAAAAAAGAAGGCAGCCGCCTGCTCGGCGCAGCCGTATATGTCAATGACGCTGATGTTGAGACCATCAGTCAGTTGGCGGGGAAAGTAAAAACAGTAGAGTTTCAGATGGTGCCTGCGGATAAACCCAAGGCGGCGATGACTCTGGTCAAGTAGGAGGAGAAATTATGTCGGTATTTCAAGCGTTATTGGTTGCAGTAGTTACATGGCTGATGGTTGGATTTGAGGCGTGGCTGGCTTATCCGATTATCAATACACCACTGGTGTTGTGTCCGGCGGTTGGCTTGATTATGGGAGATTTACATACAGGTGTGGTCGCAGGTGCGACCTTGCAGCTGATTTTCCTGGGGGTTATGCAGATCGGCGGCACGCTCCCGGCAGATGCGACACTGGGTTCCGTATTCGGTACGGCAATGGCGATTGCCCTGGGACAGAGCGTGGAAGTGGCGATGTCGCTGGCAATTCCGGTGGCAATGGTTGGTTCGATGTTTACATTTTTGGGTTATGTTGTCAGAGGGCTTTTTAATCCCTGGGTGGGGCGGTTCTGTAAGGAGGGGAATATGACGGCGCTGGAGCGTCTGCACCTGGCCCTGGCCTTTTTGCCGGAACTGCCCAAATGTCTGGTGCTCTTTGCAGCGCTGGCCTTTGGCAGTGGTCTTGCAAATCAAATCGTATCAATGATTCCGGCGGTGGTAACCGATGGACTGGATTATGCCACCGGATTGATGCCGGCAGTCGGTATCGCACTG
>JASGGP010000053.1:0-20131 GCA_047604985.1 Lacrimispora sp.
ACCCCAGGGCCAGGGAGGCTACCAGGGAAACCGTGACGGAAGACCCCAGGGCCAGGGAGGCTATCAGGGAAACCGTGATGGAAGACCTCAGGGCCAGGGAGGCTACCAGGGAAACCGTGACGGAAGACCCCAGGGCCAGGGCGGATATCAGGGCCAGGGAGGTTATCAGGGAAACCGTGATGGAAGACCCCAGGGCGGATATCAGGGCAACAGTGATGGAAGACCCCAGGGCCAAGGCGGTTACCAGGGCAACCGTGATGGAAGACCTCAGGGCCAAGGCGGTTACCAGGGAAACCGTGATGGAAGACCTCAGGGCCAAGGCGGTTACCAGGGCAATCGTGACGGAAGGCCTCAGGGCCAGGGAGGTTACCAGGGCAACAGAGACGGAAGACCCCAGGGCCAAGGCAGTTACCAGGGCCAGGGAGGCTACCAGGGCAACCGCCCCCAGGGCCAGGGAGGCTATCAGGGCAACCGTGACGGAAGACCTCAGGGCCAGGGAGGTTACCAGGGAAACCGGCCTCAGGGTCAGGGAGGCTATCAAGGCAATCGCCCCCAGGGCCAGGGAGGCTATCAGGGAAACCGTGATGGAAGACCCCAGGGTCAGGGCGGACGCCCAGGCCAGGGCAGAGACAGCAGAGCAAAAACCGGCTCTTTCGATACGCCATCCAGGCAAAGCCTACCAGCAACAGGGCCACAAAGAACACTTATAAGAATGATAAATTCGATAAGAGAGATAAAGATGATGACAGCAAGGGCAGAACGGCTGCCAAGGGCGGAAAAGGATTAAAGACTCCGATTCAGCCGCCGGTGCATACAGAGCCCAAGGTGCAAGAGGTCAAAACTATCATCCTTCCCGATATCCTTACCATCAAGGAACTGGCAGAAAAGATGAAGCTTCAGCCCTCCGCCATTGTAAAGAAGCTGTTTTTACAGGGAAAAGTTGTTACCCTCAATACGGAAATCGACTTTGAACAGGCGGAAGAAATCGCCATGGAATACGAGGTCCTCTGCGAAAAGGAAGTAAAGATAGATGTGATCGAAGAGCTTCTTAAGGAAGCCGATGAGGATGAGGCGGAAATGATTTCCAGACCGCCGGTAGTCTGCGTTATGGGTCACGTTGACCACGGCAAAACCTCTCTTCTGGATGCCATCCGTCAGACTAATGTGACCTCCAGGGAGGCAGGCGGCATTACCCAGCACATCGGTGCTTATACGGTGGAAATCAGCGGACAGAAGATCACGTTCCTGGATACTCCGGGACATGAAGCATTTACCGCCATGCGTATGAGAGGAGCCCAGTCCACAGATATTGCCATTCTTGTGGTAGCTGCTGATGACGGCGTTATGCCTCAGACCGTTGAGGCAATTAATCATGCCAAGGCAGCAGGGGTGGAAATCATTGTTGCCATCAATAAGATTGATAAGCCAAGCGCCAACATTGACAAGGTAAAGCAGGAATTGTCTGAATACGAGCTGATTCCCGAGGATTGGGGCGGAAGCACCGTCTTTGTTCCGGTTTCCGCTCATACAAAGGAAGGCATCAAGGAGCTTCTGGAAATGATCCTTCTCACCGCAGAGGTGAAGGAATTAAAGGCCAATCCAAACCGTCACGCAAGAGGTCTTATCATTGAGGCAGAGCTTGACAAGGGCAAGGGTCCGGTTGCTACCGTACTGGTGCAAAAGGGAACTCTTCATATCGGTGATACGGTTGCCGCAGGCTCCTGTTACGGAAAAGTCCGGGCCATGATGGATGATAAGGGCCGCAGGGTGAAAGAGGCAGGTCCTTCCACACCGGTGGAGATTTTAGGCCTTAACGATGTTCCCAATGCTGGGGAAGTGATGGTCAGCACAGAGCATGAAAAAGAAGCCAGAAGCTTTGCGGAGACATTTATCTCCGAAGGAAAGAATAAGTTATTGGAAGATACAAAGGCGAAGTTATCCCTGGATGACTTGTTCAGCCAGATCAAGGCCGGCAATGTCAAGGAGCTTCCGATCATTGTTAAGGCGGATGTACAGGGCTCCGTGGAAGCAGTAAAACAGAGTCTTGTAAAGCTGTCCAATGAAGAGGTTATGGTCAAGGTGATTCACGGAGGCGTAGGCGCCATTAACGAATCCGACGTTACCCTTGCTTCCGCTTCCAATGCCATTATCATCGGCTTTAACGTAAGGCCTGATGTGACGGCCAAATCCATTGCGGACCGGGAAAAGGTAGATATGAGGCTTTACAAGGTGATTTATCAGGCCATCGAGGATGTAGAGGCCGCCATGAAGGGCATGCTTGATCCGATCTTTGAAGAAAAGGTTATCGGCCATGCAGTGGTGCGCCAGACCTTTAAGGCATCCGGCGTCGGCACTATTGCAGGCTCCTACGTTACGGACGGCAAGTTCCAGAGAGGCAGCAGCGTCCGCGTCACCCGTGGCGGAGAGAAGATTTTCGAAGGGCCTCTGGCATCCTTAAAGAGATTTAAGGATGATGTGAAAGAGGTTGCAACCGGCTACGAATGCGGCCTTGTATTTGAAAAGTTCAATGATGTCCAGGAGGACGATGTGATTGAAGCATATACCATGGTAGAGGTTCCACGCTAGGAACCTTCCCTCCATGGGTCACATGCGAAAGGAATAACATGCGTAAAAATAGTATAAAGAATACAAGAATCAATATGGAGGTCCAGAAGGAGTTAAGCGAAATCATCCGTCTGGAAATCAAAGATCCCAGGATCCATCCCATGACAACAGTGGTTTCTGCCCAGGTGACCCCGGATTTAAAATACTGCAAGGCATATATCAGTATTTTAGGAAACGAGGAAGCGGGGAAAGCCACCATCGAAGGCTTGAAAAGTGCAGAGGGCTACATCCGCCGGGAACTGGCGAGAAGAGTCAACCTGCGCAACACGCCGGAAATCAAATTCATTCTGGACCAGTCTATTGAATATGGAGTGAACATGTCCAAACTGATTGACGAGGTTACAAAAGACATCAAAGATTGAGGAGGTGCCCTTATGAGTTTCCTTGATAATAAATTAAAAGATGTGAAAACCGTGGCTATTTTAGGCCACGTCCGCCCGGACGGGGACTGTGTAGGTTCCTGTCTGGCGGTATACAATTATCTTGCGGAGCAGCATCCTGAGGTGAATGCTGCCGTTTACTTAGAACCCCCTTCTGTAAAATTCAGCTATCTGAAAGGTTTTGATTCAATTATCAGCGATTTTTCAGGAGATAAAGAATACGACCTCTGTATCTGTCTGGACTGCAGTGATACGCTCCGCTTCGGCGAGGCGGTGAAGTTTTTAAACACTGCGGGAAAGAGCCTTTGCGTGGACCATCACGTCACCAATTTAAAATACGCCGGAGAAAATATTGTGGAGGATAAAGCCAGCTCCACCTGCGAAGTGCTTTACGGCCTTTTTGATGAAAGTAAGATCAGCAAGGCAGTGGCAGAGTGCATTTATACGGGAATCATCCATGATACCGGGGTGTTCAAATACGACTGCACCTCGGCAAGGACCATGGAGATCGCCGGAAAGATGATGGAAAAGGGAATTGATTTCCCAAAGATCATTGACGACAGCTTTTACCGGAAAAGCTATATTCAGAACCAGATTTTAGGCAGAGCCTTATTAGAAAGCATCACTTTCCATGACGGCAAATGTATTTTCAGCGCCATAAGCAAAAAGGATATGGATTTTTACGGCGTTACAGGCGGAGATATGGATGGGGTCATTGACCAGCTCCGTGTTACGGAAAATGTGGAATGTGCCATTTTCATCTATGAAACTGCCTGCAGGGAGTATAAGGTGAGCCTGCGCTCCACCACGGACCTTGATGTGAGCAGGATCGCCGTTTATTTCGGCGGAGGCGGCCATAAAAAAGCGGCGGGCTGTACCATGACAGGAAGCATTCACGATGTGATAAACAACCTGTCGGATCAGATCGCAAAGCAGCTTAATTAGGAGATACAGGCATGTCAGACGGCATCATTAACGTTTATAAGGAAAAAGGATTTACCTCTCATGACGTCGTAGCGAAAATGAGGGGTATTTTAAAGCAGAAAAAAATAGGGCATACGGGTACCCTGGACCCTATGGCAGAGGGAGTGCTTCCCGTATGTCTGGGAAAGGCCACCAAGCTCTGCGATACGCTGACCGATAAGACCAAGACCTATGAAGCGGTACTGCTTCTGGGAAAGGAAACGGACACTCAGGACACCACCGGCCAGGTTCTGGCTGAGTATCCGGTCCAGGTGGACGAGGAAAAAGTGAAAGAAGCGGTGTTAAGCTTTCTGGGTCATTACGACCAGATACCGCCCATGTACTCCGCGTTAAAGGTAGATGGGAAAAAGCTTTACGAGCTGGCCAGGGCAGGAAAAGAAGTGGAACGAAAGGCCCGGCCGGTGGAGATTTTGGAAATCCGGGTTGAACGGATATGTCTTCCCAGGGTCACCATGACGGTGACCTGCTCCAAGGGAACCTATATCCGGACCCTTTGCTATGATATAGGCAGGAAGCTGGGATGCGGAGGCTGTATGGAATCTCTTCTCCGCACCCGGGTTTCCGGCTTTTGTTTGGAGGACAGCTTAAGCCTTTCCCGGATCGAGGAGCTTCGGGATGAGGGAACTCTGGAACGCCATATTCTGGCTGTAGACAAGGTGTTTTCCCAATATCCGGAGCTGGTAATGAAGCCGGACTTTGACAGGCTGGTGCACAACGGGAATCCGTTTTACAGAAACCAGGCGGAAGACGGGGATTTTCCCGACGGTCCCGTAAGGGTTTACGACAGCGGGAAGCAGTTTATCGGGGTATATGAGCCTGACAGGGAGAAGAATCTTCTTAAGCCTCAAAAGTTATTTCTGGGAGGAAAATAAGAATGGAATATATAACCGGAACCAGAGAATTTCAGATTCAAGAGCCTGCGGTGGTGACCCTGGGAAAGTTTGACGGACGTCACAGAGGCCATCAGAAGCTGTTAAAGCGGATGGCGGAGGTAAAGGCGGAGAAAGGGTATAAGACGGCAGTCTTTACCTTTGACATGTCCCCTAATATCTTTGTGTCCGGAGAGACTCAGAAGTCATCACCACCAATCTGGAGAGAAAAAACAATCTGGAGAAAATAGGCATTGATTATCTGGTGGAGTATCCTTTCACAGAGGAAACCGCCCGTATGGACCCGGAAGAATTTGTAAAGAGTGTTCTGGTAGAACAGATGAACGCCAAAACCATTGTAGTGGGAACGGACTGCACTTTCGGCTACCGGGGCGCAGGTAATGCGGACAGCCTTTTTCAGTGGAAAGAACGGTACGGATATGAGCTGATCATCATCCATAAGGAGCAGGATGACCACCGGGATATCAGCAGCACCTATATCAGGGAGCAGCTGGATGAGGGGCATATGGAAAAGGCCGGCAAGCTTTTGGGGGAGCCCTATGCCATACATGGCACCGTGGTCCACGGCAACCACATCGGAGGGGCTGTGCTGGGATTTCCCACGGCCAACATCACGCCGCCGCCGGAAAAGCATCTTCCCAGGTTCGGTGTCTACGTGGCCAAGGTTTTTGTGGACGGCGCTTATTACGGAGGTGTTACAAACATCGGAAAAAAGCCTACAGTGGAAGGCGACTCCCCTGTGGGAGCAGAAACATTTATTTTTGGTATAAACGAGGATATTTATGGAAAGACTATAGAGGTACAACTGCTCCACTTCATCCGTCCCGAACAACGGTTTGAAGGGCTTGAGCAGTTAAAGGCGCAGATAGAAAGAGACAGGGAATATGGGATGGAGTATTTAAAAGCCCTGTCAGATCCGCAGATCATAAAGCTGTAAAGAAAAAGACGGACAGGCGCCTGGCTCACAATTAAAATCTTGCGAAGGAAAGTGCATATGACGGACAAGGCATGGAAACTGCTGGGCTTCGCTATTGCATGGGGCAGCGCCCTGTGGATAGGAGCTGCAGATGTGCAGGCCGCTAAGTCAGAGAGTTCTGTTAATACAGGTTCACCGGTAGCTGGTATGGAAGTTTACATGGACCAGTACCAGAAAGCCATGAAACAGAAATCGACGGAAGCATCGGCCGGTCTTACGCAGGATAAAGTGAAAATTGGAACCTTTCAGACGATCTTCGGCAACCTAGGGGTTGCCGTTGTGGAGGATTCCCTAAATATCAGAAAAGAACCAAAGAATGATGCGGAAATCGTAGGGAAATTAGGAAGCCATGGAGGCGGCACTGTGCTGTCTGAAGAAAATGGCTGGTATAAGATAAAATCAGGGTCGGTGACGGGGTATGTGTTTGGAAAGTACCTTGCTACCGGACAGGATGCTAAGTCCATCGCTTATTATGATATGAGGCTTATGCTTCGGGTAGATACTGAGACTCTTCGTGTCCGCAGTCAGCAGAATACAGATTCTGAAATTCTGGGAAGGATTCATGAGGGAGAAACATACCGTTTCCTTTCCTACCAGTCCGGCTGGGCAAAAATCGAGTATAAGGGCCAGCTGGCCTATGCCTATGTGCCGGGAACAGCCACCATCGCCTATACCATACCCGAAGCGGAAAAGAACGGCGATCTCCGTACACGGGTTGTCAATTATGCGGTGGGGTTTGTGGGAAATCCATACCGGTGGGGCGGCACCAACCCAAACACAGGGGCGGACTGCTCCGGCTTTGTTCAGTATGTGATGGAGCATGCGGCCGGGGTACATTTGGACCGCACCTCCAGGCAGCAGGCGGCGGAGGGACAGGCCATAGCGGCTTCCAGCATGGAGCCCGGGGATTTGCTGTTCTATTCCAGCGGCCGGGAAATCGACCATGTAGCCATGTATATTGGAAGCGGAAAGATTGTCCACGCGGCAAACAGGAGAAGCGGAATCAAAATATCCACCTGGAATTACAGGAAGCCGGTTACTATCCGGCGGGTGATACAGTGAAATGGCTGATCAAAGGGCCGCTGTACGAAGTAAAAACGTACAGCGGCCCTTTTTTGTGCCCAATTCTTTTTAATTCTTTTTCTTTCCTAAATAAGCCGCTTTCACTGACTCATCTGCCAGCAGTGTTTTTCCGGGCCCTGTCAGGGTGATTCTTCCTGTTTCCAGAACATAACCCACATCGGCCGTATGAAGCGCCATATTTGCGTTCTGCTCGATCAGAAGCACTGTGACGCCTTTCTTATTGATCTCTTTTATAATATTAAAGATATCCTTGACGATCAAAGGCGCCAGGCCCAGTGACGGTTCATCCATCATCAGGATTCTGGGATGGCTCATAAGCGCCCTTGCCACAGCTAACATCTGCTGCTCGCCTCCGGAAAGCGTTCCTGAAAGCTGCCAGCTTCGTTCCCTCAGCCGGGGAAACAGCTCATAGACCCAGTTAATATCCTCTTCCAGATCATCATTTCTTAAATAGGCTCCTATTTTGATATTTTCAACAACGGTCATATCAGGAAACACGCGGCGGCCTTCCGGCACCAGGGCAATTCCCTTGGAAACAATGTCCGGCGTATCCATGCCGATCAGCTCTGTACCGTCCAGGGTAATGCTGCTTCCTGCGGTTGGCTTTACCAGGCCTACGATAGAGCGGAGAGTGGTACTTTTTCCGGCTCCGTTGGCACCGATTAAGGTCACAATGCTTTTATCCGGCACTTCAAAGGAGATGCCTTTCACGGCCTCAATTCCGCCGTAATTTACTCTTAAGTTATCAATCTTCAGCATCGTCACTCACCCCCAGATATGCTTCAATTACCCGCTCATTATTCTGGATTTCATCGGGCGTGCCATGGGCGATCAGCTTGCCGAAGTCCAGGACATAGATCCGGTCGGAAATCTGCATGACCAGATCCATGTGGTGTTCAATCATAAATACGGTAAGATGGTAGGAATCCCGGATCTGTTTGATGAAATCCGTCAGATCCTGAGTCTCCTGGGGATTCATGCCGGCCGCCGGTTCGTCAAGAAGGAGAAGCTTTGGCTCCGTGGCAAGGGCCCTGGCGATTTCCAGACGCCTCTGCAAGCCATAGGGAAGAGAAGAAGCGATCTCATTCTTTAAATGGAGCAGGTTCTGTTCCTCCAAAAGAGCCTCGGTTTCTTTCTTCATCCGATCCTCTTCCTTATAATTTAAGCGGAGAGTGGCGGAAAACACGTTCTGCTTTGCTCTCATGTGCTTTGCAATGAGCACGTTGTCAAATACGGTCAGCTGGCCGAACAGACGGATGTTCTGAAAGGTACGGGCAATGCCCCCCTTCGTGATAACGTCCGGAGTATTGCTGATAACGGGAATGGGTTTTGGGCTTACTTCCCCTAAATAGGCTTTCTGCATCTTTCCCTTTGGCGTATTGGAGAGAATGGTCTTCCCCATAAAATCTACCTGCCCGAAGGTTGGTTCATAGATTCCGGTGACACAGTTAAAGGCAGTTGTCTTCCCTGCGCCGTTAGGCCCGATCAACGCCACGATCTCGCCCTGGTTTACATCTAAGGTCAGACCGTTGACTGCCACAACTCCGCCGAACTGCATGGTCACGTCCTGCATGTGAAGAACATTGACAGAAGCTTTTGCTGTCTCTGACATTATGCGTTTTCTCCCTTCTGTGCTTTGTTTTTTCTCTTCAGTCTGGCCGGGATGCTTCGGATCAGACGCCCCAGGCCATCCCAGGAAAATTCATTGCTGCCCATAATTCCCCGGCGGTAGAAGAGCACCACTGCCATTAACAGGATGGAGAAAATGACCATACGGAATCCGGAGCGGAACAAAGGCACCTCAAATCCGCCGATAACCAGAGGATTGTCAAAGAAACGAAGCCATTCTCTTCCTGCCGTTACGAGAAATGCGCCGATAACGCTTCCCGTAATGCTTCCGATTCCGCCAAGAACCACGATCAGCAGAACATCATAGGTCAGATTGATGGAAAAGGTCTTGGAATCAATGGAGCGCATGAAAATCGCCAGAAGCCCTCCGCCTACGCCTGTGAAGAAAGAGGAGATGATAAAGGCCAGCTCCTTGTAGCGGAATAAGTTCAGCCCCATGGCCTGTGCGGCCACTTCATCCTCACGAAGAGCCTTAAAGGCGCGTCCGTAGGAGGAATTAATAAGAAGCACCATCAACAGGATACAGAGGGCGCAGAGCCCGAAAGCCACGAATAAGTTGGGGAAGCCGGGAATATTCTTTAAGCCGTAGGACCCGTTGGTGATCTTATTTAACTGGGGAGCCGCAATGACGGCCCGGATGATTTCGGAAAAGCCCAGGGTGGCAATGGCCAGGTAATCACTTTTCAGCCGCAGAACAGGAATGCCGATAAGGGCAGCCACGGCGGCAGCAAGAAGTCCGGCAATGATGAGAGCCAGCCAGAAAGGGCACTGAAGGCTTGCAATTGCAGGGGAAATGCCGTCAACGTAATAAACGCTGGCACGGCTGCTTTCCGGTATGGTAAGGATGGCAACGACATAGGCTCCGATCGCCATAAAGCCGGCCTGACCAAGGGAAAACAACCCGGTAAATCCGGTGAGTAAGTTCATGGAAACGGCCACCACCGCATAGATGGCGCTCCGCTCCAGAATGGAGATCTGATAGCTGTACTGGGCGCTGTTAGCCTGTAAAAAGGCCAGCAGGCCGATGATGACCAGAAGAGCGATCAGAGTATAGATTTTGTTTTTGGTAACTGCAATTTTCTTCATAG
The DNA here is from genome assembly GCA_047604985.1 of Lacrimispora sp. Lineage (GTDB taxonomy): Bacteria > Bacillota > Clostridia > Lachnospirales > Lachnospiraceae > Lacrimispora. Next base: position 9,656 of record JASGGP010000053.1, read on the forward strand.
GGGGCACCTCACACCTTATCAGTTGTCTTCTCACCGAAGAGTCCCGTAGGCTTGATCAGGAGAATGATAATTAACAGAACAAAGGTAAATGCGTCGCTGAAGGTGGAATATCCCATAGCTACCAGGGCGGTTTCGCCAAGGCCCAGAATGAATCCGCCGATAACAGCGCCGGGAATGCTGCCGATTCCGCCGAAAACTGCAGCCACGAAGCATTTTAAGCCGGGCAGGGAGCCGGAGAAAGGAAACACGGTCATACGGTCTGTAAAATAAAGAATGGAACCGACGGCAGCCAAAAGAGAGCCGATGGCAAAGGTAAAGGTGATGATCCGGTTGATCTTGATTCCCATAAGGGATGCCGTATCATAGTCTTTGGAAACGGCGCGCATGGCCATGCCGATTTTTGTCTTGTTAATCAGGATCATGAGTCCGTATACAATGGCAAGAGTCACGACCGGCGTTAAAAACGTAACAAAGGATGCGGAAAGTCCGCCGATCTGGTAGATCTTTTTTAAGAATGGAATTTCCGGGTACCCCTTTGGCAGAGCGGTAAACAGATATGTAGCCAGGTTCTGCAAAAGGTAGGAAACACCGATGGCAGAAATCATGACCGACATTCTGGGAGCGGAGCGCAAAGGACGGTAAGCCACCCGTTCAATGAAAACGCCTAAAACCACGGTGATGAACAGCACTATGGGAATAGCGATAAACCATGGGAAACTTGCCATTGCAAAGATCATAAAGTAACCGGCCATCATAAAGATATCGCCATGGGCGAAGTTGATGAGCCGCAGGATGCCGTAAACCAGCGTATAGCCGATGGCAATGAGCGCGTAAGCGCCGCCAAGGGAAATACCGGTTAAGCACTGCTGCAGAAATGTTGTTAGACTCATGTGGCGTAATGCCTCCTATCTGTTGGGTATGATAATATATATGAAGCAATTCCTTACAAATGGAACGAGTGGGGAAGGAAAGGCGTCCCCACTCATCTTTTATTACGTTATATTCGCTTTTGGCGATTATTTTACAGTTGTAGTTGTCAGGAACTTAAACTTGCCGTTTTCCACGGTTTTGATGAATGCCATGTCTTTCTTTGCATCGCCGTTTTCATCAAAGGAGATACTTCCGGTTACGCCGTCAATGGACACGCCCTTTAATGCATCCTTGATCGCTGTGCCGTCTGTGGAATTTGCCGTTTCAATGGCCTTTAATGCACAGAGGTAAGCGTCATAGCCTAATGCGGATACGGCCGGGATGATCTCATCCTGCTTGTTATCCTTTAAGTAGGTCTTAAAGCCGGAGATGAAAGAAGCTGCTTCGTCATTGGCCGGTTCCGCTTCATCAAAGAAAGTGGAAATTACAATGCCCTCTGCAGAGCTTCCTGCGTTTTCAATGATGGTGGAGTTCTCCCAGGTATCACCTGCTGCAATAGTAGAGGTGATTCCAAGCTCGCGGGCCTGCTTGATAATAAGCGGTGCCGTCGTGATGGAGGATGGCGCGAAGATGATGTCAGGGTTCTGGGCTTTAATGTTGGTTAAAATCGCTTTGAAATCCGTCTGGTTGGTCTGGAACTGCTCCTCACTGACGATGGAGCCGCCTAAGCCGGTAAATGCTGTTTTAAAGAAAGAACCCAGGCCGGAGGAATAATCATCGCCTAACTGAGTGATAACAGCTGCTGTCTTTGCCCCGTTGTCCTTGGCGTAATTTGCCATGACCGTACCCTGGAACGGATCAAGGAAGCAGACGCGGAAATAAAATTCATTTCCCTGGGTTACCTGGGGGTTGGTACAGGAAGCGCCGATGGCGGGAATCTTGGCGTCTGCAAAAATCTGTCCTGCGGCAATGGAAACACCGGAGCCGTAGCTTCCAAGCACTGCGGAAACTTTCTCACTGACAAGCTTCTGGGCCGCGTTGACGGCTTCCGTCTTATCGGATTTATTGTCCACTTCCACTAACTCAACCTTGTAATCCTCTCCGTTTATCTTTACTGTAGGATGGGTCTGGTTGGCGTATCTCATACCTAAAACTTCCTGGAATCCGCCGCCGCCGTTTTCACCGGTGGTGGGCTCGAATACGCCGATTTTTACAACCTTGGCGCCGCCGGATGCGGAAGATGAGGAACCGGAACTGCCACAGCCAGTGACCAGGCTGGCGCTCATGCAGGCTGCAAGAGTGAGTGCAAATACTTTTTTCAATTTCATAATGATTATCCTCCTTTATATGTATCTCCCATGAGTACAACTGTCTTTCATGCAGACACATTTGCATTATATTATAACAGAAGATTGAAAAAGTGCAAGAAAAATATGAAAGAAGTTAAGAATATTAAGCATTATTTTTTTTTGCCTAAAAAAATGGAGATCAATCCCTGAAAGGGACTGAACTCCATCGTTCATAATCTTGTCCATTATTTAAAGCGAGAATGGGTCTCTTTACTTATTATCGACTGCCGCGCGTACAAATTCACGGAAAAGGGGGTGAGGCCTGTTGGGCCTTGATTTAAATTCCGGGTGGGCCTGGGTTGCCACAAACCAGGGATGGGATGGAAGCTCCGCCATTTCCACGATCCGTCCGTCGGGGGAAATTCCGGAGAGCTTCATTCCGGCATTTGTCAGGGCTTCCCGGAAGTCATTGTTTACCTCATAGCGGTGTCTGTGGCGTTCATGGATCAGTTCTTCTCCGTAAACCTCATAGGCCTTGGAGGTCTTGTCCAGCACGCAGGGGTATGAGCCCAGGCGGAGAGTGCCGCCCAGATCTTCAACGCCGTCCTGGTCCGGCATCAGGTGGATGACCGGATGGTAGGTGGCAGGATTAAATTCGGCGGAATGGGCATCCTCAAGGCCTGCCACATTGCGGGCAAATTCCACAATAGCCATCTGCATTCCCAGGCATAAGCCAAGGAAAGGAATGCTGTTTTCCCGGGCATACCGGATAGCGGCGATCTTTCCTTCGATACCGCGGCTTCCAAAGCCGCCGGGAACCAGAATTCCGCCCACTTCCCGGAAAATATCCTCTGCATTTTCCGCCGTGACGGTTTCTGCATCCACCCATTTAATATGAACATTTGTCCTGCTGGCAACGCCGCCGTGCTTTAAGGCTTCTGCTACGGAAATATAGGCGTCGTGAAGCTGGATATATTTCCCTACAAGGGCAATGGTGACTTCTCTTTCCGGATGCTTCCAGTTGTCGATCATGGCGGACCATTCGGTTAAATCCGGCTCAGGGCAGGGGAGCTTTAAGCTTTCACAGGCCACCTCAGCCAGGTGCTCCTGCTCCATAACAAGAGGAAGTTCATATAGTACTTCCACATCCAGGTTCGGGATTACATGGGTTTTGGGAACGTTGCAGAATTGTGCGATTTTGCTTCGGATTCCGTCATCAAGGGGCAGTTCGGAACGGCATACGATGATGTCGGGCTGGATACCCATTCCCTGCAAGTCTTTGACGCTGGCCTGGGTGGGTTTTGTTTTCAGTTCGCCTGAGGCTTTGAGATATGGAACAAGAGTCACGTGTATGAGGATTACATTTTCGTGGCCTGCTTCATGCTGGAATTGTCGGATTGCTTCTAAGAAAGGCTGGCTTTCAATGTCGCCTACGGTTCCGCCCACTTCTATGATGGCGATTTCCGTTTCGGAGGAGTTGCAGCTGCGGTGAAAACGGCTTTTGATTTCGTCGGTAATATGGGGGATGACCTGTACCGTTCCCCCTCCAAAATCCCCTCGCCGTTCACGGGTCAAAACGGTCCAGTAGACCTTTCCGGTGGTGACGTTGGAATTTTTCGATAAGTTTTCGTCGATGAAGCGTTCGTAGTGGCCAAGGTCCAAGTCGGTTTCGATGCCGTCCTCTGTAACAAAAACCTCTCCGTGCTGAACCGGATTCATGGTACCCGGGTCAATGTTGATGTAGGGATCGAATTTCTGCATGGTGACCTTGTAGCCCCGCGATTTTAAAAGCCGCCCGAGAGACGCTGCGGTAATACCTTTGCCCAGTCCGGATACGACTCCTCCGGTGACAAATACGTATTTCACTGGCATAACAGTGTGACCTCCTTCTGTAAAATGGTATGGAATCTGTATGAATATGAGAATAACAAAAAAGAAATTATACAACTTTTTTCTGCAAAAATCCAGAGGTTAATAAAAAAACTAAGATTATTAAGTGAAAAATTTTCCGGGGAAATCAGGACTTTCATACAGACTTATTATTCCATTTTTTTCACAGCAGAAACATTTTTATGAGTATTGTTAAAATTATATCCATAACTTAAATGAAAGACTATTAAAATAAGAAAAGATAATAATTAAAATCACTAAAATTAGATAAATTATATAATGAAATCCAATAGTAAACTGGAACTTGGGTAAAATATACCATTTACCTCAGAAGAAAAGATTGTTATAATTATAACAATAAGTTTTCAAACAAAAAGACATAAAGAAAAAAGGAGAGAAATAATAATGGGTAAATTGTTTGATTTATCTGGAAAAGTTGCTGTTGTCACAGGCGCCTCCTCTGGGCTGGGAAGACAGTTTGCATTGGCTCTGGCAAGAGAAGGAGCGAAGGTTGCCATTGTGGCAAGGCGTGTGGAAAAGCTGGAAGAAGTCCGGAAAGAAGTGGAAGCTCTCGGCACGGAATGCTACGTTCACAAATGCGATGTCACGAAATCAGAGGAAATTAAACAGACGGTGGAGGATATTAAAAAGCATTTTGGAAGGATCGATATTCTTGTCAATAATGCGGGCCTGGGCTGGGCGGACGCCGCGGAAAACACCTCTGATGAGCTTTGGACAACCATGATGGACACAAATGTCAACGGTGTGTTCTATTTTGCAAGAGAAGCGGGACGGATCATGAAGGAACAGAACTATGGAAAGATTATTAACATCGGTTCCATCCATTCCACCGTTGCCATGCCGGGTCTGCCCTTATCCGCTTATGCGACCACAAAGGGCGCCCTGCTCATGATGACAAAAGCTCTTGCCAATGAGTGGGCAAAATACAACATCACCGTAAATGCCATCGGACCTGCCTATTTCCCAAGTGAGATGACCTCCGATATTCTTGAAAGCGGTGCCATCAACCATGTCATTGAAAATACCTGCCCAATGGGAAGACCGGGACGTGACGGAGAGTTGGACGGAGCGTTGATTTACTTTGCATCGGATGCCTCATCCTATACCACCGGTCAGCTGCTGCAGGTGGACGGCGGCTGGACCACGGTTTAATAAGCCGGGGCTTTGATTAATTAAGCGTCAGGTTTATTAAACGAGGGATATGAAAATGAGATTTCAAAGAGATTGACAACAGTAAAAAAGATGTTATACTGAGGAATGTATTTACTCAAAGAGAATGACAAATGCGTCAGGTGTGCCGTATATAGGCGATACCTGGCGCTTTTTGTTATTCCCGAATCTAATAGGAGGAGAAAATTATGAAAATGAAGAAATTGGCAAGTTTGGCTTTGGCAAGCCTTATGGCCCTGTCTTTATCAGCCTGTGGGAGCACTGCGCCCTCAACTGCCGGAGAGAGCGGGAAAACAGAGGCCCAGACTACTGGCGGTGAAACCACAGAATCCAAGGCTGAGGAGACGAAGGCAGCGGAAACCAAGGAGGCTTCAGCTTCAAAGGGAGTCGCTAAAGAGGATTTAAAGGTAGGCTTTATTTACATTGGCGATGAAAACGAGGGCTATACGGCCGCCCATTACAAGGGGGCTATGGAGATGAAGGAAGCCCTTGGCCTCTCCGACGACCAGATCATTATAAAATGGAATGTGCCGGAGGATGAGACCTGTAAGGATGCGGCCATGGATCTGGCCGATCAGGGCTGCAACATTATCTTTGCCAACAGCTTCGGCCATGAGTCCTATATGCTTGAGGCCGCAAAGGAATACCCGGATGTGCAGTTCTGCCATGCTACCGGATATCAGGCTGCTTTAAGCGGATTAAGCAACATGCACAACTATTTTACCAATGTTTATGAATCCCGTTACGTATCAGGAGTTGTGGCCGGCCTTAAGATAAACCAGATGATCGAAGAGGGCAAGGTAAACAAGGACGCCGTAAAGCTGGGATACGTAGGTGCTTATCCTTATGCAGAGGTTATCAGCGGCTATACCTCTTTCTTTTTAGGTGTGCGTTCCGTGTGCCCGGAGGCTGCCATGGAGGTAAAATACACCAACAGCTGGGCCAGCTTTGACCTTGAAAAAGAAGCTGCCGATGCCCTGATTTCAGACGGCTGTGTTTTAATCAGCCAGCACGCCGATACAACAGGCGCTCCTACTGCCTGTGAGGCAGCCGGGGTTCCCTGCGTAGGCTATAACATATCCATGATTGCAACTGCTCCTAAGACAGCGCTGACCTCCGCTTCCATTGACTGGGGCCCATATGTGACCTATGCGGTTCAGAGCATCATTGACGGCAAGGCAATTGATACAGACTGGTGCCAGGGTTATAAGGAAGGAGCAAACTCCATTACAGAGCTTAATAAGGATGTAGTGGCTCCGGGAACCGAAGAAAAGGTGAAGGAAGTGGAAAGCGCAATAAAAGCCGGTACACTTCATGTGTTTGACACCTCTTCCTTTACGGTGGGAGGCAAAACACTGGATACCTATAAGAAGGACGGAAGCGATGTGGAATATATTGCGGACGGATACTTCCATGAGTCTGAACACGGTTCTGCCCCGGCATTTGACATATTGATTGATGGTATCACAACCATTGACAATTAAACAGTCTGCCGGAAATGAGTCAGGCTTAAAAGCGGCGCCAGATCTCCTGGCCCGCTTTTTGCTATTAAATGAAAACGGAGGTTAGCCGGGTGAACGAGAATTATGCCATAGAACTGAAAAACATCACCAAGCGGTTTGGAAAAGTAATTGCCAACGACAAAGTCTGCCTGTCTGTAAAAAAGGGAGAGATTTTGTCCGTTCTGGGGGAAAATGGAAGCGGAAAGACCACGCTCATGAATATGATCTCCGGGATTTATTACCCCGATGAAGGGAAGATCTCCATTAACGGAAGAGAGGCTGCCATCCGGTCCCCCAAGGATTCCTTTGATTTAGGGATAGGCATGATCCATCAGCATTTTAAGCTGGTGGAGGTGTTAAGCGCAGCGGAAAATATCATTCTGGGCCTGCCGGGAAAAGAGCTTCTGGACCGGAAAGCCATTGTGGAAAAAATAAACGGTCTTACGGCCAGGTACGGCTTTGAACTCGATCCCAACCAGAAAATATACACCATGTCGGTTTCACAAAAGCAGACTGTGGAGATCGTCAAGCTGCTGTACCGGGGCGTGGATATCCTGATCTTAGATGAGCCGACGGCTGTTTTAACCCCTCAGGAGGCGGAACGGCTCTTTGCGGTACTCCGCAATATGCGGAAAGCAGGCCATTCCATTATTATCATCACCCATAAGCTTCATGAGGTTCTGGCCCTTTCCGACCGGGTGTCCGTGCTCCGCAGAGGCCGGTACATCGGAACCATAGAGACGGCCAAAGCTACGAAAATCCTAACGGAAATGATGGTAGGAAAAAGGTGAGCTTAAACATTGAACGCCCTGAACCGGTATCTCCCAAGGAGCGCTTAAGGGTCAGGGGCCTTACCTGTCTGGGAAGGAGGAGTGAAACTTGGAAACGCTTCCTTTACCGCAAACAGCGGAGAAATGGGGATGCCGGAGTGGCCGGAGGCCAGAGAGAGCTTAGAGGCCATTGCAGGCCTTATACCGGCAGCAGCCGGCTTCATTGCCTATCCCCCTGAGGGAGAGGAAATGGAGCTGGCACATGACGGCAGCGGAAATCGCAAGGGCCGGAGTCAGGCTCTCCTTTGTGCCTGAGGACCGGCTGGGCATGGGGCTTGTGGGCTCCATGGACTTGACGGATAACATGATGTTAAGAACCTATCGGAAAGGACGGTCCTTTTTTACGGACCGGAAAACGCCAAAGGCTCTGGCGGAAAAGCTTATCAGGGACCTTGAGATCGCCACTCCCGGAACCGCCACCCTTGTGCGGAAGCTTTCGGGCGGGAATGTGCAGAAGGTTTTGGTTGGCCGGGAAATCGCATCATCCCCTGCAGTTCTTCTGGTGGCCTATCCGGTCCGGGGACTTGATATACACTCCTCCCACACCATTTACCGCCTGCTGAATGAACAGAAAGAACGGGGAACTGCCGTCCTCTGTGTGGGAGAGGATTTAGACGTGCTCATGGAACTGTGCGACCGGATTCTGGTCATGTGCGGCGGAAGAATAAGCGGCGTTGTGGATGGCAGGAAAGCTTCCAAGGAAGAAATCGGGCGGCTGATGATGAAAGCAGGAGGTGAGCAGCAATGAGTAAGGTGAGAGAACCGTTTTTTCATATGGCAAAGCGGGAGGACATAGATCCCTGGAAGGCGTGGCTGGTCCGGCTTATAGCTGTCGTACTCTCTTTAATCGTCTGTGCGGTGGTGATCGTTGCCCTTACGGGGCTCAATCCGGTGGAGGTTTACAAAGGAATTTTTAACGGAGCCGTGGGCACCAAACGCCGGGCCTGGATGACGGTCCGGGACACTCTTGTCCTTTTGTGCATAGCGGTAGGCATAACCCCGGCTTTTAAAATGAGGTTCTGGAATATCGGAGCGGAAGGACAGGTGCTCATTGGAGGCGTCACTTCGGCGGCTATGATGATCCACCTGGGAAATACCCTTCCGCCTCTGGTGCTGTTTCCCCTCATGTTTTTCGGAAGCGCCCTGGCGGCCATGGCCTGGGCTTACATACCCGCCTTTTTTAAAGCATATTGGAACACCAATGAGACCCTGTTCACCCTGATGATGAATTATGTGGCAATGCAGGTGGTCACCTTTGCAATCATTTTCTGGGAAAATCCCAAGGGCTCCAATTCCGTGGGAACCATCAATTCCGCCACCAAGGGCGGATGGCTTCCCAGGCTATTTGGCATGGAATACGGCTGGAACCTGGTGATCGTTTTAGCTTTGGCGGCTGCCATGTTCATTTACTTAAAATACAGCAAGCATGGGTATGAAATTTCCGTGGTGGGCGAAAGCGGTAATACGGCCCGTTATGCGGGAATCAATGTGAGAAAGGTCATATTGAGGACAATGGCTTTATCCGGCGCATTGTGCGGAATTGCCGGCTTCATCATCGTCAGCGGCGCCAGCCATACGATCTCAACCAGCACGGCCGGAGGGCGGGGATTTACGGCTATCATCGTTTCCTGGCTCAGCAAGTTCAATACCTTTTCCATGATCCTTGTCTCTTTTTTCCTGGTGTTCATGCAAAAGGGCGCCGGGCAGATTGCCTCCCAGTTTAATTTAAATGAAAATGCTTCCGACGTGATTACAGGCATTATTTTATTCTTTATTCTGGGCTGTGAATTCTTTATTGATTACAAAGTAAAAATCCGCGGCAGAAAGAACGCCCTGAAGATTGGAGAGGAGTAGGGAATTATGGAATTTTTGGTAATATTTATTCAAAAAGCCATTGGACAGGGAATCGGATTTATACGGAGCCCTGGGAGAAATCCTGACGGAGAAATCCGGCAATTTAAATCTGGGAATTCCGGGCATGATGTATATGGGAGGCATTGCAGGGCTCATCGGCGCATTTTTATATGAAAATTCTTCGGCGTCTCCAAACGGTCTGGCAGGTGTGGTGATTTCTTTCCTCTGCGCTTTCTTATGTGCTGCTTTCGGGGGGCTGATCTACAGCATTTTAACCATAACCTTAAGGGCGAACCAGAATGTGACCGGCCTTGCTCTGACGACCTTTGGAGTGGGCTTTGGAAATTTTTTCGGAGGCTCCTTATCAAAGCTTGCAGGCGGCGTGGGCCAGATTTCCGTTTCCGTGACAGGCGCGGCATTTAAAACGCCGGTTCCGGGCCTTTCAAAGCTTGGGATCATAGGGCAGGCTTTCTTTTCCTACGGCTTTCTCACTTATCTGGGAATTGTCCTGGCCATTCTTCTTTCACTTTTTTTAAACAGAACCAGGAAAGGCCTGAATTTAAGAGCGGTAGGGGAAAATCCCGCTACTGCAGATGCGGCAGGTATTCACGTAACTGCCTATAAATATCTGGCCACCTGCATCGGAGGCGGATTAAGCGGCCTTGGCGGATTGTATTTTGTCATGGAGTATTCGGGAGGAACCTGGACCAACAACGGCTTTGGAGACAGAGGCTGGCTGGCAATCGCCCTTGTGATTTTTGCCCTCTGGAAACCGGTAAATGCCATCTGGGGCTCGGTGCTGTTCGGCGGCCTTTATATTCTTTACCTTTACATTCCGGGACTTAACCGGGGCGCTCAGGAGATATTCAAGGCCCTGCCTTACGTTGTCACAATCATCGTATTAATCATTACCAGTTTAAGAAAAAAAAGGGAACACCAGCCTCCGGCAAGTCTGGGGCAGGCTTATTTCCGGGAAGAACGATGAAAATTTAATTGCTGTTAAATAAAACCAACCCGGGTGTTTATAAGGATTTAATAATTCTTTTCTTG
>JASGGP010000054.1:0-19548 GCA_047604985.1 Lacrimispora sp.
GGCCGGTATCTATTCCGCAGGAACCGCCCAAAGGCTTATGAATATCGAAGGCTTTGCCGTGGGAAAAGAAGTGGTGATTTTAGGTTCCGGAGACATCGGTCTGATTATGGCCAGGCGGATGACTCTGGAAGGGGCTGAGGTAAAAGTAGTTGCAGAGCTGATGCCCTATTCCGGCGGCTTGAAAAGAAACATTGTCCAGTGTCTGGACGATTACGGCATTCCCTTAAAATTAAGCCACACAGTGATTGATATTGAAGGCAAGGAACGGGTTACCGGAGTCACCCTGGCAAAGGTGGACGAAAACCGGAAGCCCATTCCGGGCACAGAGGAATATTACAGCTGCGACACCCTGCTTCTCTCCGTGGGCCTTATCCCGGAAAATGAGCTTTCAAAGGGAGCAGGCGTATCCATAAATCCGGTCACCTCCGGCCCCATGGTCGCGACCGTCTGGAAACCAGCACAAAGGGCATTTTTGCCTGCGGCAATGTGCTCCATGTGCACGATTTGGTGGACTATGTTTCCGAGGAAGCTTCCCTGGCAGGAATCAGTGCCGCGGCCTACGTAAAGGCAGGGGCAGAAAAGCCCTCGGGCCGCAGGATCGAGCTGAAAGCTGAAAACGGGGTCCGCTATACGGTGCCCCAGACCCTTGACGTGGAAAACATGGAGGATAAGGTGACGGTGCGCTTCCGGGTGGCGGATGTTTACAAGGACCGGTACATCAGCGTCTATTACGACGGGGATCTCATATCCCGCAGGAAGAAAAAGGTCCTGGCTCCAGGAGAAATGGAACAGGTGATCTTAAAGAAAGACAGCTTCCAGAAGTACCCTGACCTTAAAAAAATCCTTATCTGTACGGAGGTGGAATGACATGGAGACAAGAGAACTGACCTGTATCTGCTGTCCTTTGGGCTGCGCCTTAACGGTGACCAGTGACGGTGACCGGATTGACGTGACCGGAAATTCCTGCATCCGGGGCGTGGAATACGGCAGAAAAGAGGTTTTAAGCCCCACCAGGGTGGTTACCTCCTCGGTCCATGTGACCGGCGGTGAGATCGATATGGTGCCGGTGAAAACAAAGCAGGACATTCCAAAGGATAAAATCTTTGCCTGCATGAAAGAGATCCGTAAAATAACGGTAACGGCTCCCGTGGCAATCGGGGACGTCCTCATTCCTGACTGTGCAGGAACCGGAGTGGCAATTGTTGCCACAAGAAATGTGAAGAAAAAGTAAATGATATAGATAGAACAGTCCAGCAGCATAGGAAGGTCCGGCAGGCCATGCCGGAAGCCATAATCCTGCGGGACTGTTTTGTGCATATAAAAGGCTTTATTTTTGTAAGAAATCACGAAAGAATAAAAATTGCCTTGACGGTGGGGGCAAGGATTGATAAAGTAGAACGAGATCCATATTTTGTGGGGATGGAGGAATATTCATGAAAGCAATTGAACTGCTGGAGGCGTCTCCGGTAATTGCGGCGGTCAAGGATGACCGAGGGTTAAAGAGATGTTTTGAATCAGAGTGCCAGGTCGTATTTATCCTGTACGGCAATATCTGCAATATCGGCAGTATTGTGAGGCAGATAAAGGAACATGGAAAATATGCCATTGTTCATGCGGATTTGGCCCAGGGCTTAAGCTCTAAGGAAATCGTTGTGGATTTTATTAAGGAGAATACCAATGCGGACGGTATAATCAGCACAAAGCCCCTTCTGGTGAAGCGGGCGGTAGAGTTAGGGCTGTTCGGAGTGCAGAGGACCTTTATTATCGATTCCCTGGCCATGAGCACGACGAAAAAGCAGATCAATACGTTTCACCCGGATCTGGTGGAGATCATGCCTGGGGTCATGCCCAAGGTGTTGAAGGAGATCCGGGCTTATACGGATATTCCTATTATCGCAGGCGGGCTGATATCTGATAAAAAAGATATCATGGCGGCTTTCTCCGCAGGTGCGGATGCGATCTCCACCACAAAGGAAGAGTTATGGTTTATGTAAAAGGAGGATGCTATGAAATTAGTTACATACGAAGTTGACCGAAGAAGAAATGTGGGAGTGGTGAGCAAGGACGAGATGTGGGTTTTTCCTCTCGGGGCATTCGGTATGGAGTATAAGGAGATGCTGGAGGTAGTAAAGGGCTTGAGCCAGTCTGAGCTTGATTTACTGGAGCACGCTTCCGGTCTGGATCCTTATAACAGCAACATTGCCGGAGCCGCCATGATGAAAGAGGTCAGGCTTTTAGCGCCCATCCAGACCCCGGAGCAGGATATTATCTGCCTTGGGATTAATTACATGGAGCATGCGGAAGAATCCGCCCGCTTTAAAAACGAGGACTTCGATGGAAAGCGTCCATATGCGGTTTATTTTTCTAAGAGAGTGAACCAGGCAGTAGGCCCATTCGGAGAGATTTTAAGCCACAGTGATATGGTTGACAGCCTGGATTATGAGGCGGAGCTGGCGGTCATTATCGGAAAAGATGCAAAAGACATAGCGCCGGATTGCGCAAAGGATTATATTTTCGGCTATACCATTATCAATGATGTAAGCGCCCGGAATGTACAGAATGCCCATAAGCAGTGGTATTTCGGAAAGAGCCTGGACGGATTCACGCCCATGGGTCCCTGCATTCTCACGGCAGCTTCCGTTCCCTATCCGCCGGAGCTGAAAATCCAGTCCAAGGTAAACGGGGAGCTGAGACAGGAGAGCAACACCGGTCTGATGATCTTTAACATTGACCACATTGTCAGCGAGCTGTCAAAGGGAATGACCTTAAAAGCAGGAACGATTATTTCTACAGGCACGCCAAAAGGCGTTGGAATGGGCTTTGAGCCGCCGAGATTTTTGGCGGTGGGAGATGAAGTGGAATGTCTGATCGAGGGAATAGGGGCCATTAAGAATACGGTTGTATAAGGGAAAGCCGGCCGGGACAGGCGGTTTTGGCTTTATGTATAAATACAATGAAAGAGAAAACGGAATTCAATGGCTGGTATCCAGCTTTTGAATTCCGTCTTTTTTCTGAAGCCTTTGGATTGTTTCATGTAAACAGTATTTTGGAGTGAAAGGGTAATCATGAACTCAGAGATAAAATCCAAGTTAAAAGAAGGGCGCCCCCATGGCACCAGTTCTTTCCCCTGCGGGATCTACCGGACACAATCGACTCAAATGGGGATGATCGTCAAGCATCACTGGCATGAGGAAATTGAAATCATTCACTTTATTAAGGGGAATTTCCGCTTGTTAGTCAACATGGAATCCTATGAGATCAAGGATGAGTGTATATTTTTTATCAATCCGGGGGAGCTTCATGGAATCATCAGTGAATCCAAAACCTTAAATGAGGAGTATGCCATCGTGTTCCAGCCGGGACTTCTAAGCTTCGAGACCTATGACTCCGCTCAGATGTACCTGATCAATCCGCTGAAAAACAATGAGCTTTCCTTTCCAAGGTGTCTTTACCCAGACCATCCGTCTTACGCCTCCATTCTGGAGTGTTTTACCAATGTGACAGATTCCTTTCTGAGAGAAGAGGGACAGGGGCCTCAGGGGGCTGCCTCTGAGGCTGTTGTTTTTCAGCTTCAGATAAAGGCCTCGCTTCTTAAAATGCTCGCTGTGCTGTTCCAGTTCCGCCTTTATTCCGATTCTCACCGCAGCGCAGATACGCGGGTGGAACTGATCAAGGCCTCCATTACCTTTATCAGAAACCATTACAGAGAAAAGATTTACATCCGCGACCTTGCTTCCCTTGCCAACATGAACGAACAATATTTCTGCCGCTTTTTTAAAAAGGCCCTTGGCAGGACCCCAACCGAATACATCAATGATTACCGGGTCCGGAAGGCCATTTCCCTGCTGGAAACCACGGACCTTCCGGTCATGAACATATGCCTGGATGCCGGTTTTTTCAACCTGGGAAACTTTTTGAAAATATTCCGGAAATATACCGGCACAACTCCCCTGCAATATCGGAAGGAAAAGTCAAAATAGTGAATTTTTTAATCATAGAAGCGTAAGACAAATCTTCTCCTGAGAGGTAGAATAAGGCTACTACATAAAAGAGAGGTTGGTATACGATGACTAAGAAATGGTGGCATGACAAAACAGCGTATCAGATTTATCCAAAGAGCTTTCTGGATACCGATGGGGACGGCATTGGGGACTTGAAAGGAATTATCAGCAAATTAGATTATTTAAAGGATTTAGGCGTTGATATCCTGTGGCTTTCTCCCATTTACCTTTCCCCCCTTGCGGATCAGGGATATGATATTGCGGATTATTACAACATAGACCCCAGGTTCGGGACTATGAAAGACATGGAAGAACTCATTGAAAAGGCGAAAGAAAGAGAGATGTATATCGTCATGGATCTGGTGGTCAACCACTGCTCTGACGAGCATGAATGGTTTAAAAAGGCCTGCGCCGATCCGGATGGCGAATATGGAGACTACTTTTATATCCGTGAGAAAAAGGACGGAAAGTCGCCGACCAACTGGCGTTCCTACTTTGGAAATTCTGCGTGGAGTGATATTCCAGGTACCAATAAGCAGTATCTTCATTCATTTCACAAAAAACAGCCGGACTTAAACTGGGAAAATGAAGCAGTCCGGGAGGAAATCTATAAAAACATTAACTGGTGGATGGATAAGGGCCTGGGCGGTTTCCGGATTGATGCAATCATCAATATAAAAAAGGCACTTCCTCTCCGGGACTATGAACCGGACAGGGCAGATGGCCTATGCAGCATACAGACAATGCTGTCCCATGCAGATGGAGTGGGTGAGTTTTTAAGCGAGATGCGGGACCGCTGTTTTAAACCTCATGATGCTTTTACCGTGGGAGAGGTTTTTAATGAAAGGCCGGAGGAATTAGAAGCATTCATCGGTGAAAATGGTTACTTTTCCAGCAAATTTGATTTCAGCGAAACCGTATTCGGCAAAAGTGAAAAGGGCTGGTACGATGCCGGGGAAATTACGGGAGAAGATTATAAGCATTGCTGCTTTGCAGCCCAAAAGCATGCGGGTGTGGCCGGCTTTTTATCCAATATCATAGAGAACCACGATGAGCCGAGAGGAGTCAGCCATTATCTTCCGGATGGGGAATGCACCCTGGAAGCTAAAAAGATGCTCGGGGGCCTGAATTTTATGCTCCGGGGGCTTCCCTTTATTTATCAGGGGCAGGAAATCGGAATGGAAAATACCGTCTTTTCCAGTATTGAGGAAGTGGACGACATTGCAACTCTTGATCAGTATGAGACCGCCATGGAGGCAGGGTACACGCCGGAAGAGGCGCTGGCCATCGTAAACCGCTATAGCAGGGATAACGCAAGAACGCCCATGCAGTGGGATGCATCGGACCATTCAGGCTTTACAGCAGGAACGCCGTGGTTGAGAGTGAATCCGAATTATCAGGATATCAATGTGAAAAGCCAGGTTTCTGATGAAAATTCGGTTTTTATGTTCTATAAAAGTCTGATCCGGTTAAGAAAGCATCCTCAGTGGAAAGAGACCATTATTTACGGAACCTTAGAGCCTGTTCTTGAGGATAAAAAGAATATTATGGCTTATTACCGGAAGGGGCCTGAAACACTCCTTATCATTGGAAACTTTCAAAAGGATGCACAGGAAGCCGTTCTTCCCCGGATACCAAAGACCGTTTTGGTTAATAACTATCCGGAGGTATCCCTTGATGGAGCAAGAATCCATTTAAAAGGCTGGCAATTCCTTGTGATGGAAGTTTAATTGGAAAACCGGGCCTTTATTCAAATGACCGGCGGGTATACCGGGAAAGAGAAAAGACTGTTTTTCAGAGAGGAAATGGGATGAATCAAAAAGAAAGAATGCTGTCCGGACTGCCTTATAAGGCGTGGCTGGATGGACTGTCAGAAGAGCGGATGGAAAATAAGAAAAAAATACATGCTTTTAATTTGCTGGGCCCGGAAGAGGGAAAACGGATGGATGAATTGCTCCGTATGATACTTGGAAAAACAGGGGAACATGTATACATTGAACAGCCCTTTCGCTGTGACTATGGAAAAAACATTGAAGTAGGGGAGAACTTTTATGCCAACTACAACTGCACCATTCTCGATGTGGGCAAGGTGATAATCGGTGATAATGTAATGTTTGCTCCCAATGTATCAATCTATACTGCGGGCCATCCGCTTCATCCGGATTCCAGGAATTCCGGCTATGAATACGGAATATCCATTACCATTGGCAATAATGTATGGATCGGCGGAAATGCAGTCATTAATCCGGGAGTTAAAATCGGCAACAATGTGGTCATTGGTGCAGGCAGCGTGGTGACTAAGGATATCCCGGATAACATGATTGCTGTGGGAAACCCCTGCAGGGTAATCCGGGAAATCAGCGAGGAAGACAGGAAATACTATTATAAAGACAGAGAATTTGATGTACCGGATTACCGGTAGAAGAGAAGACGGAATTCAAGAGCAGGTGTCCAGCTTTTGAATCCCGTCTTTTTGTGTTTAATGTGTCAGCAGTTGATATTTGTTTAGCCTGGTCTTGAGAATGAAAGATGATTACCGGGACACATCTGTTCATAAAAAAGGATTTTTCCGTTGCCGCATTATTATTTCATGACTAAATAATAAACAAATATAAATTATGTTTGTTTATATATAGACATTTGCTTGATTATAACGTATAATTGTATTATTAATATAGCAAGTAAACCTATTCACCCGGTTTCCCTTAGCTTATGAAGAATATAAGGTTCCAAATGGTTATTGAATGAAAGGAAAAATATACGCATTATCAAAATGCAGTATACAGGTAAGCTTATGAACAATTCATTGAAAAGAAAATCCCTATGGCAGGCAGAGCCCGATGAATTAATGGACGGGTTTTATGAAGATAAAGATTCTGTTTACTGTCTCATATGTAATGCGCACTATACCAAAGGCGAAGTTTTTTCTCATGACGGTCATTTTTACGATGCCTGCAAAATGGCGAAAATTCATGTGAAAGAGGAACATGGATCAATGTTAGACTATTTAATCAATATGAATTCCTCATTTTTAGGTTTATCAGGCATACAGCACTCCATCTTAAAATTAATGACAGAGGGCTTATCCGATAAAGAAATCGCAGCACAAAAGGGCATTTCCTGTTCTACCGTGAGAAATCACCGTTTTAAGCTTCATGAGTATGAAAAGCAGGCAAAGCTATTTTTGACTGTAATGGAATTGTTTCATAGAAAGGAGACCAATATGAAAGAAGAAAGTAATTCAGCGGAGTTTTTCGATGCTCATAAAACCGCAACAATGGTAGATGACCGGTATAATGTAACCGTGGAAGAATCCAGGAAGATCGTATCAAGTTATTTCGATAAAAATGGTGTAATAACACAGTTTCCTGCAAGGGAAAAGGCCAAGATTGTTGTTTTGCGTGAAATATCTGATCATTTTTTACCCGGAAAACGTTACAGTGAAATGGAAATTAACAATATTATAAAAAAGGTTTATCACGACTTTCCATATATCAGAAGACTTTTAATTGAATACGGCTTTTTGGACCGCACAGATTCCGGGTCTGAGTACTGGCTTAAAGAATAGGGAATATCATCCTTGTGTTGACATTTTTTCAATACGGTAGTATTATTACTTCAATTGAATAATAATCTTCAGGGCAGGGTGAGATTCCCTCCGGTGGTAAAGCCCACGAGCCGCAAGGCATGATTCGGTGAAATTCCGAAGCCGACAGTAAAGTCTGGATGAAAGAAGATGTGCAGTATCCGTGTATTTTAACACGCTGACTGATATTTCCGCTCTGAAATGAATCATCATTTCAGAGTTTTTTTATTGGCAGCCGTGTGGATGGATGCATTCAAATGCCTTGAACCTTGTGTTCAAGGCATTTTCTTTTAAGGTGGTGTGATATGAAAGATACGGAATACATGCTTATGGCTTTACAACTTGCCCGAAAAGGATGTGGCTTTGTAAATCCCAACCCCATGGTCGGAGCAGTGATCGTAAAAGAGGGCAGGATTATCGGGCAGGGATTCCATGAGCGGTATGGGGCTCCCCATGCGGAGCGGAATGCTCTGGCGAGCTGCACGGAATCGCCGGAGGGAGCCACTCTGTATGTGACTCTGGAGCCCTGCTGTCATCATGGGAAAACGCCTCCCTGCACAGAGGCTATCCTGCAAAGCGGAATTCACCGGGTGGCCGTCGGCAGCCATGACCCGAACCCGCTGGTTGGGGGAAAGGGAATCAGGCAGCTTCGCGAACAAGGCATTGAGGTGGTGGAAGGTGTTCTGAAAACAGAGTGTGACAAGCTTAACGAAGTGTTTTTCCACTTCATTCAAACGGGAATGCCGTATGTGGTCATGAAATACGCCATGACAATGGACGGAAAGACCGCCGCATACACAGGCGTTTCCAAGTGGATCACCGGTGAGGCTGCACGCTGCAAGGTGCATGAGGACCGACATCGGTACAGCGCTGTGATGGCGGGAATCGGTACGGTGCTGGCAGACGATCCGCTTCTCACCTGCCGCATGGAAGGCGGCAGAAATCCGCTGCGCATCATCTGTGATACCCACCTGCGGTTGCCGCTGTCGTCCCAAATCGTTGGAACAGCCCATGAGGTTCCTACCGTGATTGCCACTGCATGTACGGATTTTCATGTGCAGCAGCCCTATATTGAAGCGGGCTGCCGCATTCTGCCTGTTTCCCGCAAGGAGAGTCATCTGGATCTGGGCGAGCTGATGAAACGTCTGGGCGAAGAAAAGGTGGACAGTGTTCTGCTGGAGGGAGGCGGCATTTTAAACTGGTCGGCGCTGCAGGCGGGAATCGTCAGTAAGGTGCAGGCCTACATCGCTCCCAAGCTGTTTGGCGGAGATAACGGGAAAACACCTGTGGCCGGAAAGGGAGTTCCCCGCCCCCAGGACGGTTTTTTTCTCACAAATAGTACGGTCACTCAATTGGGCCAGGACATTTTAATTGAAAGCGAGGTGAAACCTTATGTTCACGGGAATCATTGAGGAAATCGGCACATTGAAAGAGGTGAGGAAAGGAGCCCGGTCCTCTGCACTGACCATACAGGGAAACATTATTTTTAATGACCTTTGTATAGGGGACAGCGTAGCGGTAAACGGAGTATGCCTGACTGCCGCAAGCCTTTCATCCAATACCTTTCAGGCAGATGTAATGCATGAAACTTTAAACCGCTCTTCTCTCGGCAGGCTGCGTCCCGGAGATTCCGTCAATTTAGAGCGGGCCATGCCTGCAAACGGACGCTTTGGAGGACACCTGGTTTCCGGGCATATTGACGGTGTGGGCACAGTAAAAGCCATACAAAGGGACGACAATGCCATTTGGTACACCATTGCTGCGGAAAAAAGTATATTGCGTTACATCGTGGAAAAGGGCTCTGTTGCGGTGGATGGAATCAGTCTGACGGTAGCCGCGGTTACTGCTTCGGATTTCAGTCTGTCCGCCATTCCCCATACGGTAAAATCCACGATTCTTTCTCTCAAAAAGGCAGGCGATCCTGTAAATCTGGAAAACGACCTTGTGGGAAAGTACATTGAAAAGCTTTTGTATTCCGCCCCTGAGCAGAATCAGTCCAGCGGCATTACAAAAGAGTTTTTAACCAAATTTGGCTATTAGGAGGGCTAAGATGTTTGAATACAACACCATAGAAGAAGGGCTGAATGCGCTTCGTCAAGGAAAAATCATACTTGTAACAGACGATGAGGGGCGGGAAAATGAAGGCGATTTTATCTGCGCCGCCGAATTTGCCACCACAGAGAATATCAATTTCATGGCAACCCACGGCAAAGGGCTGATCTGTATGCCCATGAACGAGGAACTTTGCAGGCGCCTGCACTTTCCGCAGATGGTTTCCGAAAATACGGATAACCATGCCACTGCATTCACCGTTTCCGTGGACCATATGGACACCACCACCGGAATCTCCGCAGCGGAGCGCTCCGTTACCGCAATGAAATGCGTGGATGATGAGGCAAAGCCGGAGGATTTCCGCCGTCCGGGGCATATGTTCCCTCTGCTTGCAAAACGAAACGGTGTTTTGGAGCGGGGCGGACATACGGAAGCCACAGTGGATTTCATGCGGCTGGCAGGACTGAAGCAGTGCGGACTTTGCTGTGAAATCATGAGTGACGACGGGACAATGATGCGTACCCCCCAGCTCATCGAACTGGCTCAGAAGTGGGGCATTCCCTTTGTTACCATTGCCGCATTGCAGGACTACCGCAAAAAATACGACCGGCTGGTGGAGCAAACCTCAATCAGTGAAATGCCCACCAAATACGGCGATTTCAAAGCGTATTGCTATGTGAACCAGCTAAATGGTGAGCATCACGTGGCGCTGGTGAAAGGCGAAATCGGCGGCGGAGAAAATATTCTGTGCCGCGTGCATTCCGAGTGCCTGACCGGGGATGCTTTCGGCTCCATGCGCTGCGACTGTGGACAGCAGCTTGCCGCCGCCATGACTCAGATTGAGAAAGAGGGCCGGGGAATTCTCCTCTATATGCGTCAGGAAGGCCGGGGAATCGGGCTTGTTAATAAGCTGCGCGCATATGCCTTGCAGGACAAGGGCATGGATACGCTGGAAGCCAACCTCGCTCTTGGCTTTGAGGGGGATCCCCGTGAGTATTACATCGGCGCTCAGATTCTGCGTGATCTGGGAGTCAAAACTCTGCGGCTGCTCACCAATAATCCCGAAAAGGTCTATGGACTGTCCGGTTTCGGTATGGAAATTACCGAAAGAGTTCCTATTCAAATACCCGCCAATGACCATGATCTTTTTTATTTAAAAACAAAGCAAAACAAAATGGGCCATATTTTACATTATTAAAACATAAAGGAGAATTTATTATGAAAGTTTTTGAAGGAAATCTTGTATCGAAAGAAATAAAAATTGGCATTGTGGCTTCACGTTTTAATGAATTTATTACGGGAAAGCTGCTGGAGGGCGCGCTGGACTGCTCAAGCGTCACGATGTGGGTGAGGAAAGCATTGAGGTTGCATGGGTTCCCGGCGCTTTTGAGATCCCCCTGATCGCTTCCAAGATGGCAGGCTGCGGCAAATACGACGCAGTGATCTGTCTGGGTGCGGTGATCCGCGGAAGCACCAGCCATTACGATTATGTCTGCAGCGAGGTCTCCAAGGGAATTGCCCATGTATCGCTGAACAGCGGTATTCCGGTCATGTTCGGAGTGCTGACCACGGAAAATATTGAGCAGGCCATTGAACGCGCCGGAAGCAAGGCAGGCAACAAGGGCTTTGACTGTGCCATGGGAGCGATTGAGATGATCAATCTGATCCGCGAAATACAGGCTTAATATGCACAGCCTCATCTTTGATTACGATGGCACCCTCCATGACAGTATTAAAATCTATGCACCGGCTTTCCGGCAGGCCTATGCCTATCTTGTTTCTTTAAAGCTGGCGGAGGAACGGACCTGGACAGACGCAGAAATTTCGCCCTGGCTGGGATTCAGCAGTAAGGATATGTGGAACAGCTTTCTGCCGGAATTGCCGCAGCTTCATAAAGACGAGTGCAGCCGGATTATCGGAGAAACCATGGTAGGGCTCATACAGAAAGGGAAAGCGCAGCTTTATCCCCATGCATTGACGGTGTTGGAGCGGCTGCGCCGGTCAGGCTATCATCTTATTTTTCTGAGCAACTGCAAGCGCATCTATATGCAGGCCCATAGGGATTGTTTTCCTTTGGACGATATATTTTCCGCTTTTTATTGCACGGAAGATTTCGGCTTCCAGCCTAAATATGTGATATTTGAAACCATCGAAAAAGATTATCCCGGTCAGTTTACAGTCATCGGAGACCGCTTTCAGGATATGGAAATCGCTCAAAAACATCACCTGCCCTCAATTGGGTGTGGATATGGATACGGTGAGCCCTGGGAGTTGTCCGAATGCAGTATGCTTGCAATGGATATAACAGATATTCCCGGATTATTGTTACATTCGTAAAGCATTGAGCCAGA
The DNA here is from genome assembly GCA_047604985.1 of Lacrimispora sp. Lineage (GTDB taxonomy): Bacteria > Bacillota > Clostridia > Lachnospirales > Lachnospiraceae > Lacrimispora. The sequence goes on from JASGGP010000054.1 coordinate 11,991, forward strand.
AGTTATCCTTGATAAAATTGGAAGAAAGGTTATACTTAAAAAAGGAATATAAATAGTAAATCAGGAGGTTATAATTATGAACTTTTGTTGGGTTACTCTGCATGTAAAAAACTTTGAAGACTCCCTTTCCTTTTATCATGGCATTCTGGGCCTGCCGGTCAACAGCAGGCATAGCGGAAACGGGGTGGAAATGGCCATGTTGGGCGAAGAAAACCAGCCTAAGGTTGAACTGCTTCAGAGTGGAAATGATGGAGATAAAGCTTTTCATTCCGACATTTCCGTGGGAATTGCGGTTGAGTCCTTGGAAAGCACCATGGAGTATCTGGAAAGCAAACAGATACCCGTTATACGCGGTCCGATTTCCCCGAATCCCAATACCAGATTTATTTTTATTGAAGACCCGGACGGCTATGAGGTCCAGTTAGTAGAAATGAAGCATTAGTAAAGTCCTGCATATGGTAAAACGGGGCGTTGGCGATATATAATAAATTAAGAGAAAGCGGCATTCAAGGGCTGAAATTCAGCGTTTGAATGCCGCTTTCTTTTATATCCTAATGGTTCGCAATAAAAGCATTCATCTGTTCCGGCCATAGAAAGCAGCTCAGATTACTTAAACAGCACCGTCACATTGAAACTTCTCCGTCAGAAAATTCCAGAATGAATTTAAGGCGGGAGAATGGTGGCCTTTTCTCTTTACAAATGCCAGCTCACTTTCAATAGTCATATCTAAAGGAATAATTTTAATATCAGAACGGCCTAATGCCTTGATCGAATTTTCCATCATCAGGGATATTCCCATGCCATTGGCGACAAAGTCCAGGATAATATCAATACGGGTTCCCGTATGGTCTATATCAGGCTCAAAGTCAGCCTTCTGGCAGAGCTGAAGAAAGGGTTCGTACAGCCGGGTGTGCTTGTCCAGCTGTAAGAACCGTTCATTCTTTAAGGAAGAAAGGGAAATGACCTTTTGCTTTGCCAGCGCGTGATTCGCAGGGAGAACTGCCGCAAAGGAGTCATGATCCACCGTAACCTTGTCGTATTTATCGGCCTGGGATTCAAAAATCCGTGTATAGGCAATGTCATATTTTCCTTCATTCAGGTCACCAAGAAGGCGGATGCTTTCCACTTCTTTCACTTCCATCTGTATTTTCGGACAGCATTGGTGAAATTCCGCAATCAGCCGGATAACATTATAATTTACCATAACCGGAATGGCGCCGATCTTTAAAACCGCGTTTTGGATAGAGTGGTAGGGGAGAAGTGCCGCTTCCATGGCGCGGCAGTCCAGGACAATCTGTCTGGCATAAGGGATCAAAGCCTTTCCGGCCTTTGTAAGCTCCACTTTCCGGTGATCTCTGGAAAGTAAAACCGTATTCAATTCCTTTTCCAGAGCCAAGATGTGCTTCGAGACATTTCCCTGAGTGGTATAAAGCCTTTCTGCGGTTTCCGTAAAATTCAAAGTTTCCGATAAATCCAGAAAATATGTTAAAAGCTCCAGATTCATTACAACATCCTCCCACCATTCCATTTTGGAATAGTATATCACAAAAGCTGAATTGATTCCAGCAGGACTTAAAGCTAAAATGAAAGCAAATCAACGGGGAGGATCGTGGAAATGATGGACAGAATGGTGATCGGTGTCAGCGGGGCTTCGGGAATGGAGATGGCTGTTGAGCTTTTGAAACAACTAAAGAAGCTGGGAACAGTGGAAACCCATCTGGTTTATACCAGGGCGGCGGAAATGACCCTGGACCAGGAAACAGAGTATACCCTGGATGATTTGCGCGCCCTGGCCGATGTGGTTTACGATAACCAGAACATCGGCGCCGCCATTGCAAGCGGAAGCTTCAAAACAAAGGGCATGATTATCCTGCCCTGCAGCATGAAGACTGTGGCCGGAATTGCCTGCGGCTATAGTGATAACCTGCTTTTGCGGGCCGCAGATGTGATGTTAAAGGAACGGCGGAAGCTTGTCATGTGCGTAAGGGAATGCCCCTTTTCCACCATTCACCTGGAGAATATGTATAAACTGAGCACTATGGGAGCTGTGATACTCCCTGCGGTCATGAGCTTTTATAACAGGCCGGACAGCCTTTCCGCCTGTGTGAAGCATATCGTAGGAAAGATCCTGGATCAGTTTGACATAGAGGGCCAGGACTTTTGCAGATGGGAGGGAAATCAGTGACAGAACAGTTTCAGATTGCCCGAAAGCTGTACGGCCATGACATAAGCGCATGGGTGACGAAAATGCCGGAGGACATTCACATCCTGCTTACCGGCGGCTGCCTGCCTCATGTGGGTTCTGTAAGTATTTATAAGGGCGGGGCAGAAGTCAGTTCCATAGGCCTGCCGGGCCATAAGGATTATGTAATAGGAAACAGCTATGCAAAGGCCCTGTCCCAGATCAGCGGCTTTCCGGTTACTGTGGTCTGCGGCATTCACTACGACAATGCAACAGGCCCCATGATAGAAGAGATTGTCCGCCAGACCAATGAAATGCTGGAAGAGATTATGGAAAATCTAAAACCATGAACCGGCTTTGGATTTTACTACATAAAAAAGAAAGAAGGAAGAAGAAATGTCTGAGAAAAAGGTAAATGATTTACGTTCAGCCCTGGAACTGCTGAAATCCATACCGGGCCAGCTTGTGGAAACCGATGTGGAAGTGGATCCCATGGGAGAGCTGTCCGGTGTATACCGCCATGTAGGCGCCGGCGGAACCGTAATGCGCCCCACAAAGGAAGGGCCTGCCATGATATTTAACAGCATCAAGGGCCATGAAGGAGCAAGAGTCGCCATCGGGCTTCTTGCAAGCCGCACAAGAGTGGGACATTTATTGGACTGTGATCCCAAGAGGCTGGGATTTTTATTAAAGGAATCCGTTGCCAATCCAATTCCCCCGGTGGAGATTCCAAATGAACAGGCCAAGTGCCAGGAGGTCGTATATCTGGCTTCGGAACCGGGCTTTGATATCAGAAAGCTGGTACCGGCTCCCACCAATACTCTGGAGGATGCAGGCCCTTATATCACCCTTGGAATGTGCTATGCCTCCAACCCGGAAACAGGGGGGTCCGACGTTACCATTCACCGCATGTGCTTCCAGTCAGAGGATGAAATATCCATCTTTTTGCAGCCGGGCGCACGCCATATCGGATATTTCAGGGAATTGGCTGAGGCCAGGGGAGAAGCTCTTCCCATTTCCATCAGCATCGGCGTAGATCCTGCCATAGAAATCGCTTCCTGCTTTGAGCCGCCCACAACCCCACTGGGCTATGATGAGCTTCAGGCAGCAGGAGCCATCCGCAAGGAGCCGGTGGAGCTGGTAAAATGCCTGACAATAAAGGAAAGGGCCATTGCCAATGCGGAGTACGTCATTGAAGGCGAGATTCTGCCTGGCAGAAGAATCCGGGAGGACATCAATTCCAATACGGGAAAGGCAATGCCGGAATTCCCCGGATACTGCGGTCCAGCCAATCCGGAGCTTCCGGTCATAAAGGTAAAAGCGGTCACAACAAGGAAGAATCCTATTATGCAGACATGTATCGGGCCCAGCGAGGAGCACGTTTCCATGGCAGGCATCCCAACAGAAGCCAGCATTCTTGCAATGGTGGAAAAAGCAATGCCGGGAAGGCTTCAAAATGTATACTGTGCTTCCTCCGGCGGCGGAAAATATGTTGCAGTCATGCAGTTTAAAAAGTCTGTTCCCTCCGACGAAGGACGTCAGAGACAGGCGGCACTGCTGGCTTTCAGCGCCTTTGCGGAATTAAAGCACGTATTCCTGGTGGATGAGGATGTGGACTGCTTTGATATGAAGGATGTCATGTGGGCCATGACCACCCGTTTCCAGGCAAATTTAGATATGGTGCCCATTCCGGGAGTTCAGTGCCATCCCCTGGATCCGTCCAACCAGCCGGAATATTCCGGCAGCATCCGGGCAAGAGGCGTTGCCTGCAAGGCAATCTTTGACTGCACAGTACCCTTTGACCAGAAGTCACGCTTTGAACGAGCCAAGTTTATGGAGGTCGATCCTAAAAAATGGCTTCCTGATTTATACGAATAAAGAAAACAGGAGAGAAAAACAATGCCCGTAGGAGTAATTATCAACGCGCTGTCCGTTGTTTTCGGCGGAATTGTGGGAGCGTTGGCAGGAAAAAAACTGACCGCAGAATTTAAAGCAAATTTAACCCTGGTGTTTGGAGTCTGTTCCATGGGAATGGGAATCAGCTCCATCGGATTGATGAAATACATGCCCGCAGTAATATTTGCCGTTGTTATCGGAACCGGAACCGGCCTTGCCCTGCATCTGGGCAAATGGATCAACCGGGGAGCCGTCCAGATGCAAAAGCCCATAGCAGCCCTGTTTCAGGGCCAGGGTTCCCAGATATCCCATGAAGAATTTATCTCAACCCTTGTAACCGTAATCGTACTGTTCTGTGCCAGCGGCACCGGAATATACGGTTCCCTGGACTCCGGAATGACCGGTGACAGCACTATCTTAATCTCCAAGTCCATTCTGGATTTCTTCACCGCGGCAATTTTTGCCTGCAATCTGGGGCTGGTGGTATCAGTTATAGCCATCCCTCAGTTCGTCATTTTCTTCCTGCTGTTTTTAGGGGCAAAATTCATATATCCCCTGACTACGCCGGAGATGATCCTGGATTTTAAGGCCTGCGGAGGCTTCCTCATGCTGGCTACAGGCTTTCGCATGACGAAGTTAAAGGAATTCCCCATAGCGGATATGATACCGGCCATGGTGCTTGTCATGCCTCTAAGCTGGCTGTGGGTCAATATGATTGCCCTTGCTTTAAAAACAGAGAATAAAAGTGAGCCTTGATTGGTTTTGAAAACCATTTTCAAGGCTATTTTTATGTGTAAAATTAAGAAGTATTTTGAGGCAGAACTGAGAGGGAGTCTGCCGCCAGTTATGCAGGAATTCATACCAGTTATGCGAAAAGCCTCCTTTGGCCCTAAAGTTATGGTAAATTAAAATCATACCACACAGGCCTGCGGTAACAAGTTTTGAGGAGGATGAAAGAAATGTTACAGATTAATATTGATGATGTATTAAAGATTGTCAATCTCTGTGTGCCTTATCTGATCGGCCTGGCCGTAGTAATTGCGGCAGCCGTGATCGTTATGGTGGCATGCAGGAAGAAAAAGAGTGCAGCTAAGTATTTAATCCGCAGACAGGGGCTTATGGCTATTTTATTGGCCTTTGTTATTGCGGTGAATCTGATCTGCTGGGGTCCCATGTCCAGCCTGATTTCCCTTGCAACAGGAAGCGGAACGATTTCAGAAGAGACTTCCAACGAAGCCACAGCGCTTTGTACTGAGATTGCAGAAGAAGGGATCGTCCTGTTAAAGAATGAAGGGAATATTCTGCCCTTAAAGTCTGATTCCAACTTAAATGTTTTTGGCTGGGCCTCCACCAATCCATGCTATGGAGGAACCGGATCAGGCTCCCTGTCAGATGCATATGAGACCGTGTCCCTGCTTCAGGGGCTTAAGGATGCAGGCTTTAAGCTGAATACCAATCTCTCTGATTTTTACACATCATACCGGGCAGACCGTCCCACAGTAGGGATGTGGGAGCAGGATTGGACACTTCCGGAGCCTGCAAAGGCTTCCTATACCAGTGAAATGATTTCCGATGCAAAGGCATTTTCCGATACGGCAATGATTATCATTACCCGTGTGGGCGGAGAAGGGGCTGATCTTCCCACCGATGTCAGCGAAGTCACCTATACGGATAACTCCAAGGAATATAAAGATTTTGAAGCCGGGGAGCATTACCTGCAGCTGAGCCGGACGGAAAAAGATATGGTGGATCTGGTGTGCTCCAATTTTGACAACGTGGTTTTAGTCTATAACGGAGCCAATGCCATGGAGCTTGGCTTTGTAAATGAATACAGCCAGATCAAGAGCGCCATCTGGTGTCCGGGAACCGGCCAGTCAGGCTTTGAGGCCCTGGGCGAGGTGGTGAGCGGAGCGGTCAATCCCTCCGGAAAGACCAGCGATACCTTTGCAGCAGACTTGACGGCAACGCCCCATTATAATAATTTCGGGAACTTTGTCTATGACAATATGAAAGAATTTGCAGGCAAGGCATTTAAGGGTGATGCAACCTACCCAAGCTTTGTCAATTATGTGGACGATATTTATGTGGGCTACCGGTTCTATGAGACTGCGGCAGAGGAAGGCCTGATTGATTATGATAAAACAGTGCTTTATCCCTTTGGCTATGGTCTGTCCTATACCACATTTACCCAGGAGATGGGTCCGGTTACGGAAGCGGATGGTAAGATTTCTTTTGAAGTAACCGTTACCAATACGGGAGATAAGGCAGGCAAGGATGTGGTGGAGGTCTATTATAATCCGCCTTATACCAATGGAGGCATTGAGAAATCCTCTGCAAACCTGATTGCATTTGATAAGACCGATTTACTGGAGCCAGGCGCTTCCCAGACCATACCTGTTTCTTTCCAGGCGGAGGATATGGCCTCCTATGATATGGCAGGAAAGGGCTCCTACGTTCTGGAGGCCGGAGATTATAAGATCTCCATCCGGTCAGACTCCCACAATATTATAGGGGAACAGACCTATGCCGTTGCAGGTCAGATCGTTTATGATGAAACCAATCCCCGCTCTTCCGATGATACGGCGGCTGTGAACCGGTTTGCAGAGGCAAAGGGAGAGCTTACCTATCTTTCCCGTGCGGATGGGTTTGCAAACTATGAAAAGGCAACAGCAGCGCCTGCAGCCATGACCATGCCGGAAGAGTACAAGAAAACCTTTGTGAACAACAGCAATTATAACCCAACAGACCATAATAATGATGCCGATGCAATGCCTGTGACAGGAGCAAAGAACGGCTTGTCCCTTGCTTCCATGCGGGGGCTGGATTATGGAGATCCCCAGTGGGAGAAGCTCCTTGACCAGCTGACAGCCTCAGAGATGGATACCATGATCGCCATCGGAGGATATCAGACCTCAGCGGCCAAGAGCGTGGATAAGGTGGGGACTGTGGACTGCGACGGACCTGCTTCCATCAACAATAACTTTACAGGAACCGGCTCCATTGGCTTCCCGTCGGCGGTCATGATCGCCTGCACCTGGAACCGGGACATTGCAGAATCCTTTGGAGAGAGCATCGGCAAAATGGCCGATGAAATGGATGTGTCAGGCTGGTATGCGCCGGCCATGAATACCCACCGTTCCGCTTTTGCAGGACGTAATTTCGAGTATTACTCCGAGGACGGCCTGCTGTCAGGCAAAATGGCGGCCAGCGCCATTATAGGGGCGGAGCACTATGGAGTATATGCCTATATCAAGCATTTTGCCTTGAACGACCAGGAGACCAACCGGAACAATATGCTCTGCACCTGGTCTGACGAACAGGCCATCCGTGAGATCTACTTAAAGCCTTTTGAGATCGCGGTAAAAGAAGGCGGGGCAAAGGCGGTCATGTCCTCATTTAACTTCATCGGGACCGAATATGCCGGCGCATCCCATACACTGCTTAACACCGTGCTTCGGGATGAATGGGGCTTTCGCGGGT
>JASGGP010000055.1:0-19125 GCA_047604985.1 Lacrimispora sp.
GGAAAGTGGTACAAAGTGGTAGAAAATGGTGGGACAGTGGTTTGAATCCCTCCAATGTACAAGCAGGTGATTGACATGTTCATGGGCGAATACAATCATACGGTCGATGCGAAGGGACGGTTAATTGTCCCGTCAAAATTCAGGGAGCAGCTTGGAGAAGAGTTCGTCGTGACGAAGGGCTTGGATGGCTGTTTATTTGTGTACGACAATAATGAGTGGACTGCCCTGGAAGAAAAGCTAAAGAGCCTGCCGCTGACCAACACCAATGCCAGAAAGTTTTCAAGATTCTTTCTGGCAGGAGCTACTTCCTGTGAAGTGGACAAGCAGGGAAGAATCCTGCTTCCGGCAGTTTTAAGAGAGCATGCTGGCATTGATAAAGAAGCGGTGCTTGTAGGAGTGGGAAGCCGGATTGAAATCTGGAGCAGGGATGGATGGACAGCAGCCAATACCTATGATGATATGGAAGAAATCGCGGAAGCTATGGAAGGACTTGGAATATGATATTTGAACACAAGTCAGTGCTGCTTTATGAAACCATTGACAGCCTGAATGTAAAACCGGATGGAATTTATGTGGACGGAACCCTGGGAGGCGGCGGACATGCTTTAGAGGTATGCAGACGCCTGGGAGAATACGGAAGATTAATCGGAATTGATCAGGACGCGGACGCCATTGCGGCGGCCACGGAACGGCTGAAGGATTATAAGGATAAGGTAACGGTCGTAAGAAGCAATTACGAAAATATACAGACAGTACTAAAGGATTTGGGAATTGAAAGGGTGGACGGAATTTACTTAGACCTTGGGGTATCCTCTTACCAGCTTGACTCGCCGGAAAGAGGTTTTACCTACAGGGAGGATGATGCTCCTCTGGACATGCGCATGGACCAGAGGAATGATCAGACTGCAGCCGATATCGTCAATGGCTACAGCGAATTTGACCTATACCGGATCATACGCGATTACGGAGAGGACAAGTTTGCAAAGAACATTGCAAAGCATATTGCGAGAGCCAGGCAAGAAAAGCCCATTGCCACAACCGGAGAGCTGACGGAGATCATCAAGGCAGCTATCCCCGCAAAGGTGAGGGCAGCAGGCGGCCATCCGTCCAAGCGGACGTTTCAGGCTCTACGGATTGAGCTGAATAAGGAGCTGGAGGTTTTAAGCAATTCCATTGATACCATGATAGACCTTTTAAATCCAGGGGGACGGCTTTCCATTATCACCTTTCATTCTCTGGAGGACCGGATTGTAAAGACCCGGTTTAAGACAAATGAAGACCCCTGTATCTGCCCCCGGGATTTTCCGGTCTGCGTCTGCGGAAGGAAGAGCAAGGGCAGGGTCATTACGAGAAAGCCTGTAGTGCCGTCAGAAGAAGAAGTGGAAGAAAACAAAAGATCAAAGAGTTCAAAGCTTCGCGTCTTTGAGCGAATATAAAGGGAGGAAGAGAGAGTGGCTGCTAGAAAGAATGTGCGTTCCTACGGGAATACGGCTTACGTACAGGGAAATACTGTCCGTAAAGTCATGCCGGCCCAGGTGCCGGTTAATACTCCGGATGAAATCCGCCGTCCATCCGTAAACCATCGGGTCAGACGAAATCGTGAAAAAGCTTTGCAAATGGACTTGCCCTATGTTATTTTGCTGACCATCGCAGCAGTCTGTACCCTCTGCCTTTGCGTAAATTATCTGCATCTCCAGTCCTCCATCACAGCCAGCATTCATGGGATTGAGGAAAAGGAGACCGAGCTTGAACATCTGAAGGCTGAAAATGACGCACTGGAAATGAGCATTAATACTTCCGTCGATTTAGATCATGTGTACAAGGTAGCCACAGAAGAGCTGGGTATGGTTTATGCCAACAAAGATCAGATCCTTCACTATGATAAGACGGAAAGTGAGTATGTAAGACAGAATGAGGACATCCCGAAACACTAACAAAATTAAAAATAGAAAGAGTAAATTGTTTCCCCGTTATATGCAGGAAAAGCTGGCGGTTACTGTACTGGTAATTACGCTGGCTTTGTTTGCATTAGTTATGGTCCTGTACAATCTGATGACAAACAGAAAGGAAGATTATAATCAGATCGTTCTGTCCCAGCAGGAATACGACAGCCGGGTCATTCCTTTCCGGAGAGGGGATATTATGGACCGCAACGGGACCTATCTGGCAACCAGCGAAAAGGTCTACAACTTAATCCTGGACCCCAGACAGATCATGTCCGATTCCGAGGCTTATCTAGAACCTACGGTTACTGCTCTGGTGGACTGCTTCGGCTATGACCGGACAGAGATCATGAACCTGATTCAGGAAAAGAAGGATAAGCAGTACGTCCGCTATGCAAAGCAGCTTGCCTACAGCGACAAGGAAAAATATGAGCAGTACAGGACCGGAAAGGCAGAGGACCTAAAGAAGGCGAAGCAGGCTATTAAGGGAATCTGGTTTGAGGATGAGTACAAAAGAGTGTATCCCTACAATTCCTTAGGCTGCAATGTGGTGGGCTTTGCCAACGGAGACGGCATGGGCGGCACCGGCGGAATCGAGCAGTTTTACAATACCACTCTCATGGGAACCAACGGAAGGGAATACGGCTATTTAAATGACGATTCCAATTTGGAAAGGGTTATAAAGCCTGCCACAGGCGGAAATACAGTGGTTTCCACCATTGATGCCAATGTGCAGAAGATCGTGGAAAAATACATTGAACAGTGGGAGCAGGAAACCGGAAGCAAGCGGGTCGGGGTCGTGGTTATGGACCCTAATAACGGCGAGGTCCTGGCAATGGCAAATGACAAGGCCTTTGACTTAAACAATCCCCGGGATTTAAGACCGGAGTATACCGATGATGTGCTGAGGGAGCTTGGCATCAAGGAAGCCATAGAGGATTATAAGCGGAAGAATAAAGATGCGGTTCCTTTGACTGCGGAAAATGTGACCGAGCATTACAGCAGCGAGGAGATCATGTCCCTGGGGACCCAGGTGGCATGGAATCAGACCTGGCGGAATTTCTGTATCAGCGACGGCTATGAACCGGGTTCAACGGCAAAGATATTCACGGTTGCGGCGGCTCTGGAGGAAGGGGCCATCACAGGCAATGAAACCTACATGTGCAATGGCTTTCTGGAAGTGGGAGGATATAAAATCAGCTGCGTCAGCCGGACCGGACACGGTCTCCTGACAGTGGAACAGGGGTTGATGAAATCCTGCAACGTGGTTATGATGCACATTGCCCAGCAGATGGGAAAGGATAAATTATACAAATACGAGCAGATGTTCGGCCTTGGCTCAAAGACGGGAATCGATCTTCCCGGAGAGGCGGACAACAGAACTCTGGTTTACCATGCGGATACGGCCGGTCCCACGGACCTGGCTACCAATTCCTTTGGACAGAATTTCAGCACAACCATGATCCAGATGGCCGCTGCCTATTCTTCTGTCATAAACGGAGGCTCCTATTATGAGCCCCATGTGGTAAAACAGATTTTAAATGAACAGGGATCTGTCATTAAAAAGGTGGACCCGGTCCTCGTAAGGGAGACGGTGTCTGAGTCTACGACGAAATTTATTAACGAGGCCCTGTATAAGACCGTCAACGCCCAAGGGGGAACCGGAGGTGCCGCAAAGGTGGCCGGCTACCGGATTGCCGGAAAGACCGGTACAGCGGAAAAGATCCCCAGGGATAAGACCAATTACCTGGTTTCTTTCATGGGCTATGCGCCTGCGGAAAATCCCCAGGTCCTGGTTTATGTGGTGGTGGATGAGCCTCATGTGGAGGACCAGCCTCACAGTACCTATGCCAGCGGAATTTTTCAGAAGATCATGACAGAACTTCTTCCTTATTTAAATATATTCCCGGATACGGATGAAGAGGCCACTCTTCCGGATGGAGAGGCGGCAAAGCTTCCCGAACAGGAAGGAATTTCCGGCGAGACCCAGGAATCCTCTGAAAGCGGGGAATCGGAATCCGGTACGGAAGAGACCACCCAGGCTGCTCCTACTCTGGAAAACGGAGAGACGGTTCCTGAGGAATACGTAAATCCTTCCGAGGAAGTCGTTGACAGGGGCGGGAAGAAAAGGGATCCCAGCTTCCGGCAAATCTTCCCGGCGGCAGCGGTGACACCTCTTCAGAGGAAGAAACTGTGGAGGAAACGGAAGCCCAATAAGGAAGTTTTGTCTCAAAAACTCATAAAAATATCGGAATTTCATATACTGTAACAATGATGAGGTTGGAGCAGCGCATGAATTCCAATAAAACACACCATAGAGAGAAAATAGCCATCCTGTTTTTCCTGTTATTTCTTGCCATGACAGGACTCATGGGGCGGCTTATTTTTCTAATGGTCTTCCGCTCTGAATATTACAGCGCACAGGCGGATGACCTTCATGAGCGGGAGAGAACCATTAAGGCCGCCAGGGGAAATATTATTGACGCCAATGGTACTGTTATCGCCACTAACCGGACGGTGTGCACCATATCCGTCATACACAACCAGATCAAAAAGCCGGATGAGGTAACGTCAGTCCTTTCCAGAGAGTTAGGGCTGTCAGAGGAAGAAGTAAGCAAGAAAGTAAAAAAGTACAGTTCCAGGGAAATTATTAAAACCAATGTAGACAAGACTCTGGGAGATCAGATCCGGGCCTTTCACTTAGAAGGAGTCAAGGTGGATGAGGATTACAAGCGCTATTATCCCTACGATACCCTTGCTTCCACAGTCCTGGGGTTTACAGGAGGGGATAATCAGGGCATCATAGGTCTGGAAGTGAAATATGAGGACTATTTAAAAGGAACAAACGGAAAGATCTTAACCATGTCCGATGCTGCCGGCATTGAGATTGAAAATGCGGCGGAGGACAGGATTGAGCCCATTGCAGGACAGGACTTATACATCAGCCTGGATGTGAACATCCAGAGGTACTGCGAGCAGGCGGCCTATCAGGTCATGGAGAAAAAAGGGGCAAAGAGGGTGTCCATTATTGTCATGAACCCCAAAAGCGGGGAGATTATGGCAATGGTAAATGCGCCGGAATTTAATTTAAATGATCCCTTTACCTTAAATACCAATACCCAGGTTCCTGCGACGGATAAAGAGAAACAGGAGCTGTTAAACCAGATGTGGAGAAACCCCTGTATTAACGATACCTATGAGCCAGGCTCCACTTTCAAAATCGTCACAGCCGCTGCAGGGCTGGAAGCAGGAGTGGTGACCCTGGAAGACCGTTTTTCCTGTCCTGGCTTTCGGATCGTGGAAGACCGGAAGATCCGGTGCCACAAGGTAGGCGGCCATGGCTCTGAAACCTTTCTCCAGGGGATGATGAATTCCTGTAACCCTGTTTTAATTGATGTGGGGCAGAGACTGGGAGTGGATAATTATTATAAATATTTTGAACAGTTCGGCTTAAAGGGAAAGACGGGAATCGACCTTCCGGGAGAGGCCTCCACCATTATGCACAAAAAAGAAGATATGGGACTTGTAGAGCTGGCTACCGTATCCTTTGGCCAGTCCTTCCAGATTACTCCCATGCAGCTGATCACTACGGCTTCCGCCATTGTAAACGGCGGAAACAGGGTTACCCCTCATTTTGGTGTGAAGTCAGTCACTGCCGATGGGGAAACGGTCCACACCTTTGACTATCCGGTGAAAGAGGGGATCTTATCGCCTCAAACCAGCGAGACCATGCGCTATATTTTAGAGCAGGTGGTGGCAGAAGGAAGCGGCAAAAACGCAAAAATCGACGGCTACCGCATCGGCGGCAAAACAGCCACTTCTGAGAAGCTTCCCAGAAGCTTAAAAAAGTATATTTCTTCTTTTATAGGCTTTGCGCCGGCCAATGATCCCCAGGTAATCGCCCTCATTACCATTGACGACCCGGAGGGAATATATTACGGCGGAACCATTGCCGCACCGGTAATTGGTGACATTTTTAAGAATATTCTCCTTATTTGGGAATCGAACCAACAGAGGAAAAAACTGCTTCTGCGTTTCGAATCTATGGTTGATTATTCAGGCAAAAAGACGTATACTACTAACTGTGTACTTTTGATATACGAATACATAAAATATTGAGGTGTGACATGATTAACGAAACGATTCTGGCGATCATCATAGCCTTTGCTATCAGCGCCATACTGTGTCCCATTGTAATACCATTTCTTCACAGATTGAAATTTGGCCAGGAGGTCCGTAAGGAAGGGCCGGAAAGCCATTTGAAAAAACAGGGTACGCCTACCATGGGCGGCCTCATTATATTGACCAGCATCATCATCACGTCTCTGTTTTATGTGAGGGACTATCCGAAGATCATTCCGGTGCTCTTTGTGACGGTGGGGTTTGGTATTGTGGGATTCCTTGACGATTATATCAAGATCGTTATGAAACGTTCCGAGGGGCTGACCCCCATTCAGAAAATGGCAGGGCAGCTTTTTATCACAGGCGTTTTCGCTTTTTATCTCATCCATTCCAGAGATGTGGGAACAGAGATGCTGGTGCCCTTTACAGGAGGCTTTTCAAAGGGATTGTATTTAAATCTGGGAATATTATTCGTGCCTGCGGTATTCTTTATTGTCATAGGTACTGACAACGGAGTGAATTTTACCGACGGCCTAGATGGCCTCTGCACCAGCGTGACTATTCTTGTGGCTACCTTTTTAACGGTGGTGGCAATCGGAGAGAATACGGGCATCAGTCCCATTACCGGTGCAGTAGTGGGAAGCCTTTTAGGCTTTCTGCTCTTTAATGTCTATCCGGCCAGGGTGTTCATGGGAGACACAGGCTCCCTGGGCCTTGGAGGGTTTGTGGCCTCCAGCGCCTTTATGATGCAGATCCCCATCTTTATTGCCATCATCGGATTTATCTATCTGTTAGAAGTGCTGTCGGTTATCATTCAGGTGACTTATTTTAAAAAAACAGGCGGTAAGAGGATTTTTAAAATGGCTCCAATCCACCACCACTTTGAGCTTTGCGGCTGGTCGGAAACCAGAGTGGTGGCTGTATTCGCCATTGTGACAGCAGTGCTTTGCCTGCTTGCATACCTTGGATTATAGGAGAGAAACAATATGAGTCAGAAAATTTTGATTGCCGGAAGCGGAAAGAGCGGCATGGCGGCTTCCAGGCTGGCCTTAGATACAGGAAATGAAGTGATCCTTTATGACGGAAACGCTGCCCTTGATAAGGACGTGCTGTCAGAGCAGCTTGGTAAGGACGAACGGGTTTCCGTGCTCTTGGGAGACCTTAAGAAAGAAGATTTGACAGGGGTCGGTTTATGCGTTATAAGCCCTGGAATTCCTCTTGACGCTCCTTTCGTCGAAGTATTAAAGGAGGCGGAGATTCCCATCTGGAGCGAAATCCAGCTGGCCTACCATCACGCAAAGGGGAAGCTGGCGGCGATTACGGGAACCAATGGAAAGACCACCACCACAGCCCTTACGGGAGAGATCATGAAAGCGTATTTTGAACACGTTTTTGTGGTGGGGAATATTGGGATTCCTTATACGGAGGAGGCATTAAAAACCACTCCGGATTCAGTGACGGTAGCGGAGATCAGCAGCTTCCAGCTGGAGACTATTACGGACTTTAAGCCTGACGTCAGCGCTATCTTAAATATAACGCCGGATCACTTAAACCGTCATAAAACCATGGAATGTTACATAAAAGTGAAAGAAAGCATTACTTCAAACCAGGGGTCCGGCGATTCCTGCGTCTTAAATTACGACGATCCTGTTTTGCGGGAGTTTGGCAGGATCATGAATCCCAAAGCCGTCTATTTCAGCAGCCGTCAGCAGCTTTCCGAGGGCTACTGCATGGATGGGGATATGATTCTGCGGAATCATGAGGGAGAACGGACCGAGATCGTAAATATCCATGATCTGCAGCTTCTTGGCCGCCACAATTATGAGAATGTAATGGCAGCCGTTGCCATAGCCGTGGAAATGGGAGTTCCCATGGAGGTCATCTGCCGTGTGATCTGTGAATTCAAGGCAGTGGAGCACAGAATTGAATTCGTGGCGGAAAAGTCTGGAGTGAAGTACTACAACGATTCCAAGGGCACCAACCCCGACGCGGCAATCCAGGCCATAAAGGCCATGCCGGGGCCGACCCTGCTCATTGCGGGAGGCTATGACAAGAACTCTGAATATGATGAATGGATCCAGTCCTTTGACGGAAAGGTGAAATACATGGTCCTTCTGGGCCAGACAAGGGAAAAGATCGCCGAGTGTGCGGCCAGACACGGATTTACCAATGTGATGTATGCGGAGGATATGCAGGAGGCTGTTAAGGTCTGCGCTTCCTACGCCAACACAGGGGATTACGTGCTTCTGTCCCCGGCCTGCGCCAGCTGGGGAATGTTTACGTGCTATGAAGAGCGCGGCCAAATCTTCAAGGAGTGCGTCCGAAACTTGTGACTCCGTCCTGACATGCAGAAATATTTGTATAATTTATGCGTGAGAGCTCGCTCTCTAAGCGTAAATTATACAAATATTTCTATAGGGCGGAACGCCCGCATGAATAATTTGACGGCCAATACATACACCTTTTATAAGCAAAGTCCCCCGTCAAATTATGAATGGCATGTCCTTGTGGCTGCGCGTCCACACATCCAAGTGTCCGCCTGCCCCTATGGCTTTGTGTTACATCTGCCTGCAGCGGGTTTTCAACATCGGAACGCAGAAGAAATATAGATGGCGAGGAGGAATGGTATGGCAGAAAAGAGGCCGGTGAAAAAAAAGAATAAACCACGCCGTTTTTATGATTACAGCCTTTTATTTACCGTAATATTCTTGTCCATTTTCGGACTAGTGATGATATACAGCGCCAGCTCCTACGCAGCCCAGCTGAAATTCGGCAGCGCTTCTTACTTCATGATGAAACAGGGGAAAATCGCTTTGGCGGGCTTTGCCATTATGATCTTCATATCCAAGCTGGATTACCACTGGTACGCCAAGTTTTCCCTGTTTGCCTATGGACTTTCCTATGTGCTTATGATCGCAGTGTCCTTATTCGGACGGGAATTTAACGGGAAGAGAAGGTGGCTGGGAGTGGGTTCCCTTACCTTTCAGCCTACGGAATTTGTAAAGATCGCCCTCATCGTCATGCTGGCGGTTATGATCGTCCAGATGGGGAAGAACATCAATACGAGAAACGGGGTAATCCTGGTTTGCATCACCACACTTCCTATTGCGGGAATTGTGGCGGCAAATAACTTAAGCTCCGGAATTATCATTGTGGGAATTGCTTTTGTCATGCTGTTTGTGGCATGTAAAAAGAAATGGCCGTTTTTTGCCTGCGGCCTGGCAGGCGTAGGGGCCTTGGCCTTTGCAGGCCCCATAGCCACTGCCCTGGAAAAACTGAATATCCTTCACGATTACCAGCTGGGAAGAATCCTGGTGTGGCTGGAGCCGGAGGCCTATCCGGCTACCGGTGGATATCAGGTGCTTCAGGGGCTTTATGCAATAGGCTCCGGCGGCCTCATGGGCAGAGGCTTAGGAGAGAGCATCCAGAAGATGGGTTTTGTGCCTGAGGCGCAAAACGACATGATTTTTTCCATCATCTGCGAAGAACTGGGGCTTTTCGGGGCGGTTTCCGTTGTCCTCATATTCCTTTTTATGATTTACCGGTTTATGCTCATTGCGGACAATGCACCGGACTTATTCGGAGCACTTCTGGTGGTTGGGGTTATGGGACATATCGCCATACAGGTTATTTTAAATATTGCGGTTGTTACAAATACCATACCGAATACCGGAATTACCCTTCCATTCATCAGTTACGGAGGAACCTCTGTCCTTTTCCTGATGGTGGAAATGGGCATGGTCCTAAGTGTTTCCAACCAGATCCGCCTGGAAAAATAACAGGATATGAAACCATTCTCTCATCTTTCACATAGGATAGTATATAAGAAGCCATGGGAGGTACCGGTTTGTCAGACATACAGGTCCAGGGGTTACGATCCTTAAAAGGTGAGATAAAAATTCAGGGTTCCAAGAATGCTGTTCTGCCCATGATGGCAGCGGCGGTTCTCCATAAAGGTACGACAGTGATCCATAACGTCCCCAGGATACAGGATGTGTTCTGTATGCTGGGGATACTTGAGCGTATTGGCTGTGTCTGCCGTCTGGAGGGCTGTTCCCTGACGATTGACGCGGCTGCCATTACCCATACGGAGATTCCGGAAGAATATATAAAGAGCATGCGATCCTCCATCATGCTGTCCGGTCCTCTGTTGGGAAGATGCAAAAATGCGGTCACCAGCTTTCCCGGAGGCTGTTCTATAGGGAAAAGACCCATTGACTTACACCTTTCGGCGTTCCGCACCCTGGGAGCTGTTATTGAAGAAAGGGGCGATAAGCTTCTGGTGTCTGCCGACAAGCTTACGGGAGCTGACATATATTTTAAATTTCCAAGTGTTGGAGCCACGGAAAATGCCTTGATGGCAGCTGTCTTCGCCGAAGGAGTGACTGTAATCCGGGGAGCGGCAAAGGAACCGGAGATCTCATTGCTTTGTGAATTCCTAAACAATATGGGAGCTAAAATCTACGGGGCCGGAACCTCCCGGCTGGCAGTTACCGGAGTTAAGGAACTTCATGATTCTGAATTCACCGTAGCAGGGGACCGGATTGTAGCGGGCACCTATCTGATGTCTGTAATGGCGGCAGAGGGAAGCGTCCTGCTGGAAGGAATCCGGCCTGATCATTTGACTGCGGCCATTTCCCTTGCGGAAAAAATGGGAGCGGAGCTGAAGCAGTACGAAAACGGCCTGGAGGTATCCATGAGGGGACGCCCCCGCAGCATGGATGTGGTGACTGCTCCTTATCCCGGTTTTCCTACGGATCTCCAGTCCCAGATTATGGCAGTGATGGCCTCTTCCAAAGGAACCGGACGGATAACGGAAACCATTTTTGAAGGACGGTTTGGGACGGCTGAGGAGCTAAAGAGGCTGGAAGCGGATATTATAATAGAAGGAAATCGGGCTGTCATCCATGGACTCCATCCCTTGAGAGGAGGTTCCGTAACTGCTACGGATTTGAGGGGAGGGGCCGCCCTTGTGATTGCAGGACTGGCATGTGAGGGCCTGACAGAGATTCACGACTGCCATCACATCGAGCGGGGATATGAAGACATCTGCCGGGACTTAGGCAGTCTGGGCGCAGCGATCAGAGGGTTCAAATGAAAGGTTTAAGAAAAAGCAGAAGAAAAATGAAAATTGGGATCGCGGCGGCAGTTGTTCTGCTCTTAACTGTTATTTTTCTGTCGCTGCAGATCCGGGACATTACGGTGACGGGGAATAAGAAGTATACGTCGGAACAAATCATAAGCCTTTTGTTCAAGGACAGCTGGGACAGGAATGCGATTTTCTGCATCTATAAGGACCGTTTTAAGGAGCATGTGCAGATTCCTTTTATCCAGGACTACAAAATCGTGTTCCAGAACCCGGTAAAGGTGGAAGTGATCGTTTACGAGAAATCTGTGGTAGGCTATGTTTCCTATATGGGCAGCTACATGTATTTTGACAAGGATGGGATCATTGTGGAAAGCTCCAGCGGGAAGCTGGACGGAATTCCCTGGATTACGGGGCTGAAATTCGGACATATCGTCCTTCATCAGCCCATTCCGGTGGAAAACGGAAAGGTTTTCGATGAGATTCTGACCCTGACCCAGCTTTTATCCACTGCTGGAATCCAGGTGGACCAGATTCTCTATGATTCCGGCGGAGACGCCACTTTGGTCATGGGAAGCATCCGGGTCTTTTTAGGAAGCAACGATCAGATGAACGGCAAGATCTCCGAATTAAAGGACCAGCTTCCGGTCCTGGGCGGATTATCAGGCACCCTTTATCTGGATACATATGACGAAGCGGAGACAGCAGCTTCCTACCGGTTTGTCAAGGATAAATGAATTTACATAATTTGCTTTGAATTTTGTTTAAAAAATAGTTGATATTTTTGTGAAAATCAAATATTATATTAATTAGGTCTATACAGTAAGCTGTTTATGGTTAAAGGAGGATATAATCTTGTTAGAGATTAAAATAAATGAGGCGGATAGTGCTGCACGAATTCTGGTTATCGGTGTAGGCGGTGCCGGAAACAATGCGGTAAACCGCATGATTGATGAGAATATAGCAGGTGTAGAATTTCTTGGGATTAATACGGACAAGCAGGCCCTGCAGTTTTGCAAGGCGCCTACTTCCATGCAGATTGGTGAAAAATTAACAAAGGGTCTTGGCGCAGGAGCAAAGCCGGAGATCGGAGAAAAAGCAGCGGAAGAGAATGCGGATGATCTGGCCCAGGCCATGAAAGGCGCCGATATGGTATTCGTTACCTGCGGTATGGGAGGCGGCACAGGAACCGGAGCAGCTCCGGTGGTTGCAAAAATTGCAAAGGATATGGGCATTCTGACTGTAGGCGTTGTAACAAAGCCTTTCCGTTTTGAAGCAAGAACCCGTATGGCCAATGCCAATGCGGGCATCGAACGCTTAAAAGAGAGTGTCGACACCTTGATTGTTATACCAAATGACCGCTTACTGGAAATTGTGGACAGGCGTACCACCATGCCGGATGCTTTGAAGAAAGCGGATGAAGTACTTCAGCAGGCTGTACAGGGCATCACGGATCTGATCAATGTTCCGGGACTTATTAACCTGGATTTCGCGGATGTCCAGACCGTTATGACGGATAAGGGCATTGCACATATCGGCATCGGAAAGGCTAAGGGCGATGAGAAGGCCCTTGAGGCTGTGAAACAGGCAGTATCCAGCCCTCTGCTTGAGACTACCATTGAAGGCGCTTCCCATGTCATCATCAACATATCCGGCGATATCAGCCTGATTGAAGCCAATGAGGCAGCCAGCTATGTTCAGGAGATGGCAGGAGACAACGCCAATATTATTTTTGGTGCTATGTATGATGAAAATGCCCAGGATGAAGCCAGCATTACCGTTATTGCCACAGGACTGGACATGCAGTCCGAGACTCCTGTATCAAAGGTTATGACGAATTTTTCCAACTCCAACTATAAACAGCCAAGGACAGCCCCTGCTTCCCATACTCAGAGCGTGAACCAGGAAGCAGCCGCAACCGCAGCAAATCCGGGATACGGCCAGGGCTATAATCAGAATTACGGGAATGCCAATTACTCCAACCCGGCATATAACAATACTAATAATCAGAACTATCCGAATAACAGCGGGAATCCGAACAATCAGAATTATGCAAACCAGGGCCAGAGCTATGGAGCGCCTAATTCTAATTATGGAAAGCCTAATTACGCAGGCCAGGGTGGCAGTAACAATCAGAATGCTTCCCAGGGTTCCGGCCAGCCATACCGTCCTACGGTAAATAAAGAAGTACAGATTAACATACCGGACTTTTTAAGAAATAAGCGGTAAAACTAAACATAATATATCATAAGGCAGGTTCCGTCGAACCTGCCTGTTTTTGAAACACTGGAGAGGAAAGGAGGAGCAGAATGTCTGATAAGGAACAGGATTGGGAATTATCTGAGGATTATTACTGCGGCCAGAAGGGAAAGAAAGAACTGTCACTGGAGGACTTCATTACGGAGTCTGACAGGGAGGAAAAAGGCCCGGGAATATTTAATCCTGCGGATGAACTGTTGAAAAAGACCATTGAGGACGTCCATCAGGTGATGGCGCTGGCCGGGGAAGGAAAGAATATCCAAGAAATTGCTTCCGCTACCGGCCTCGAGGAGAAATATATTTACGATATCCAGGTTTGTGCTCAGGGCTTCCGGGAGGATGACGAGATTGCCGTGGCCCATCTGGTACTGGGATAAAGGGGGAATTTTTGATGATGAAAAAGATTTGTCCGGTCTGTGACTTGCCGGTCAATAAGTATAATTATTGTACCCGGTGCAAGCGCAGGGTCCGCCCTGTCTTGTGGAACGCGGATTATTATTTGAATGAAAGACCTCAGCGAAGGTCTCCTGAACCCTTACATCAAACGCCGGTTTTACAGGAAAATCAGGAAAATCAGGAGAAACGCCGGCCTGCCGGGTTACCTGCTCCGGGCGGTCCCGTCCATTCTTCTGGGCCTGCCGCCGGCCCGGCCCAGCCACAGACTGTCAAAAAGAAAGGCTTTGCTTCTGCAGCGGGAATTGCGGCCCTGGCAATGTTTCTTGTCCTCAATGTACTGCCGCCGGCTTTCCGCGCTTTATTCATTGATCATGCCATTTCCGGCATCAATGAGACTGTATCCTCTTATGATGATCCCGGTTACAGGGAGTTTGACGAGGAGGAAGTGAGTGAGGCAGGGGAACGGTGTAGCGGCAATACCCATTTTCCGGTGGATGGAAGAGACATTGCAGCTTCCATGAGGCAGTATGTGATAGACTCGGCTCACGGCTATTGGGTGGATGTGGAAGACACTTATTCCGATAACTATGGGTTTGAGGATGAGACCGGTCTTACCACCTATTATGAGACTACGAAAAGCATTTATTTAAAAGAAGAGGCTCCCGGTGAAGAGACATCTGGAGAAGTGGCTTCCGAAGAATCGGATTCCGACGAAGATTACGCCTACCAGTATGTGGATGTCAATTATGATACGGCTACGGGAGAAGTTCATTATTATGCCTCTTCCTTAAAAAATAACCAGGCTTCTCTGGATTATCTGGAGGAATTTTTAAAGCTTACGGAAGGCATGGTCGGGATTTCCGGGGAAGAAAGCAGTGTTTCACAAATTATGGAGCAGGCAGGAACAGGAATTTTGCAGGAAGAAGGGGCGTATATCCTGGAAGGGCTGTTTGATATCAGTATTTATCGGAACGAAGATGAAGTGACGGTTTTTGTCTATTACAATGATCCGCAGTTGGCAGAGGACCAGGAGTTATGAGGGGACAGAACCGCAGTTATAATATTTTCTGAGGAGCCCTTGTAAAGAGCTCCTTTTGCGCATTTACGGGAACTCAGATATGGAAAGAAAAAAGAAAGGTGGAACATCATGGAAACGATTAATCCAAACAAGAAAGAAAAATGGAAGAAAGTCCGAAAAATTGTAAAGGGATCGGGAATAGCAATCTTTTTGCTGGTGGCCATTCCCATCATAGGCTTTGCATCCGTCTATAATATCCAGGAGCAGGAACAGGCTGTCCTCTACCATGGGAAAGGCGAGGGCAATAACCGATCCGGGACTTCATTTTAAATAGCCATACAAAATGTCCGAAAGGTCAATACTACCATCCAGGGCTTTGCCATTGGATACAACCCAAGCGATAACCAAAGCAAGGAAGAGGATTCCCTGATGATCACCCGGGATTACAACTTCGTAAACGTGGATTTCTTTGTGGAATATAAGGTGGGGGATCCGGTAAAGGCGGTTTATGCGTCCGATGATCCTTTATTGATTCTGCAGAACATCACAAAGAGCTGTATCCGCACGGTGATCGGAAGCTATGACGTGGACGCAGTCCTGACCACAGGGAAAAATGAGATCCAGTCCAAGGTAAAACAGATGATGGTGGAAAAGCTGCAGCAGCACGATATCGGGCTCACTGTCATGAATGTGACCATCCAGGATTCAGAGCCGCCTACAGCCGAGGTTATGGAAGCTTTTAAGGCCGTGGAAACGGCGAAGCAGGGAAAGGAAACGGCTATCAACAATGCCAATAAATACCGGAACGAAAAGCTGCCTGATGCCACGGCCCAGACGGATAAGATCTTGCAGGATGCGGAGTCCTCAAAGGCCCGGAGGATCAATGAGGCCAACGCTGACGTGGCAAAGTTTAATGCCATGTATAATGAATATATGAAAAATCCGGAAGTGACCAAAAAGCGGATGTTTTATGAAACAATGGAAGAGGTGCTTCCAAAGATGAAGGTCATCATTGACGGAACCGATAAGACCAGCACCATTCTTCCCCTTGACAGCTTTGTGGGCGGCGGAAGCTCAAATACAGGCAGTGCTGACTCAGGCCAGCAGGGGGCGGAAAGTAACAGCGGAGAAAGGGAGGGCCAGTAAATGAAAATAACTTGGAAAAAAACGGCGGGAGTCCTTGTGGTTCTGGCGGC
Organism: Lacrimispora sp.; assembly: GCA_047604985.1. Taxonomy (GTDB): domain Bacteria; phylum Bacillota; class Clostridia; order Lachnospirales; family Lachnospiraceae; genus Lacrimispora. The sequence continues at coordinate 16,021 of JASGGP010000055.1, forward strand.
AGTTGTCCTGTTGTCAGGTTCTGTTGTCATAACAAATGAAAATGAATACAAATTGATCCGCCAGTTCGGGCGTGTGGAGAAAGTGATCAGCACGGCAGGAGTCACCTTGAAGATGCCGGTTATCCAGACAGCAGATACGCTGCCCAGGAAGATCCTTATTTATGATCTGGCGGCTTCCGATGTAATTACCATGGATAAGAAGACCATGCTCAGTGACAGCTATGTTTTATGGCGCATTGAAGATCCTCTGAAATTTGCTCAATCCCTCAATTCCATTTCCAATGCAGAGAGCAGGATCGATACCGTTGTTTATAACTCCGTGAAAAATATCATCGGCAGCATGAGCCAGAATGATGTTATCAGCAGCCGTGACGGGGAGCTTTCCCAATCCATTATGGATAATGTGGGAGGAAATATGAATGAATACGGGATCAGGCTTCTGGCCGTGGAAACAAAGCGTCTGGACCTTCCTGTGGACAATAAGGCGGCCGTTTACGAGCGAATGATTTCTGAAAGAGATAAAATAGCGGCAACCTATACGGCAGAAGGGCAGGCAGAGGCCCAGAAGATAAGAAATACCACAGACAGGGAGATTTCCATCAGCATTTCCGATGCCCAGGCACAGGGGGCCTCTATAACGGCGGCAGGGGAAGGGGAATATATGAGAATCCTGGCAGAGGCCTACAACGATCCGCAGAGAGCCGAGTTCTATTCCTTTATCCGATCCCTTGAGGCGGCAAGATCCTCACTGACAGGAAGCAATAATACGCTGATTCTTCCGGGAAATTCTCCCCTTGCCCAGATCTTTACGGGGCAGTAAAATGGTTGCGGGAAGCAGTTTTTTGTGGTAAAGTGATACTTAACAAAAGAACCAGGAGATAGGAGACAGACAGAATGAAGATAAAGGATATATTGAGCCAGGGAAAGCCAACCTTGTCTTTTGAGGTATTTCCGCCGAAAACAGAGGATAAATATGAATCTGTGGAAAGGGCGGCGGAAGAGATTGCAAAGCTGAACCCGGCTTTCATGAGCGTCACATACGGAGCAGGCGGAGGGACCAGCCAGTATACGGTGGATATTGCCTCTGCCCTGCATCACAATTGCCATGTGACGGCCCTGGCTCATCTTACCTGTGTGTCCTCCACCAAGGAGAAGGTCCATAAAGTCTTAGGGGAGCTAAAGGCGGCGGGAATTGAAAACGTCCTGGCCCTCAGAGGCGATATCTCCGGGGATGCTCAGGTTTCAAAAGACTATCATTACGCCTCTGAGCTGATCCGGGAGATAAAGGAAGCGGGAGATTTCTGCATCGGTGCTGCCTGTTACCCGGAAGGCCATGTGGAATCCGCAAGCAAGACTATTGATATGGATTATTTAAAGCAGAAGGTGGAAGCGGGCTGCGATTTCGTCACCACCCAGATGTTTTTCGATAACAATATATTATATAATTATTTGTACCGTATCCGGGAAAAAGGGATTACAGTTCCGGTGGTTGCAGGGATCATGCCCGTGACCAACGTGAAGCAGATCATACGAAGCTGTCAGCTTTCAGGAACCTATCTGCCCTCCCGGTTCAAGGCCATTGTGGACCGGTTTGGAGATAATCCGGCGGCAATGAAGCAGGCGGGAATCGCCTATGCCACAGAGCAGATCATCGACCTGATCGCCAACGGAGTCAATGCCATTCACGTCTATTCCATGAATAAACCGGAGGTGGCCATGAAGATCAAGGAGAACCTTTCTGACATACTGTAATTGGATGAACGAGAGTCCGGTTCCTTGAAAAAGGGCCGGATTTCATTTTACGCGGGCGATGAGCCTGGCGGACATGCTGGCATGTTCATTCGGCGAACGCCGCGATAACGAGTGAAACTCGCGGAACGTGTTTCGTCTCGTTTTGGGAATCTTTGAATACGGAGGAAGAGCCATGGAAATCAGCCGAAGAGAAATCCGTCGATATCTGGGATATGGAACAAATGAAGGGGATGATACGGTAAATGCCCTGATTGAGGAATGCTTAAGGGAGCTTTCCGCCGCCGCATCGCCCAAATGTATCAGCCGGGCTTATCCTTTAAAACTGCTTCCCGGCGATGGAATTGATTTTACAGTATTTCAGACAAAGAGCCGGAATTTAAGCCGGAATTTAAAGGATTGCAGTCAGGTAATCCTCTTTGCTGCCACTTTAGGGACCGGTGTGGATGTGCTGCTGCATAAGTATACAAAACTGCAGATGAGCAAGGCTGTGATCATGCAGGCCGCAGCGGCAGCCATGATCGAGGAATACTGTGATGAGGAAAACCGCATCTTAAAGCAGGAGTATGAGTCAAAGGGACTTTATTTAAGGCCCAGATTCAGCCCGGGCTACGGGGATTTCGCCCTGGAATGCCAGCGGGAGATTACAGCGGTTCTGGAGACCTCTAAAAGAGTGGGAATCATGCTGACCGACAGCCTTCTCATGACTCCGTCCAAATCCGTGACAGCGGTTATGGGAGCCAGCCCGAAGCCTTATCACTGCGACGTGAAAGGGTGCGAGGCCTGCGGGAAGACGGACTGCGCTTACCGGAGAGGCTGAAAGACAGGGCTCCGGAAAGGAAAGCGCCGCGGGGCCGCTCATAAAAATGAAAAAGACAGCAGCGTAAATGGAGGAATATATGACAGGGATTTTAGAAGAGATAAAAAAGAGGATCGTATTTTTTGACGGCGGCATGGGCAGTCTTTTACAGGCCAACGGCTTGAAACCAGGGGAGCTGCCGGAAACCTGGAATGTAAAATACCCGGAAATTATCGTAAAGCTTCAGCGGGACTATCTGGAAGCAGGTGCGGACATTATAACCACCAACACATTCGGAGCCAATGGTTTAAAGTTTCATGACGGCGGGGAATTTGAGCTGGACCAGGTGGTGACGGCGGCCTTGAGAAATGCAAAGAAAGCGGTGGAGACGGCTTCTTATCCGGAGGGTAAGGAAAACGGATATGTGGCTCTTGATTTAGGCCCTACGGGAAAGCTTTTAAAGCCTCTTGGAGAACTTGATTTTGAAGATGCCTATGAGTTGTTTTCCCAGGTGGTAAGGATCGGGGAAAGGGAAGGGGCGGACCTGGTATTAATTG
>JASGGP010000056.1:0-18885 GCA_047604985.1 Lacrimispora sp.
GCCATAGGCTTTTCCGGCTAGGTCCCACAATGCCATCTCAATGGCGCAGACACCGCCGCCCTGCCTGGCATGGCCGCCGAACTGCTTTATTCTTCTGAAAATTTTATCAATATTACAGGGGTTCTCACCCAGAATTCTGCTTTTTAAGGCCAAAACAAAATTTCTGGACCCTCCGTCCCTTACTTCGCCGTATCCCACCAGACCCTGGTTTGTATAAATTTTAACCATGGTACAGTGCATGGGGGCATTTACAATGTCCACCACTCTTAAATCCGTGATTTTCAGCTCAGAAGGCCTTGAATTGGTATTTACCCTGTCTAAAATATTTTCGTATGTGTCCATCATTTCCTCGCTTTCCCGCTTATAGCGGCACAAATTTTCCCTTTTAACTTTTATTTAACTCCACCGTCCGCCTTTCCCGAAACAAGGGCGCTCTGGGCAATAATATAGATGACCACAACCGGAATTGATGCAACCACGCAGCCTGCCATAATTCTTCCCCAGTTAATGATGTCCCCGTACTTCCAGCTTGAAATGGCCACCGTGGCGGTCATTTCCTTAAGGCTGGTGGTCATAATCATGGCGTACAAATACTCATTCCATGACATGGTAAAGGCGAAGGTGGCAACCACCGCAATCCCCGGAAGCGCGATGGGGATAATGATATTTTTTAATGTCTGGAGCCTGGTGCAGCCGTCAATTAAGGCCGCTTCCTCAAGGGCATAGGGAATGGAACTAAAATAGCTTCTGAGCATGTAGCAGCAGTATGGAACCACAAAGGTGGGATAAATAACCAGCATTGCCCACCTTGTACCGGCCAGACCCAGCTTGCTCACAAAGATATACATTGGAATAAACATGACTGCAGTAGGCAGCAGATAAGATATAATTACCGCACCGCTGAAAAATCTTCTTCCCGGATATTTTAACCGGGTCATGGCATAGGAACCAAAAATGCTGATCAGCAGGCTGACTGCTGTGGTAACCAGGGCAATGATCAGGCTGTTTCTGATATTGACCAGAAAGCCGGCATTTTTGATTAAGTCCGTATAATGAGAAACAGTAGATGTAAAATGAAACAGGGACGGTCTGGCCTTATACATTTCATTGTCTACCGTAAGGGAGGACTTAACCATCCAGTAAATGGGGAATAGGGTCCACAAAAGCCCGAGAACCAGAATAAAATATGTAACAGCCAGCCTCACCGCTCTTTTCCGCTTTTTTGAAATCATAACCGTCATCCCTCCTATTCATCTTTTTTGGCAATTCTTGAGAAAAATACCATAATGACAACTAATATCGGAATCACAGAGGCGGCCACGGATAAGGCCCGCCCAAAGGAATTCTGTATAAAGGCCATATCATAGGTATAGGTAGAAATAACGCTGGAAGCGTATAAGGGTCCGCCGCCTGTTACCAGCCATACATTTTCAAAATCGTTAAAGGTCCATATGGTGGAAAGCAATACAGTTACTTTAAGGACATTGGATATGAATGGAATCGTGATATACCGGAACTGTTTGAAAATACCTGCTCCATCCACTGTGGCCGCCTCATAAACCTGTCTGTCCAAGGTCTGCATCTCCCCTAAAATACTGAACATGAAGAAAGGCACTCCCCTCCATATGTTGACAATCATTGCGGAAAATAAAACGATCCTGGGGTTTGACAGCCATGCAATGGGAAGGGATACGATTCCTGAATTGATTAAAACGCTGTTAATGATTCCATAGGTGCTGTCATACATCCACCGGAAAGTCATTGCCGCAACCATGCCCGGCAGAGCCCAGGGAATCAGCAGGGCCATCCTGAAAAAAGCCTTTCCTCTAAAGCTCTGGTTTAATAAAACAGCCCACAGCAGGCCCACCAGCAATTTTACAGCAACACAGCCTACGGTATAAACCGAGGTATTTCTTAGTGATTTCCAGTATACGGTATCGGAAAACAGCTTAACGTAGTTATCAAGGAAAATAAAATGTTCCCTGGAACCAATTACCTTATCCGTAAAGCTCCAATATAATGCGCGCAGAAACGGCAATCCCGTAATTATAAATATTACTATAACAATAGGAATCATTAAAAGAAGCCCGAGCCTTCTATCTTTTACGGTTTGTGATACGGTTCGTCTTTCTTTTTCCATAATCATAAAGACTCCTTCCAACAGGCGGAGCGGCGGAAAGGCCGCCCCGTCTGATCCACATCATTCTTAAGCTCTGTTTTACTTATATACTTCTTTCAATGATTTCTCTAAGCCTGCCACTGCCTCTTCCGGGCTGGCGCCGTTGACAAGCATATTCTGAACCGCCTTTACACACAGCTGGTTGCTGAAGCAGGTCATGGCCTTGTCATCAGAGGGAGCCGGGTAATAGGTGTTTACGGTCAGCTGTGAGGATTCCAGCCAGGGCTTATTGGCCGGGACCTGCCAGAATTCACTCTGGTCAAAGCCTTCAATCACCGGCTGCCACATGGCGCCCATAATCTCAATCATAGCTTCATAATTATCAAGATCTGAGAAATAGTAGCGGATAAAGTCCTTGGCAGTCTCTGTGTTGGCTCCGGAAGAAATGATGCCAAAGGTATTGCTTCCGCCTAAAACATAGGTATCTCCCCCAGGCCCTGCGGGATATGGGATGACCTGGGTATTGTTAAGCAGATCAGGATTGTCTTTCTTCATGGAGGCGATGACAGAACCTGAATTACAGATGACTCCTGCAGTTCCTGACAAATAGGCCTGGTTATTCCAGCTGTCATCTCCCGTTACCCCATCCGGGGAAATTAAGCCATCCTGATACAGGGATTTAATAAATTCGAAGGCTTTCACGGTTTCCGGGGAATTGACAACCACATTTCCGTTTCATCCACAGTCTTGCCGCCCCAGTCCAGGATAATGGTGCGGACAAATCTTCCGCATCCCCGCCTCCCGAAGCGCCCATGGCAAAGCCCAGGGCATAAAAGCCGTTTTTCGGATCATTGACCTTTGCCGCCTGCTCCTTAAGCTCCTCCCAGGTCTTTGGCATGCTCAAGCCTGCTTTTTCCCAGACATCATTTCTCACATACATGCCGGGGGCAAGAAAGGCCAGAGGAACCATATACTGCTTGCCGCTCATTAAGCCCACCTTCATTGCCGCATCTGTGAACTTAAACTCCGACATAATGTCATCCACCTCTGCCAGCTGGTTTAAGGATCCGAACTGTCCCACCAGGGTGTTGTCTCCCACAATGAGATCAGGCGCATTGCCTGCTTCAATGGCTGCCATTAATTTCTGTTTCATGTCGCTGGAGGCTACATTTACATAATCAACCTGTACATTTTTCTCCTTTGAGAATTTGTCAACTATGTCTTTCATCAGGGCCGCATACTCTCCTACGTATTCCGCCTTATCCCAGAATACCAGCTTTTTTGTCTCGCCTGAAGCGGCGGCTTCTGTAGTTTTTCCGCTTGTTTCTGCTTTTTCTGTTACCTTTTCCGCTGCCGGGTCCGTCCCCGCTCCTGCGGCTTCCTTACCGGAATTACATCCTGCTAAACATGCTGCGACCAATGCTGCTGACACCAATACAGACAATAAGTTTTTTTTCATTTTCTTCCTCCTCAATGAAAGAATTATTTCAGAGCAGCTGTCGTCGTTCCAATGAAAAAATCAAGGGATATCATCTGGGAACGAAATTCTAGTGTAGGATTATAAATATTTCTCAATAGTTTTTTAAATGCGATTTCTGCAATTTCTCCTGCTCTCGACTCAACTCTGGTCTGGTTTTCAATGCTTGAGTTGTTTCTTCTGTAATATTCAATGTTCACATAGGAGAGATCCTCCGGGACCGAAAGCCCTAAATCCTGAACAACCATTAAAAAGGGCTGACGCACTGCAGATGAAATAATGTAAGCGGTAGGGCGGTCAGGCTTTGTTAAAACATCCTTCCAGATGTCATATATCTCCTGATCCGTGGACTTGACCGGAATTCTGATGCTTTGAATGTCATCGCTTCCCAGCTTATGCTTTTCGCTGATGGCGCTGATGGCTCTTCCTCTTACCGCCTCAACGACACCGATGTCAGACTGACGGAATATTCCGATTTTTCTATGTCCCAGCTGAATTAAATATTCCATCACATCCTCTACTGCCTTTTTGTGGTCTGATGCAACATAGCGGTAATCATCATATCCGTCAATTTTCCCAACGCATACATAGGGGATTTTAGCCTCTTCAAACTCCTTGAAAAACAGATCATTTTCCTGTAAATCAAATATAATGAAGCCGTCTACCATGGAAGAAGCCATACCCTTTAAGAAAAGCATCTCATTGGTCTGATCCGATCTGTTTCTGGAATAAATCAGGATATTATACTTCATGCGTTCCGCAAGCTTTTCAATTGAATGGAAAACCATAGGATAATACATAGAATCAAACAAACGGGTAAGGTTTCTCGGAATAATCAGACAGATCGTCTTGCTCTTTTCCTTATTTGGCAGCCGCCTTGCGCTCAAATTCGGCGTATACCCCAAATCCTTAATTGTTTTTTCTACCGCCTGCTTTGTCTCTGCAGCCATTTTTTCATATTTGCCGTTGAGATAATTTGATACTGTAGATTTTGAAACTCCTGCGTGCTTTGCCACATCTGAAATTGTTATATTGGTATTTGTCCTCATTTTTCATTGTCCTTCTTCACGATTTAATTTAGTAAACTGGTTTAGTAAACCGTTTTATAAACAGGTATAAAAAAAATGGGGCCAAATTGCCTGACAATTCCATATGCAGCCGGTTGTTCTGTTTGTAAATCGATCTACTGTGAAAACGAATTAATTCTTACTTTGATTCTATTCCAAAACTGTCATATTTGTCAATGTCTAGTTTTGTCGATCCGTCACTTATTATATATTTTTACCTAATTTCTTTTTTATTTTATACATTTATTACATATGTTTGTGTGCTGTTTCAGATGGGGTTATAGCTGCAAAATGTATTCGTAACTGCAAAAAGAGGGGTCCTGCAAAAAGTGCAGCACCCCTCTCTTAAATTAACCGCTTTCTTTAACCGCTCTCTTTAATAATTCTCTTTTCTCACTTCAAAGAAGCTCTGGCTCATGCCGCATACAGGACATACCTCCGGCGCTTTTTTCCCCATTACAAGGTGGCCGCAGACCCGGCATTCCCACATGCACTCCTCACCCTTTTCAAATACCTGCTGCATCTCCACATTTTTCAGCAAGGCCCGGTATCTTTCCTCATGTGTTTTTTCAATTGCCGCAACTCTTCTGAACCTTTCCGCCAGCTCTTTGAAGCCTTCCTCCTCCGCATCCTTTGCAAACCGGTCGTACATATCGGTCCATTCGTAATTTTCCCCTTCCGCCGCGGCCAGAAGGTTGGCAGCCGTATTGTGGCCCAGATGGCCTAATTCCTGAAACCATAATCTGGCATGCTCCTGCTCATTTCTTGCAGTCTTTAAGAACAGTTCCGACAGCTGGTCATAGCCCTCCCGGCTTGCAATGGCTGCGAAATAAGTATATTTATTTCTCGCCTGGCTTTCTCCTGCAAAGGCTTCCTGCAGATTTTTTTCCGTCTTAGTGCCGGCATAGCCCTCTCTCTTGACTGTTTCTTCGATCTTTACAAACCTTGACGCAGGCTGGTGACAGATCGGACATTTAAAATCCTCTGTTATAGGTCCCTCATGAACATAGCCGCATACGGTACAACGCCATTTTTCCATCTCTTCATTCTCCTTTTCCTTTTTCTTATGATGAAGCAACTCTATAAGCCGTTCCGCCGCATCCCTTGGAAAGGCTTCATCCGTTTCATCCTCTAAAATATTATGTAAAAACTCCCCGGATTCCGGGCTTTGGGGGAGCATATATCCTTCCTCCGCAATTCCCGCTGCGATTCTCTCCTGCTCCGTCTTGCGGGCCGCCAGGTTCCTCATCACAGTTAAAACCGGAATTTCTTTTTTCTGCTGCGCCGGATACATTGACTCCTTTGCAGCAAAATCAGCTTTGTGGAAATACTTTCCAACCGCATCTATATTATACCTCTATCATAAGTGTGAGTCAATTTTTTCTGGGTATTCTGTACATTATTTCATATATTTTTTATATTTTTTTATTTATATTATTTAATTAAATCATCTTTCACAGAAAGATTTCAAAGCGCTGCCGCAAAATAAAGAGTGCGCATCCCCCGGGGAGTTTTTTATCGTATAGGGCGGACTTTCCCATACGATAAAAAACGGCCAGACCTTTTGTCTGACCGCCTCATAAATTTATAATTTTTATTTTCTTTCCTTTAAACCGCAGCGGTGTTCTCCGCTTTCATGCCCGTGACCATGGTCGTGATGAGAGCACTTCACATCGGAATCGAATTCCAAACCGCCGCTTAAGTAAGCCTCCACCGCTTTATCCGCATCTCCCGATACGCCGCCAAACAGCTGAATTCCCCGCTCTTTAAGGGCAGCCTGGGCTCCTTCGCCGATTCCGCCGCAGATCAGCACATCCACATTCCTGCCGGATAAAAAACCGGAAAGAGCGCCATGGCCCTGTCCCTCTGTGTCCACAACCTCACCGGCCCTTATACGGCCGTCTTCCACATCATAGAGCTTAAACTGGCCCGTATGGCCAAAGTGCTGAAAAATCTGTCCGTTTTCATAGGTTACTGCGATTCTCATAATGATACCTCCTGAAATCTGTATTGAAGCAGCAGGATAATTTCTCACTTAAAGCTGTCCCCCGATTGCCTTAAATCCTTCCCCGTAAACCTCATTGGAGTCGGTGATAATGAGGAACGCCTCCCTGTCCGTCTCATGAATGACCCGCCGGATGGGAACCACCTGGCTGTTGTTGCAGGCGCACATGATTACCTTTTTTTCATCCAGGGAATAAGCCCCCTGGCCCTGAAGAAAGGTACAGCCCCTGCCTGTAGCCTCCTCGATCCTCATCGCTACCTCCGGTCCATGGGAGGTCACCACAAACACCAGCTTTCCCGCGCCCAGACCGTATATGATCTTGTCGATTACCATGGTGGTCACAATGGAGGAAAGCATGCCCAGGATGACCGCATCCAGATTCCGGAATACAAAACCGCCTGCAATAATTACGATGGCATCCACCACAAGGGAGATTTTTCCGATGGTCAGGTGAGGAAAAAGCTTGCGGATGGCCATGACCAAAAAGTCGGTTCCTCCGGTGGAGCAGTTCCTTAAATAGACAAGGGTCAGCCCCAGGCCGGAGAAAATTCCGGTACAGGCGGAGGCGTATAAGGGATTGCCGGAATAAACCGGCAGGTAAGGGACCACATAGTCCAGCACAAGGGCAAAGATCACCATGCTTTTTACGGAGCGGATCAGAAAGCCTCTTCCTAAAAGCCTGTAGCTGACCAGCACAATGGGAATGTTTAAGACGATGCTGGTAATTCCCATGGGAAGCCCAAACAGGTACCGCAGGATCAGTGCAATACCGGATACTCCCACAGGCGCGAACTCCGCGTTCACCGCAAAGTTGTAGATTCCGATATTGAATAAAAATGCCCCTGCAAGATCGCATAACAAATCGATCCCCATCTCCTTTGGTGAGTATTCCTGTTTTATAGCCATCATGATCTTGGTGCCTCCGTTTCTATTAACCTTATTTCCCGTTTACAGGAAATAATCCTCGATTTCAAATTCCTTTTTTCCAATCTGAATGCGTTTGATGTAAACACTGGTTTCTCCAGCTTCCTCAGTGCAGACACCAACAGCCTGAACGCGGGTCTTTCCATAGGATTCCGTCAAACTGACTTCCTTATCCCGGATTCCCTTATCTGCCAGCGCTTCCGCCAGGTCCAAAAGGACCTCTTCCACTTCCTCTTCTATATGGTTCTTTTCAAATTCCATTTCCATTGCTTCATAAATATCACTATTTAACATATTTCCAAGCCCCTCTTTCGTTATTCTTAAGGCCTATTATAACCCATAGAATTTCCTTGTCAATCACCCTGTCCCCGTGATAAAATCCATTTATGAAAATGACCATGAATTATACCATACCGCATACTTTAAAGGAGGTTTCCGTCCTTCAGTATCTTTTGGATCGGGGGTATTCCCAGAGCCTGATCCGGCAGCTTAGAAATGAAGAAAAAGGAATTACCATTGACGGAAAAACCGTATATACGACCCGCATTCTAAAGCCAGGGGAGATTCTTTCCATAAACCTGGTGGAAAAGGAGAGCTCAGAACATATTGTGCCCACTCCCATGCCAATCCATATCCAATATGAGGATGAACATATTTTAGTGGTGAATAAGGACGCCGGCGTTCCCATCCACCCCAGTCAGGGAAATTTCGACAATACCTTAGCCAATGGAATTGCCTGCTACTTTAAGGAAAAGGGGGAACCGTTTATTTACCGGGCCATCAACCGGCTGGACCGGGACACCACCGGGCTTTTAATTCTTGCCAAAAATCCTTTGAGCGCCTGCATTCTTTCGGATATGGTCAAAAAAAGAGAGATTCACCGCAGGTATCTGGCTGTGGCCTGCGGGAAAATACCGCCGGAAGGCGTGATTGATGCACCCATTGCCCGGGTGATAGGCTCTACCATTGAGCGGCAGGTGGACGAAGTCCGCGGAGAACAGGCCAGGACCCGCTATAAACGGCTGTTTTACGATGAGACAACGGATCACTCCCTCGTTGGGCTTTGCCTGGAAACCGGCAGGACCCACCAGATACGGGTTCATTTAAAATATTTGGGCCACCCTCTGCCCGGGGATTTCCTGTATCATCCGGATTACCGCTATATCAGCCGCCAGGCACTCCACTCTTTCCGGCTGGATTTTCTTCATCCGATTAAAAAGGAGCCCCTTTCCTTTGAGGCGCCTCTTCCTGAAGATATGAAGTTTATTGGGATGCCGGTCACATCCACCGAAGGCCCTTGGGGTAATGGTTTTTGAGAATTCCCCCGGCCAGCTTTGCAAAGCCTATGGAAAAGCCGTCAACAGTTACCAGAACCCATCCCTTTTTGTCCAGACATGAGTTTAAGATCATTTCCTGGGAAAGGGTCTCTCCCTTAAGATATTTCACAATTTCTCCGCCTGCTGCCGGAAGCTCCACCCATTGCTTCACCTCTTCTTTTTTAAGAAAAAGGGCCAGTCCATGGGAAGGCTCAAACCGGTTCTTCTTCACGGTTCCCAGGTGAAGACCGGGGCGGAGGATCTTCATGCCTTTAAAATCTATCATTTCCGGCGGTACGAAATAGAGCTGTTCCCCAAAAAGAATGTATTCTTTCCGGCAAAGGAGCTGTTCCGGCTCCACCAGCAGTTCTCTTAAAAATATTTCCAGTTCTTTCTTCACAGACTGATCCCTTACATAGGGAGGAAGTGTCTGTTTTCTTTCCATTATCCCGTTTCCCGCTTTTTTCAGCACAGCCAGATAATGGCCTTCTCCCTCTGTTTTATGGGGCCAGATACGGAAGGTTTTCTCTAAGTCTGAAAGCCCGGTTTTCCCCCATTCCGGCTTTCCCGGATAGAGTCCCGGCTTCTTTTCTGCGGCTTCAATGGAAAACTCCGGATGGGAAAGCAGAAATTCCTCTATGACCTGTTCGTTTTCTTCCGGTGAAAAGGTACAGGTGGAATAGACCAGCCTTCCGCCCGGCTTTAACATGGCGGCGGCATGGAAAAGAATCTCTCCCTGGCGGGCGGCGCAGGCTTTTACATGCCCTGGGCTCCATTCCAGTCTGGCTGCCTCATCCTTGCGGAACATCCCCTCCCCGGAGCAGGGTGCGTCCACTGCGATGCGGTCAAAGAATTCAGGAAAACGGCCGGCCAGGCTTTGGGAGTCCTCATTTGACACTACGGCATTTCCGATTCCCATGCGCTCCACATTCTGGGAAAGTATTCTGGCCCTGGCCGGATGGATTTCATTGCTTAAAAGAAAGCCCTCTCCTCTCATCCGTCCCGCAATGTGGGTGGTCTTTCCCCCGGGAGCTGCGCAAAGGTCCAGGATCTTTTCCCCCGGCTGAGGGTCTAAAAGCTCTGCAACTGCCATGGCGCTGGGCTCCTGGATGTAATAAAGGCCTGCCTCATGGTAGGGGTGCTTTCCTGGCCTGTCCTCCTGGCGGTAATAATAGCCTTCCATCGCCCAGGGAATTTTCTTTAGTTCAAAAGGGCTAAGCTCTGCAAATTTCTCAAGGGAAACCTTTATGGGATTTACACGGAGCCCCTGGACCCTCTCCTTTTCATAACTTTCCATAAAGGAATCGTATTCCTCTCCTAAAAGTCCTTTCATCTTTTCCCTGAATGGGTCCGGTAATTGAATCATTGTTTTTCCTCTGAATTTTATTTTTATAAAAAGTGTTATTATTTTCAAAGTAAATGGAAAAATATAAAGAGATAACTTCCGGGAGGTGCCCTATGCTCTTAATTTCCATTACCGCTTACTTCATAATCCCCTTGTATACCCTTCTTTTTGCCTGGAAAACCGACTGGTTCACCATGAATTTCTCCGTCCTGGGAAACCTTTCTTCCAGAAAAAATCTGTTTCTTTTATGGGGAATCATTGTGGGCGTTTATTTTTATTACGTTTTAAAGCGGATCATAAAGAGACTGCCCCGGAACAAAAAGGAAAAGGCGGTCAGCGGAACCGCCCTTTTCTTCCTCAGCCTGGCCGTCCTTACGCCTTATCTGCCGGACGCCCATCCCTTTCCTGCCGTTCTCCATGTTATTTTTTCATTTATGGCATCTATTTTTCTTATCATCTGCCTGTACATGGTCATCTGGAAGCTGTACTGTATGAATCAGGCCGCTTACCGGAACTTTTTAATCTGTCTGAATGTTATCACAGCCCTGTCCTTTCTGCTGTTTTCCCTGGCGGGAATCGTAAGTACAGCCCTGGAAGTGTTTTTCGTGCTTTCCAGCACCCTTCTTCTTCAAAAGCTGTATCTTAAGGTCACCACCCAGAAAAAACGGTGGAAAAGAGCCTAAGGCCGGATGATCTGGCCCGCTCCTGCCAGCTTCTCCGCGATCTCATACATGTTGGTGACGCCTCCGACCCTCAGCTTATCGGTCAGCTCATAGTAGTTTAAGCATGTTCCGCAGGTGAGAATTTCCACTCCCTGGGCTTCCAGGCTCTGCAAATCCTCTAAGGACTGTGAGCCTTCCACAGACAGTCTGGCTCCGCCGTTGTAGAGCAATACCGTTTCAGGAAGAGTTTCCAGCTTGGAGAGGGCATAAACAAACCCTTTCATCAGAATCCGGCCCAGCTCCTCGTTTCCGCTTCCCATCTGGTCGGAGGAAAGAACCGCCACAAACCCTTTCTTTCTGCTGTCGGGAATGCACGCCTCTTCTGCTGCCTCTCCTATATTTTCAGTCTCCCCGCTTACATGAAACAGGATTTCAAACTCCCCCTCTGCCTTTTTTTCGGAGGCAGGGGCAAGTCCTGCATACTGGCCCAGCTTCATCACGTTCTGTACTGCAATCTCATTGTCCACAAGAACTTTCAGCGTTCCTTCCTTCATATCCTTTAAGGCTTCCTTGGCTTTCATGACCGGCATAGGGCAGGTAAGGCCTCTGGCATCAACAATCTTTTCCATAAATTATTCTCCTTTCTTTAATGTGGTTCATTTAAAACCGGGACCTGTCCCTAAAGGACCTGCCCCGGTCTTTTTCTGCTTTATTCCTCGTCTTCCTCTACCAGTTCATCGTATTCTGCATCGTCAAGCATCTCATCAAAGGCGTCGGCTACGATCTCGTATTCCTCGTCATCCTCGATATTCTCAAGGTTCGGCTGTCCATCTTCTCCCTCTGAATAACGGTACAGATAGACCTCTCCCTCTTCTTCCTCCTGGCCTTCCATAGGAAGCAATGCAATATAATCTCTTTCACCTGCCGTGAAAATGGTAAGCACTACGCATTCCAGCTCTTTCCCATCATCCAGGGTCAGCGTAACTGTCATCTCTTCCTCTGTTTCTACATTATCTTGTTCTAAATTAGGATCCTGTGCCATCCTGATACCTCACTTTTTCTTAATCTTATAATCACGGCGCATATCTGCACCTGGTTCCACTCTATCAGACAATTCGCCAAAAATCAAGATCTTTCGCCGGGAATATTGCGCAAATAGTTGCTATTCATCCATGCTGTTAAAACTCAATCCCCCGCCTTGCCATGATCCCCTTGTCATATGGATGCTTTACCTTTTTAATTTCCGATACATAATCGGCCGCTTCCACAAGCCTCTCCGACGGATCTCTTCCTGTCAGGACTACTTCCAGCTCTTCCGGGCGGGAGGCTAAAAAATCCAGAACCTTCTGTTCCTTCACAAGGCCGAAATTGCACACCGCCATGATCTCGTCCAGGACAAGTAAGTCGAACCCGCCCTCTGCCGCCTGGTCCAGGGTAGTTTCTAAAAGCCCGGAATAATAGATTCCTGCCTCCGCCTTTTCTTCCTCCGTCATTTTAGAAAAAAAGCCAAAGCTTCTTTCACAGGGCGTGACCTTTATTTCCGGCAGCTGCCCCAGAGACTTTACCTCGCCGGAATGATCGGTTTTTAAAAAACGGGTAATCAAAACCTTCTTCCCGCAGCCGGCCGCCCGGACTGCCAGTCCAATGGCTGCGGTTGTCTTTCCCTTTCCGTCTCCGCAATAAATGTGTATACAAGATTTCATGGTTTCTCCTTCTTATCACCCTCGCTCCAGATATTCCCTGACAAACCTGGAGACCTCCTGCTTCTTGCTGTATCTCTCCCCCACGTAATTGACGTGCAGCCTTTCCTTGGCCCTGGTCATTGCCACGTAAAACATCCGCCTCTCCTCCTCCATATCTGCCGGAAGCACGGCCTTATGGTGAGGCGTCACGCCTTCATTGGCATCCAGAATGTATACGATCCGGTATTCCAGGCCCTTGGAGCTGTGCATGGTCATGAGAGCCACGCCTTCGGGATGGCTTTCCCTTAACTGGCTCTTGGCCTTCAGCTCTTCCCCATATTCCTTCATATGCTGAAACCACTGGTCAAAGGACGGATAACCGGCGGCGCTTTCCTGAAGCTGGTCCAAGACCTCTAAAAGCTCCTCCGGCTTCATCCGGCGGTACTGGGCATACTCCCGGAGATAATCGTCATATCCTATCGCCTTCCGGATATAATTTACGGCAGCTACCGGAGCCATGTTTTTTATCATTTTCAAATCATATTCCAGCTGCTCAATCCGCTCCACCATCCATCCCCTGTCCTGGTAAAAGGATTTGACTGACTCCCAGTTTACGGGATTTACGTCCAGGGCATCCCGGCTGACGTAACGGTTGGGCCGGTTGATGATGGAAAGGACATTGGCTCTGGATAAATCCCCGGCACCGGCCTGGATATAGGCGGCCACGTTTTTGGAAATCCAATGGTCATAAAGGTTGGGCACCGCATCCTTCATGGAAAAGGGGATGTTGTATTCCATTAGCCTTTCAATCAGCAGTCTGGGGCCTAAATTGGTGCGGTATAAGACAGCCATGTCCTCCCATAGATACCCTGCCCGGTTATAGTCTGTGATTTCTTTAACGATCTCCGCAGTTTCCTCCTGAGGGTCCTGCCACATTCTGGTCATTACAGGCTTTCCCTGTCCTTTCCGTGTGACAATTTTCTTAGGAAAACGCATTTCATTGTGGGCGATCAGCTTTCCTGCAGTCTCCACAATCTCTTTGGTGCTTCTGAAATTAACGTTTAAAAGAACCTTTTTGGCCTCCGGATAATCCTTTTCAAAGCCAAGCATGATCTCCGGCTTCGCTCCCCGGAAGCGGTAAATGGACTGATCGTCGTCTCCCACAATGAAAAGGTTATTCTCCGGCCTTGCAAGCATCCTTATGATTTCATACTGGACCCGGTTAATATCCTGAAATTCATCCACCAGAATATAGCGGTACTTTTTCTGCCATGCCTCCAGGATGTCCTTTCTCTGGGTAAAGAGTTCATAGCACATTACCAGCATATCGTCAAAGTCGATGAAATTGGCCCTGCGCAGCCGTTCCTCATAGCCCTTATAAAGCTGTTTGAATATCTCCTCGGAGCAGTTTTTTGAGTAATAATGGTCCAGCCCGATCATTTCCCCTTTTACGGAGCTGATTTCCGACAGGATGGAGGTCACAAATTCCGCCTCATCCTCCACCTCCACCTGGCATTTGTCCATCTCTTCCTTTATGTATTGTACCCTCTGATCCTCTTTTACTATACTTCCGGCATCGTAGCGGTATGCAAACTTTAAGATGCGGAAAAATACGGCATGAAAGGTTCCGAAGCTGACCGTAGACGGATTTCCGCCCATAAGGCCCTCAAACCGCTCTTTCATCTCTCTGGCAGCCGCTTTGGTAAAGGTGATGACCAGAATATTTGACGGGTTTACTTTATATTCCTCAATCAGATGGCGGATTCTGTGGGTAATGGTAAAGGTCTTTCCCGAACCCGGCCCTGCAAGGACCAGCATAGGGCCATTGTGATGGAGAACCGCCTCCGTCTGGGCTCCCTCATAGGTGATCTGTTCTTCCAATTTTTCCTCCATTCCGTTTTTGTATTCTGCATATGGGGACAGCAAAAGGGGCTGCTGCAAAAAGTGGAGTTCATGCCTATTCTCCTTTTTTGCAACAACCCCTTTCTTTTATTTACTGCTTATTCCGCTCCATTGCCTAAAAGCTGGATTCCTCTTTTGATTCTGTTTAAGGATTCTTCCTTTCCCAGGACCTCCATGATCTCTGTAGCGCCTGCAGGGGTCATCTGCTTTCCTGAAACCGCTGTACGGATGGGCCACATGACAAAGCCTGTCTTATATCCTTTTTCAGAAACATGCTTTGAAAGCCTTTCATATAAGGCATCATTGCTGTAATCCTCCTGGGCCTCCAATATGGGAAGCACCTCCTGCAATAAGGAGAGAGAGCTTTCGCTGTTGGTTTTCATTTTCTTATTGGAATACATGGCAGTATCGTATTCCGGCAAAGCCTCAAAAAAGTCAATGTGGTCCGCAATATCCGGCAGAATCTCGATTCTTGTCTTGACCATGGCGGCGATCTTCTTAAGATTTAAGTCTTTCTTAATTACGGCCTTGAGATAAGGCTCTGCCAATGCATAAAACTTTTCCATATCCATGGATTTCAAATACTCGCCGTTCATCCATTTCAGTTTCGTCATATCAAAAACAGCCGGGGATTTGCTGATATTCCGGTAATCAAACTCCCGGATCAAGTCATTCAGGGAGAAAACCTCCTGGTTTCCCACAGGGGACCAGCCTAAAAGAGCCACATAATTCACCACGGCTTCGGAAATAAAGCCCTGTTCAATCAAATCCTCATAGGAAGCGTGTCCGCTTCTCTTGCTCAGCTTCTTGTGCTCCTCGTTGGTGATGAGGGGACAGTGGATATAAACAGGAACCTCCCAGCCGAAAGCCTCATAAAGGCGGTTATACTTGGGGGATGAAGATAAGTATTCATTGCCCCTTACCACATGGGTAATGCCCATGAGATGGTCATCCACCACGTTGGCGAAATTGTAGGTGGGATATCCGTCGGATTTTATCAGCACCATGTCGTCCAGCTCTGAATTATCCACGGTGATGTCACCGTAAATCTCATCGTGAAAAGTGGTGGTTCCATCCGTTGGATTGTTCTGGCGGATAACATAGGGCATTCCTGCCGCCAGGTTGGCTTCCACCTCTTCCTTGGAAAGATGGAGACAGTGCTTATCATAGGTCATGATCTCCTGCCCCTCTACCGTCTTCTTTAAGGAATCCAGTCTTTCCTGGGTGCAGAAGCAGTAATAGGCCTCTCCCTTATCCACCAGCTTCTTGGCATATTCTAAATAAATGCCGGAAGCCTGACGCTCGCTCTGGACGTAAGGGCCTACGCCGCCGTCCTTATCCGGTCCTTCGTCATGGATCAGTCCTGTCTCTGCCAGGGTTCTATAAATGATCTCGACAGCGCCTTCCACATACCGCTCCTGGTCTGTATCCTCAATGCGGAGAAGGAAATCACCTTCTTCATGCTTCGCGATTAAGTAAGCGTATAATGCGGTTCTTAAATTTCCTACGTGCATGCGGCCCGTAGGACTGGGCGCGTATCTTGTTCTTATTTTACTCATTTGAACACACTCCTGTATCTTCATTCTTATAATGGCCTTGCAATGGGTCCATTATATAACGAACCCAGGGAAAAAACAATGATTTCACCGGAATTTCTCCAGACTTTACCCCTCTCCCGGACCGATAGACCAGACGTCAGGGCCTGAATCTCCCGGCGGGGAAAACTGGACTCCGCTGTCATCCGATTCCTCGTCTCCCGGGAAGACCGCCTCTGTGGTCTCTCTCGGTTTCGTCATTCCCGGACCGATCTCCTGGGGCTTTCCCGCCGTCTCCTTTGGCAGGGAGGAAACATAGCTTACGGCTGCATCCAGCTGCTGCTTTAAGCTTTCATAATTTTCCGTCCCGTTTAGCTGCTCCAGCAGGGAGTAGGCAGTATTGATCTTCTCATCAGTACTGTCATCCCGGTGGTTCTGACCATTGAATTCCCCGATCAGAGTCAGGATCTGGGCAGCCGCCTGGTCCACCGCCTGCTGGGAGGCCTGCATGGACTCTAAGTTTTTCTGGGCCAGGGATTCGGATTTCTTCCGCTCTTCCTCTTCGTTCCACTTATCGGCATCGGCCATGGCCGCAGCCTCTGCCACAGAGGAAAAGAGATCCTTATTTCCTGTTTCCACAGTGGTCTTTTCTCCTCTGGAATCCACATTCCAAAGAGAAACGGTGGCAGGCATATCCCAGTCCTCTGCCGGTAAGTCTTTGTTTATGGATGCCATGAAATCGTGCCAGATCTTTCCGGAATAGGTTTTGCCGTAAACGCCGGGCATTGCCTTGGGCGTATCATAGCCCACCCATATGGCTGTGGTGTAATATTTTGTATAGCCGCAGAACCAGGTATCCTTGTTGTCGTTTGTGGTTCCTGTCTTTCCGGCTGCCGGAATGTCAAGTCCCAGCCCGTAGCCTGTGCCGTATGGCTTATTTAAGGTTCCTTTCAGCACATCGGTGAGCATGTAAGCAGTATCCTCTGTAAAGATCCTCTCGTCTCCGGAGTTTCCCTTATAGACCTCCCCGTCATACTGGCTGATGATGCTGGTAATGCAGGTATTGTTATTGTACAGTCCCTTGTTGGCCAGAACCGAATACCCCTTTGCCATATCCACCACTCTGGCGCCTTCGGTAAAACCTCCGATGCTCATGCTGTTGTTTCCGTTGTCCTGATAGCTTAAGCCTGTAAAGTGCATTTTTCCCAGGTAGCGGATGCCCGTGTCAACGCCGATATCGGCCAGAACCTGCCAGGCCACCGTATTTAAGCTCCGGTTTAAAGCCTCTCTGACAGATACATTGCCGAAATAGGTTCCGCCGCTGTTTTTCGGCCCCTTGTCAAACAAATGGTCATTTACCAGCCTGGAAGGATAATAATATCCTGTTTCAAAGGCCGGACCGTAATCAATCAGAGGCTTAATGGTGGAGCCGGGCTGGCGTTTGCTTAAAAATCCCCGGTTAAACTCATCCTCCGTGCCCCGGCCTCCTACAATGGCGACCACATAGCCGGTCCGGTTATCAACGCAGACCGCGGCCCCCTGAAGGGCAAATTTGCCGTTTTCCTGCAAATCCTTAAAGCCTTCCAGGCGCTTGTCTATGTTGTCCTGGAGGGAGGCCTGTATATTGGTTTCCAGACTGGTATGTATCTCAAATCCGCCGTTTCTTATCATATCGCTTTTCGTCTGGTAAAGCTCCTGGTATTGCTCTTTATAGGAATCATAGGCGGCCTGATTGCTGAAGACATACTGGAAAGCAAAGCCGTCATTTTTCATCAGCTCCACAGCAGCACAGTATATGGCATAGCTGGTCTGGTAGCTTTCCTTTGTTCCGCCTTCATAAACCTTTGCCACCGTAAGGGGCTGGGCCTTTGCCTCGTCCCTTTCCGAATCGGAAATGAATTTGCACACAGCCATATTGTCTATGACCTGGTCTCTCTTCTTTTTGGAGGTCTCCGGATGGGCCACAGGGTCATACTTTGACGGATTGTTGCTGATTCCCGCCAGGGTGGCTGCCTCCCATACGGTTAAATCCTTTGCTTCCTTATCGAAATAATAGCGGCTTGCCTCTGATACTCCGTAGCAGCGATTGGCAAAGAAATTGGTGTTGCAGTAGAATTCCAGGATATCCGCCTTGGAGTACTTCTCCTCCATGCGGGGCGCGGTGAAAAACTCCGTCAGCTTTCTTTCAAGGGTTCTCTCCTGGGTTAAGTAGGTGTTTTTTATCACCTGCTGGGTGATGGTGCTTCCTCCCTGAAGGACGGTACCCTTGTTTTTCACATATACCACGGCAGCCCGTAATAGACCCATGTAATCAATGCCGTGATGCTTATAAAACCGCCGGTCCTCCTGGGCAATATATGCGTTTTGAAGATTCTTGCTGATATCTCCGATGGAAACGTATTCGTAATGTCCGGAATTAATGGTCCCGATGACGGTTCCGGAAGAGTCATAAATCCTCGTATCCGTAGGCTGGGAGAAATCCGTCTTTTCCGTATTCTTTATAATGGAATCTGCCTTTGTCTTACAGGCCATGATTTCATTTTGATATTTCAAGAATACGACGCCTCCGGCAAGACAGCCTAAGACCATGACTGTCAGAAATACGAAAAGAATGACCTTAATGGGACGGAAAAATATACCCCAGGCACTTCTGCGCTTCTTCTTATGTTTTGCCATATCCATATGCCTCCTTCCTGCTTTGCACGCAAAGCAGACTCTCGCGGTCAGGAAATCCTTAAGAATTTCCTGATATATAAAAACGGGAAGTCTCTTTATTCAAGACTTCCCGTTTGTTTGCAGAGCTGATGACGGGACTCGGACCCGTGACCTCCTCACTACCAATGAGGTGCGC
>JASGGP010000057.1:0-18849 GCA_047604985.1 Lacrimispora sp.
CTCGGCGGTATCCCGATTGGCCGTACCGCACGTCCGGAGGAAGTGGCAGAGCTCATTGCTTTTCTGGTATCCGACCGCGCTTCCTACATTGTCGGTGCGGAGCATACAATTGACGGCGGAATTGTCCGCACAGTATAAAGGAGAATGATAATTATGATAAATAACAAATTTCAATTGCCAAAACCGGTTGAAGCACATTTTCTGGCAGTAAATGAGGAAGATCCTACGGCTTTCCTTTCAACGTTTGACGATGACGCAGTCGTAATAGATGCCGGTGAACAATATCATGGGAAAGCAGCCATCAAAGAGTGGAGCACCCTCGATTATTTCGGTGTCCATTTAAGACTGGAAGTCACAAATGTGATTCAGGATGCCGCAGAGATTGTCGTAACTGCAAAATCAGACGGAGACTACGACAAGAGCGGGCTGCCGGACCCTCTGTATCTTGATTTTCACTTTACAGTGAAGGGAGATAAAATCACGCGCCTGCACAATGTTCTTTCTTCCAACAGCAGGGCGGTGCCGCTGCCCCAACCGATTGCAGCCTTTTACCACGCCTCAGATGTTTATGACGAAGAGTTGCTTGCAGGCTGCTTTGCGCCGAATGCCGTACTGCACGATGAAGGAATGGAATTTCAAGACCCTGCGGCGATCAGCGGGC
This sequence comes from Lacrimispora sp., assembly GCA_047604985.1. Taxonomy (GTDB): domain Bacteria; phylum Bacillota; class Clostridia; order Lachnospirales; family Lachnospiraceae; genus Lacrimispora. The sequence goes on from JASGGP010000057.1 coordinate 662, forward strand.
ATATTTTAACAGCGAACAGAGACGCAAAGGTGCGTATGGAGATTATAAACCTTTCGGAACGGGACGGGGAAACCGTTGTCACGGCTATGCTGACCGGCACATTCGAGGGAAGTCCGCTTCCTCTGGATTTCCATTTCTCCCTTGAGAGCGGGAAGATAAAGACTCTGAATATCACACCCACGGGGGAATGACCTATGATTGAAAGCAGCTTTATACAGGTTGATCACGATAAATGCATAAAGTGCGGACTTTGCGTAAAGGTCTGCCGGGGCACTCTTGGCCTGGGAGAACAAGGTCCGGAGGTTGTTAATGATCTCTGCATTGCCTGCGGGCATTGCGTAGCCGTTTGTCCAAACGGCGCTTTGAATCACAAACTGGCTCCCCTTGAAAAACAGGTCCTGCTCGAAAAAACACCGACGCCGGACGCCGATTCTGCGGCTTGTTTTCTCCGGTCACGGAGGTCCGTCCGTTCTTTTCAAAAGAGGCATGTACCGCGCGAAACCATCCGAAAGCTCCTCGATATTGCCCGCTTCGCACCAACGGCCTGCAATTCACAGGGCGTATCCTACCATGTTGTTGATGATCCGGTTACTTTAAAAGATATCGCAGCGGTTATTGCGGATTGGGCAGAGGAGGACTTGAAACACGGAGCTTTGGGGAAATCTCCATGGTCAAAAAACACTTCAAACACGATCCGCTGTTACCACGAAATTGGCATGGACACGATTCTGAGGGATGCTCCCTGCCTGATCATCGCTATGGCAGATAAGGACCGTTCCGCTCTCGGCCGGGACAACACCCACTTCGCTCTCACATATGTCCAGCTCTATACTTTGGCATTGGGACTCGGCACTTGCTGGTCCGGCTTGTTTGAGTATTGCGCCGCTGCTGAGTATGAGCCACTGCTTAAGCTGCTAAAGCTCCCCGAAAATAAAATTGTTACAGGCGCTCTGCTTGCAGGATATCCAGTATATACTTTTAAGAGACTGGCAGACCGGGATCCCTTGCAAATATCATGGCAATGATGAAATGATTGTATTTCATGTTCTCTGTCTTTTGTTATAATACAAATACCGAATGTCGTCTATAAAACCCACTGATAAAGCAGGCCGAAAATTGAACTTTTTCGGCCTGCTTTATGCTTATTTTTCACTTCGGAACTACTGCATACCGTGGCCTTCCCGCCTTATTTGCTCTTAGAACCGCTATTCGTCATTAGAATCACTGTTTCCACATGCCTTGAGAATACAAAAAAAGATGTCGTATTAATCTAGTCCCCCTGGCGGAGAGATATATTCTATCAGGACTATTCTAAAAGCTATCGAATTCAGCACCTTAAAAAGCATTTTCCACCTTATCCGAATGGTAGCCAAGTTTCCCCCGGGTAAAGATGAGAATAGCAATTGCCGGCACACTTAATCCTACCATTACCGTCAAATCGGTGCTTACCACCACTTGCGCGGGAAAAAGGGACACAACCAAGCTGAAAGTGTTTATACTGGTGTGTAATAACATGGCAATAAATAAGCTCTCTTTCGTACGGTTGAAAACCCATGTCATTATTACTGTGATAGACATGACTAGCAAGAAGAAGATAGGCAAATTAATATAAAAGATAGACAAACTGGAACCCGGGCCGCCTCTTTGAGCCGTTGTAAGAAAATGAGGCAGGTGCCAAAAAGTCCACAAGACCCCGAGCAGAAGAGTAGATCTTAGGGCCCCATATCTCTCCTGCATTCTTGGAAGAGCAAATCCACGCCAGCCTATTTCTTCGCCGAGCGGTCCGCCGCCAAAGAAAATGGCAATAAAAGAGAGTATATATGCAGCAGGAAATGCAGGCGGAAATCCCTTGAAGCTAGCCAGAGCGCCGGGGAAAATAATTATCCCAAGCAACATCATAAGCGGAATTCCGATCAAGATGAACCCATACATAATCCAACCGGCCTTGAAGCGCCTGAAACGTTTTCTTATATTTATCCAGGCGTCTTTTCCCCCGGTTATGCGGCTCATGATATATGCTGAAAGAGTCGGACCGGCAAAAGGATTAAGGACGAAAAAAACTTGGAACCCCTTAGTATCAGGCAAAATATTCCATTGGGATAAAATGAAAGGAATTAACATTATCCACGAAAACGCGTATGCCATAAAAAAGAAAGAGCACAGGGGATACTGACGCATAAAATTTTTTAATTTCAAAAATCCCACTCCTTTCACATATATATCATATCATCAATTTCTAAAAACTTTATCATGTTCCTTCTCTAACAAGCAAACTGTCTCCACATGCCTTGAATGAGTAAAAATAATACCGAAAAGGCATACTTCTTCCCAGGTGTTTTACGCGTTCGTATTAATTCTGAATATCTCCTCCAACACTCTGCCGTCACAAGGACCGAAATCAATGCCGAGAATTGCTGCAATCGTAGGAGCTATATCTACCATCTGGATTTCTCCCAACTGGTATTCTTTCTTAATACAATTTCCTGATACTACAAAGCCACATCGATACTCTGGTTTCTCCGGTGAATACCCATGAGTTGCATACTTTTTATTCTCTTTCTCCAGATCAGTCACAAGGGACCCGGTAAGGCTGTCATCAAAACAATAACCAGTCTTTGCTTCCAGCATATACCCCGAAACCGGGAACGCATGAAAACGTTCCAGTTCTTCTCTGGTATAGATCCTCTCAATGCCTAGGTTCTCCTCTTCTGCCGCTTTAAGAAGAATCTGCAGTACACGCTGCTTCGCTTCCTCGTCATTTTCCTTTAAGTGCAAATAGGCTGACCCTCCTGCAGACTGTATATAGGCTCTCCAAAACATTTTCCCTTTTTCTTCATAAATAAGACCTTCTTCTTTTAACAACTGATTCAGCTTCACCTTGTACCTTACATTTTTCTGCCCATGATCACCCAGCACCAGAAAAACCGTTTCCTCAAAAATGCCTGCCTCCCGGACTGCCTCGATAATCTTACCGATTCTTTCATCCATCCGGATCAGAACCTTATCAATCTCAGGACTATCTATCCCATAATGATGCTTCGCATCGTCCAGTTCAATGAAGTGCATCATCAGAAGTTCCGGTTTTTTGCTTAGAATGGTGTCTTTTCCGCACATGGCTGTAAAATCATCCAGGTAAGGCTGTTCAATCCCTTTTCTTAATTTCCCATATTTTTTCTCAAGCCCCATGCAAAAAAATGGACTTCCATTCTTTAAGATCTTAATAGATTGATTCTCACGTCCGATTGCTTTTATCTCCGGAAGATTATAGTGAATGGAGGCCTTTCCGGTAACAGGCCACAGGATTCCGGCTGATTTCATTTCACAATTTCTCAAAGCATCATACACAGCAGGTACCTTGATATCCTTTTTAAACCAGAACCACGCCTGTTCTTCTTCATCAATGAAAGGCTGAAGAGGGTTATTATGATAGATTCCATGCTTATCCGGATAAACGCCGGTCACCATAGTGGTATGCACTACATAGGTAAGAGTCGGATAGACGCTTTTTAATTTTGTACTGAAGGCTCCGCTTTTTATTAATTGGGAAAGGTTGGGAAGCCGACTTGCCTTTTCCCAGTTATCTTCAGAAAATGCATCATAGGAGATCACTACCAAATGCTTTGCTTTTCCTTTGCTCATTTTTCCAGCTCCATCATCTTTCATCTTATTTTTGTTCTTTAGGAAGTGTCATAAAAATCAATAATCCAATTAAAAAAAGAGGAATAATTCCCAAAATACTCCATCTGGCATTGCCGGTAATGGCTGTTATAAGGGACATCAGCGTTGGACCCATAATGGCTGAGAATTTACCGAATATATTATAAAATCCAAAAAATTCATTGGATTTTTCCTTGGGAATAATCTTAGCATAATAGGACCGGCTTAGGGCCTGAATCCCTCCCTGTGCAGAGCCGATCATGGCTCCAAGAATGAAAATATGCCACAGGGAAGCTAAAAAAAATGCGGCGATACAGGTAATTATATAAGTAAATATTCCGATGATAATCATGGTTCTGGCAGAAAGCCTTTTCGCCAGGTTTCCATAAAAAATGGCACAGGGAAAGGCGATCAGCTGTATAATCAGTAAGATTCCCAGCAAAGAAAATGTATCCAGTGCATCGTTTCCAAGGACAGCTGTGGCATAAGGAACCACCATTTTAATTATGGTATCCACACCATCAATATAGAAAAAATATGCACCAAGGAAGTAGAATACGGTTTTATACTGCCTGATCTGTTTAAACGTTGCCGACAGCCTTTTAAAACTGTTTCTTACCGGATGTTGTTCGGGTTCCACATAATAAATCTGTTTTACATCTCTTATCATAGGGAATGTTAAGAGCCCCCACCATAAAGCAGTAATGATAAATCCGATCTGATATCCGATTGATTTGTCCATCCCCAAAAGAAAAATGAGCACCAGGCTGATGCCAAAAGGTATGACACTGGATATATAGCCGAACGCAAAACCAAGGGAAGAAATCTTATCCATTCTCTCATCACTGGTAACATCAACGATAAATGCATCGTAGAAAATATTGGATCCCGCAAATCCAATAGCTGATAGGATAAAAAAAAGAATTAAAAGCTGCCATTGTCCGCTGGAGGGAGGAATAAACGCCAGCGAAGCGGTTGCAAGGACACCCAGACAGGTAAAGAATACAAAAAACCGTTTCTTTTTATCTTTATAATCAGCAGCGGCACCTAAAACCGGACTTAAAACCGCCACTAAAATACTGGCAATGGAGTTAAAATACCCCAGATCCATGCTGTATTCACATTGTCAAACATTCCGAACATAATCGGCAGTAATGCAGTGGTGACAGCCATTGGTTGAGCCAATCTCCGCAATCAACCAATATCCATGATTTCTCTTCTCTGCTTAACTTCATTGTTGATTCTCCTTCCAGCCCTTATAATCCAATTATATCATATTGTTAAGCATTGTCTTGTAAAAACATTGTAAAAGAGCATTTGTCTTTCTGCTTTATTTATAATCCATTCCTCTCATAGCACCTCCCGTGTTTCCCTCTTCTTTGATCCGACAATTGGATTGCCATGTTGTCTTTCTTACATTTGCTCAAAAAACCATTTTCGGCTTCTTTGCCAACTGAATCTGTTAAAATATGCTCCAATACCATTTAATGCTTTCCTAAAACGTATTTATTTATCACAACCTCAAATGCTGCTTTTCTCCTCTCCTCATAGTCGGTCAAGTTATCCTCTCTTCCGGCACAATTGACGACGCATTCTGTATGCGGTGAAATATAGTTTTATAATACATGGCAAGATTATGGACTTACACCATCTAATGAACCAAATTATGTGTCTTCAGGAAATGGCTGCGTCAATGGGCCAACTTTCTTAGAGAGGCATACGGAATATCTGAAGATTCTGGTAGATATGGTTCATATGAGGACCATTTAGTGGAAGAAATTAGAAGATATTGGAGTAGATTGAACAATGAGAAGTATTAATAAAAGAGATAATGTTATATAATTATTGTGCGGGCAAATATATTGAAAAAGAGTAAGGCAGATTGAAATTGGTAACGAAGATTATTTATAAAGTAGAATAAAAATTTGAAAGGCAGGGACAATATGAACAAAATTAATCGAACAATTATAGATTCCATAATTAAAAGCGAGATGGTTTGTCTAGATTCTTTAGCATTGATTGGTATCTATGGCTCATTTGCCACAGGAGATGAATACGATAAATCGGATTAATTTACTGATATTAATCAATAATGATGATGGATGGAAATTAGGATGTGGATTTATTTTAGATGATACTAACATAGGGTACGATATTTATTGTACGAATTGGGATATGCTGAAAGGTGACGCTGAGTGTAACCATGCACATTTATCTAAATTGTTAAATTCCAAGATAGTTTATGTGCAAGATGAGTCTGCACTAAAAAACTCGAAGAAATAAAAGCAGATGTATTAGATTTTCTTAAATCTGACAATAGATTTAAGAAAGCAAAGGAGGCTCTAAAAAATGCAAAGCTTGCATTTGGACAGACCTGCTTGTCAAATTCAGTTTCGAGGCGAGGACTAATGGTGCGTATGTAATAAGCTGTTTGTTAGACACTGTAATGCTATAACGGAATGTATTTTAAGCTGGGTTAAAAGAACTTTAAGGAATTAGAACCCTAAATATGTCCCCTTTATTTATGGAAAATATAAATTCTATTATCCATAGTAAAGCTGTTGATGAAATCATATGAATCTAAAATCAATGATACTTTATGTTGAGGATTACATTTCGGTAGCAAAAGGGGAAAAGTACAGAAAATATAGCGGGTACATATGAGGAAATGTATTCAAATTGGCGAAATAAGGTTGAAGAAGCAGCTTATAATGGGGTATCTTTCTTCATTTATGAATTTGTGTTCCCTTAAATATATGCTCATGATATTGCTAGTGATGTTGAAATTGAAGATTTTGATATTATGCTTAACTTCAATCCAAAGGATTTATTTGAAAATATAAAGGTTTTTGATGATGCCCTCGAAAAATATAAAAAGAATTATGATAGAGCTGGAATATTACCTAAACATTATGCAAATGTTAATGAGTTTGCTAAAGATTATATGTCTTAACATAATAAAATATTCCTGATTTTTTACATATCATATATCAGATTCTTCGAGAATTTTTCATACTACATAATGAGCATAATCTGTAACATAATAAATGCTAGTATGTAAAGTTAATGATATATCAATTTAAAATGAAATAATAATAGGCAGACTAGCTAATAGGTAGTTTACTTTATGTAAAAAAGAGGTAATTCAATATGGAAAACAGTAATGTTAACAAACTAATTGAACTTGTCACATACAAACATAAACATTCCAGCCAACAGATGATGATTTTTCCAATTACATAAATACCTGTCTCAATGCTTGGATCATTTGTCCATAATTCTGAAAATCAATTAACTCCTCAGCGCCATCAATAATACAATCAGCATATTCTTCAAAATCAACTAGTTTTGTATTATTCGAAGGAAGAATCATTAGAAACAGTACGTAGTAGGAAAAAAAATAAAATTATTCTCATCGGTAATATAATTATCTTCAAGTTCATATGACTTTAACTTTTCATTGTATAGTATAACCGGATTATCACTTGCGAATATTTTTTTATTATTTTCTTCACTCTAATCAAAACCCAAGTCCTATCTAATAATATTTGACGATGAGTATATAATGTAATTTCATAATTCATTACCTCATGTATCAAAACGAACTCTATTGTTTCCGTTTTTCTTTATACATCTTACATGGTCATTTTCCTTACCCCACCACTGTAACAGAAACTTATTTCACCATAACTACCCGCAAAAACACACATGCATATCACCATTCAAAGACCCGTGCCCCTTTGATTTACTGCCCTTTCCGTTCCAGCAATACAACGGTTTCAACATGCCCCGCCTGCGGAAACATATCACACCCTCTGACCTTCACCACCTCATACCCCCGGTCCGCCAGATACCTCAAATCCCTGGCCAGCGTAGCCGAATCGCAGCTCACATACACCACTCTCTCCGGCGCCATTTTCACAATGGTATCCAGGCACACCTATCGCGGCCTCTGGGCAGGTAGACCACGATGACATCGGCATGTATGTGATTCTTCTCATACTGTTCCAGACCTCTTCCGCCTTTCCCACAAAGAACTCCACATTGTCCATGCCATTTAATCTGGCGTTTTCCCGGGCGTCATCAATGGCCTGGGGTACGATTTCTACTCCATACGCCTTTGCTTTCTGGGCCAGGAAAAGGAAATGGTTCCGATGCCGCAATAAAGGTCCCATACCGTCTCCCCACCTGTAAGTCCGGCGTATTCCAGTGCCGTACCGTAAAGCTTTTCCGTCTGAACCGGATTCACCTGATAGAAGGACAGCGGCGATATGCGATATTTCACAGCCCCTATATAATCATTAATATACCCGGGCCCATAAAGGTTTTCCACCTTACTTCCCAATATCACATTGGTCTGCTCCCTGTTTATATTCACAGAAATGCTTGTCATCCCTGGAATCTCCAGCAGGCTTTTCACCAGCTCCTCACTGTGAGGCAGGCTGCTGCCGTTAATCACCTGGCATACCATCAGTTCTCCAGTCTTAAATCCCTTACGGATCAAGGTATGGCGGATCAGCCCCTTGTGAGAAGCTTCGTCATAAGGCAGGAGATGATGGCGCTCCATATGTGCCTTGATCCGCTTTAAAACCTCACGGTTTTCCTCTATCCCCAAAAGACAGTCCTCACACCCGATAATGGAATGGGTGCGTCCTGCATAAAATCCTGTAATAATATTCCCGTCCTTATCCGTTCCCCAGGGGAACTGGGCCTTGTTCCGGTACCTCCACGGCTCGTCCATTCCCATAATCGGAAGCATAGGGACCTGGGAGAAACCGCCGATCCTGGTGATATTGTTGTAAATCTTTCTTTCCTTATACCGAAGCTGTTCTTCATATGCCATGGCCTGAAGCTGACAGCCGCCGCATTGCCTTGCTACCGGGCATCTGGGCTCTACACGGCTTTCAGAGGGCTCCATAAGCCTTTCCAGCCTTGCAAAACCATAGGACTTCTTGGTCTTCATCACCTTTGCTTCTACCCTGTCTCCGATGACTGTATCCTTAATAAACCAGGTAAATCCGTCGGTCTTGCCGATTCCTTCCCCGGTTTCGCTTATATCTTCAATTATTACCTCTATTTTATCATTTTTCTTCCAATCAGACATATTATCCTCCAAACTGTTCCGCTTTCAAACCAGCAGCAAAGACTCCTCTCCTATTGTAACTTCTTTCCGTTTAAGAATCAAGAAAACCTTTCCCTCGCCTGTAATCACTTGAAAGCTGCCCCTCATCCCAAAGCCAACGGGCCAAAATCCGCTCCACACGTTTCCCACGCTATCCTGCCCGTTATCTCCATAACTATTATAACTATCATCCCCACAACCGCCGGATGTGAACATGCAGCCATATATAGCATATCCAGTCACCCCGCCCGCCTCCGCATAAAAAAACAGGAGCCGGGCGCATCCGGTAAGATATTTCATCTTCCTTCTCCGCCCGGCTCCCGGAAATTTATCTATCTTTTCCGTTGGCCTTTTCCATATGGATATTTTTGCCCTTAATCTTCACATCTTTCATGGCTTTCAGCACTGCATCGGCATTTTCCCTCGGAACCTCAACAAATGTATACTTGTCATACATATCAATGCTTCCGACCATCTTTCCCGGCATTCCGGATTCTCCGGCAATGGCTCCTAAGATGTCTCCCGGCTTCACGTTCTGGTTTTTCCCGATGTTGATGAACAGGCGGGCCATGTCTTCTCTGGAAGACTCAGATCTGCCTCCCCGGCCGCTGCTGCTTCTGCTGCTGCGTCCGCGGCTTCCTGAGTCATAGTGATTATGATTATCCAGCTCGTCAAGAGAGCGGGGCTCTCTCGTATCGATAACATCCTCGTTTTCCTCGCCCATCATCATTTTCAGCAGGGCTGCGGCCAGATCCAGGGAAGTGTAATCCTCTTCGATCAGCTTCTTTTCAATGATGTTTACCATCTGGCTTAAATCCGTATCGCCGATGGTATCCGCCACGCTTTCCAGAATCTTATCCACCTTAATGGCTGTTACGTCATTCAAGGATGGAATGGCCTGAGGGATGATTTTAGTCTTGCAATAACGCTGAATGTCACGAAGCTTATATACTTCCTTGCCAACCACAAAGCTGAAAGCGATGCCTTCCCGGTTCGCACGGCCTGTACGTCCGATTCTGTGTACATAGTATTCGTCATCCTGGGGAAGATCATAATTAAATACGGCTTCCACATCGTCTACATCAATTCCTCTGGCCGCCACATCGGTTGCCACAAGGATTTCTGTCTTTCCGTTCCGGAAGCTGCCCATAACCCGGTCACGCTGGATCTGCTTTAAATCTCCGTGAAGACCTTCTGCGAAATATCCACGTCCCTGAAGGGCCTGCACCAGCTCGTCCACCTGCTTTTTGGTGTTGCAGAAAACAACGGAAAGCTTAGGCGCATACATGTCCAGCAGACGGCACATAACCTCTAGCTTGCTCTTGGGCTTCACTTCATAATAGTACTGGGTTACCTTGGGAACAGTCAGCTCCTTTTTTACCACCTTTACGGTTACCGGATCTTCCTGGAACTTCCTGGCGATTTCCATAATGGCCGGAGGCATGGTAGCGGAAAACATAACGGTCTGGCGCTCTTCCGGAAGCTGGCTTAAAATGGTTTCCATATCCTCTAAAAATCCCATATTTAACATTTCATCGGCTTCATCCATGACTACCGTATGAACATTGTCAAACTTCACGGTCTTCCGGCGCATATGGTCCATAACACGACCGGGAGTTCCGATGATGATCTGGGTGCCGTCCTTTAAAGAACGGATCTGTTTCACAATGTCCTGTCCTCCGTAAATAGGAAGCACCTTGACACCGTGCATATATTTTGCAAGCCTGCGGATTTCGTCAGCCACCTGAATGGCAAGCTCTCTGGTTGGGCAGAGGGCTACCGCCTGAAGTTTTTTTGACTTAGGGTCGACTTTCTGTAACAGTGGAATTCCAAAGGCTGCCGTCTTTCCGGTTCCTGTCTGGGCCTGGCCGATGATATCCCGGCCTTCCATCTGAACCGGTATAGCCTGGGCCTGAATCGGAGATGTCTCTTCAAATCCCATATCTGCTACTGCCCGCAGAATTCTTTCATCTAATTCTAATTCCTCAAATCTAACTGTCTCCATAAATGATTAATTCCTTTCTCACTGGCAGCCGGGTTCCTATGTTGCCGACGGCCGCACACACACTATCGCAAACAAAACGAGAGGTACCAGGCACGTTTCAGACCTTCATCCTCTCGTTTCACACAAAAGTAAACTATAGCAGATTTTCTTTTTAATGTCAAGGGCTATCGTTTTATTTTTTAAGAGCCAATTTAATTCTTTTTAAACCACCCATTCTTCCCAAAATACCACACCTCTCCAACAATCACAACAATACTGATCAGGACACAGACCGCATATCCATACTGCCAGTTAAGCTCCGGCATGTGCTTAAAGTTCATTCCATACCAGCCTGCAATCAGGGTCAGGGGCATGAAAATGGTTGTCACTATGGTCAGAAAGGACAAAGCATGGTTCTGTTTTATCTCCAGATGGGTCTGGTGCATTTCCCGGATCTGCCGGGCATACTCCCGCAGCTCCTTTCCATGTTCCACCAGCCGCTCCATCCGCCCCGAAAATAAGTGGAACAGATTCCGTTCCTCTTCCTCCAGCATGCCGTTGTAATTTTCCGTTAAGGTCTGGCTCACATTTAAAAGCTGTCCGTAATAGGATGACAGCTTTGCCAGCTCTTTTCTGGCCTTTAATATGACGGCTGGAATATCCATCCGGCCTTCCTTTCCGCTCACAACCAGATCCTCCAGCCCGGCCAGCTTTTCTTCATAGGTCTGCAAAAAGAGCACCTCATCACGGACCTGGTATTCCAGGAATTCAAAAAGCAGGTGGGAGACGCAGGTCTTTTCAAGAATCTGGGTCCGCTCGATCTCGTGAAGCATTTTCCCCGCTTCGCCGCTGTCATCTACGAATATGAGCTGTTTCCGGTCCATGTAATAGCCGAACACAACCGGCTTTCCCAGCAGGTCCTTTTTTACGGGAATGACAAAGGTTCCTATGATACAATCCTTCAATAAATCCGCTTTGCAGTACTGGGCCCTTTCCAGGTTCTTTTTAAGCAGATGGTCCTGGTACCGGGTATGATATGTTTTCCAGAAATTCTCCCTGCTCATGATTTCCACAAGGGCTTCCCCCTCCCCGACCTCTTCCTCCGGGCCTATAGGAACCAGCTTCTTCTTTATTTTATAGCGCATCTCCTTACCTCCTCCTCTGGCGGGGCACATGCTCCGCGAATTCCGCCCGTTACAGCAGCAGCCGGATGAATGCCGATATGTTCGCCCGGTTCTTCAGCCGCGTAAATTCCTGTCAAATAAAACAGACCCTTTCAGCGAAAGACCGGACATGCAAATCCTGTTTTCACCAAAAAGGCCTTTTTATTACCCGTACAGCTTCCGCACCATATCTGCGATCAGCGTTGCCGTCCCCGTCACTCCCAAAAGGGAGGAGTCAATCATCAGGTTTTTATGTTCCGGATCATTGGGCAGAAAGCCCGCGTATTTCTTGTGATAGATATTTCTTGCTCTGTCAACGGATGTTATCATCCGCTTTGCCTCGCTCTCCGTCATCCCGAGAGTTTCTATGCAGTTTTCCAGCCTTTTCGCGTAGGGCGCGTAGATAAAAATGTTGATGTTATTTTTTTCATGCTCCAATAAATAATCAGAACACCGTCCAACCAGAATGCAGCTGGACCTTTTAGCCAAGTCCAGAATGATGTCCTTCTGTACATCAAAGATAATATCCTGGATATAGTCTTCGTCCGTTCCCAAAGGGAACATTCTGGGCCAAAAACTATGCTTTGACTTCTCCTCCTCATCGCTTACCTGGGAAATGGGAAGGTTCAGCTTCTGCGAAACCTCTTCCACAATATCCCTGTCGTAGAATTCCACGCCCAGCTCCCTGGACAGCTCCTTTGCAATGGAACGCCCCAGGCTTCCGAATTCACGGGTAATCGTGATTGTAAACTTTTCCATATTAATAGTTCCTCCCTAACCGGTCACAATGGTTTTCTGATATCTTCTCACCGCACAGCTGAGTGCAAAACAGATGGTAAAATAGCAGAGGGCTTCAAAGCCGAACAGCATCAGCATGCCGCGCACATCATATATGCTTCCCATCACAACGGAGCAGTTTCTCATAAACTCCATCACATCTACCATTTTTAAGAATGACGTATCCTTAATGATGGTGATGACCTGGCTTAAGAGCGCCGGTATGACCTTTTTATAGGTCTGCGGAAGTACAATATACCAAAGGGTTTCTATAAAGCTGAAGCCCTGAGATCTGGCTCCTTCAAACTGGCCTATGGGAATGGAGTTTAAGCCCCCGCGGAATATCTCGGACATGACCGCTGAGGTAAAAAGGGAAATAGCAAATACCGATACTCCTACTTTATTCCCTTTAACGGTAAAATAGATCCAAAGAATCCACAAAAGATTGGGGGTACATCGGAAAAACTCCGTATAAGCGGTTATAATAGCCGCCGCCCATTTCCATTTCCCGGTTGAATAGGTGCGTATGAGGGCGAAGATGACCGAAAAATATGCTGATGACCGTAGCCAGAACAGCAATGATAACCGTCATCCGAAGGCCTTTCAGCATGAAGATCACATTGGCCGGGGTAAATATCTGGTGAAATAACTCTATCATGCGCCCTCCTCATCTGCCTGCAGATCAAGCTTCTTTGCAACCGGCAGCCGCATGGAACGGATTTCTAAATATCGGGCAAGCCTTGCCAGCGGGAAACAGATGATAAAGTACATAAATGCACTGGTAAAATAGGCCTGGGCAAAGTAGCCCCGGTCCGCTCCCCAGGAATCCGTAAAGTACATTAAATCCATGCCGGCTACCATAGCCAGGATGGAGGTGTTCTTCACCAGATTTAAGGCCTGGTTGGCGAGAGGCGGCATGATGATCTTAATGGTCTGGGGCAGAATGATGTGATACATGGTTTCTAAATAGGAGAAACCCTGGGACGCAGCCGCCTCGGACTGGCCCTTTGGTATTGCTTCGATTCCGGTCCTTATGACTTCCGATATATAAGCGCCATGGTAAACGCCCACTCCGATAACTCCCAGGACGAATTTAGGGATCCGAAAGCCCGAACTGGAGAAAACCATGGGCAGTACGGAATAATAGCACATCACCTGCACAGCCAGAGGCGTATTCTGTATGAATTCCACATAAATTCGTGAAAGTATCTTAAATGGCTTAAAACTGGCCGTGGAAAGCATGCCAAATATCACTCCCAGGACCAGCGCAAGCGCCAGTCCCACCAGTGATATTTTTAACGTCATAAGGAAGCCCGGTATATAATATTCGGGGAAAGCCTGGAACAGAGCATTCCAGCGTTTTACATCAAAAAGACCTTTTATCATGTCAATTTTCCTTTACAAACGGTTTACTGTAATCCCCATTCATCCTGAAGAGCCATTAAGGAACCGTCAGAAATCATAGTAGTAACCTTTTTCTCTACCACAGCGGCAAGCCCCGTGTTCTCCTTTGCAGCGGCAACGCCATAGTTCTGTTCTGCAAACCGGTCTTCCAGAATCTGATTTCCGTCATTTACATAGCCTGCAAGAATAGCGCGGTCTACGGAGAAGCAGTCGATCTGCTTGGTAGCCAATGCCTGAGCCAGTGCAGGATAGCCGTCAAATTCCTGGAACTCCGGATTAACCTTTATTCCTTTTTCGTCTACGTATTTCTTGAAGCCGTCCTTTGTTGTGGAGGACTGGGCAACACCGATGATCTTGCCGTCTAAGTCTTCAATGGAAGTGATGCCGGAATCCTTATTTACAAGAAGTCCTACTGCATCGGTATAGTAAGGTGTGGAGAAGTTATAGGTTTCTTTTCTTTCATCGGTAATGGTGAAAGTAGCGATAACCAGATCGATCTCTCCGTTCTCTAAGAGAGGTCCTCTTGTCTTAGCGGTCACTCCCTGGAACTCAACCAGTTTCTTTTCTTTTGCTTCGTCAGCGGTACAGCCAAAAATGGAACCGGCGATTTCATAGGCTAAATCATCCTCAAAACCTTCGTATTCTCCGGTTGCCGTATTCTGTAAGCTGAACTTGGGAATATCAGCCTTACAGCCAACCTTTAAAACGCCTCTGTCAATGATTTTCTGTACATCTGCAGCTGTGGCGCCCCCTGCCGCTTCTGTAGATCCTGCCGCCGCGGTGGTTTCCGCAGGAGCAGCCGTGGTTCCTGCCGTGGTTTCGGAAGTTCCTGAGCCGCATGCCGTAAGGGATGCAGCCATGGCAAGTGTAAGAGCCAGTGATAACATTTTTTTCATCATAATTATTTCCTCCTCAAATTTTTATTATTTAAACAATTCCTTAATGAAGGATTTTGCTTAAAAACGCTTTGGTCCGCTCGTGCTCCGGAGAAGTAAAGAAGTGTTCCGGCGTGCCCTCTTCCAGGATATATCCCCCATCCATGAAGATTACACGGTCCGCCACCTGCCGGGCAAAGCCCATCTCATGAGTTACACAGATCATCGTGATATTTTCGTGAGCCAGCTCCACCATAACATTTAAAACCTCCTGAACCATCTCCGGGTCTAATGCCGAAGTAGGCTCGTCAAAGAGGATCAGAGGCTGTTTGGTGCACAATGACCGGGCTATTGCCACTCGCTGCTGCTGTCCTCCGGAAAGCTGAATCGGATAATTTCCTGCCTTTTCCTTTAAGCCAACCCGCTCCAGACACTTCATGGCAAGTTTCTTTGCCTCTTCTTTGGGAACATGCTGCAGCTTGATGGGCGCCAAGGTAAGATTTTCTAAGACAGTCAGATGGGGATATAAATTAAATTGCTGAAATACCATGGA
Organism: Lacrimispora sp.; assembly: GCA_047604985.1. GTDB lineage: Bacteria > Bacillota > Clostridia > Lachnospirales > Lachnospiraceae > Lacrimispora. Next base: position 16,197 of record JASGGP010000057.1, read on the forward strand.
AGAATACTTTTTTGCCATATCCAAATGGTTTTTCTTGGTCACTTCCGTGCCTGCTACGGTAACTTTTCCGCTGGTGGGCTCTTCTAAATAGTTGATACACCGGATAAAGGTTGATTTCCCTGAACCGGAAGGGCCTATGATGACCAGCTTTTCCCCCTCTTTTACCGTAAGGCTTATATCTTTTAAAACCTCCAGATCACCGAAGTTCTTTTTTAAGTTCTCAACTTTCACCATATCTGGCATAATTCCATCCCCTTCCCGTGAGCTTTTTGCATAAATATGCAAAAAGACGCCTTAGAGTCTGTTCCTTAAGCGTCTTTGCTTAGTCTTTTTAATTGTTGTTATTATAAAAAGTTTTGTTTAAAAAGTCAAGGATTATTTTCTTTTCACATAATAGAGGACAAGCAGGAGCAGGCCACAAAATGTCCGGGAGAAACCTCTTCCATCTCCGGCACCTCCCTGCTGCACCCTTCCTGCGCATACATGCATCTGGTATGAAAGTGGCAGCCTGAGGGCACATCTAAGGGACTGGGAAGCTCGCCGTGAAGCATCAGGCGCTTCGATTTTGCAGAAAGCGCCGGGTCAGCCACCGGAATTGCGGAAAGCAATGCCTTTGTATAAGGGTGAAGAGGATTTTCATACAGTTCGTCACTGTCTGCCACCTCCACCAGCCTGCCTAAATACATCACGCCGATCCTTGTGGAGATGTGACGCACCATGGATAAATCGTGAGCTACGAACAGATAGGTAAGCCCCATTTCCTCCTGTAAATCCTCCAGAACGTTCACTACCTGGGCCTGAATGGAGACATCCAGAGCTGAGATGGGCTCGTCACAGAGCAGGAATTCCGGTTCCACCGCCAAGGCTCTGGCAATTCCGATTCTCTGGCGCTGGCCTCCCGAAAATTCATATGCATACTTGTACATATCATCCGGCTTCATTCCAACCTTTTTAAGCATCTCTTCGATTCTGCCGTCCACCTCGCTTGCCGCAATTTCGGATACCGCCGCCATGGACTCTCCAATGATTTCCCGCACATTGTGGTGCGGGTCCAGCGCAGAATAGGGATCCTGGAAAATAATCTGCATCTGCCGGTGAATAGGAAGCAGTTTCCTCCCTTTTACATTGGTGATGTCCTGCCCCTTAAATAAAATGGTCCCGCCGGTGGGATCGTACATGCGGATCAGGGTCCGTCCAAGGGTGGATTTTCCGCAGCCCGATTCTCCCACCAGTCCAAAGGTCTCCCCCTTCCGGATGGTAAGATTAATGCCGTCTACTGCCTTTACTTCCGCTTTCTTGCGGCCGAAAAAGTCCTTGGCAGGGAAATACTTGCATAGCTCCCTGGCTTCCAGAAGGATTTCCTGGTTCCTGTTATCCATGTCACTGCACCTTCCTTTCCCTTGCATCCAGCTCTTCCGCCGTAAAGATGCACATGGCTCTCTGGGTGTCCGAATATACCCGGTACTGGGGAATTCCTTTCTCACATTGTTCACAGGCAAATTTACAGCGCTCTGCAAATGGACAGCCGTCCGGCGGGTCCACCAGGGACGGTGCCATGCCGGGAATAGGCTCCAGCCGCTTCCGGCCGCCTGCCTGGGGTTTGGGAATGGCCTGAAGAAGAGCCCGGGTATAGGGATGCTTTGGCGCATAAAAGATTTCTTCCGTCGTCCCCTCTTCCATCACAAGTCCGCCGTACATAACCATGATCCGGTGGCTTAAGCTTGCAACCACTCCCAGATCGTGAGTGATGAGTATAATGCTCATTCCCGTCTCATCCTGGAGCTTTTTTAAAAGGTCCAGAATCTGCGCCTGAATGGTCACATCCAGAGCTGTCGTAGGCTCATCTGCAATCAGAAGCTTGGGACGGCAGCAAAGTGCCATGGCAATTAATACTCTCTGCCTCATGCCCCCGGAAAATTCGTGAGGATACTGGTTTAACCTCTTTTCCGGAGACGGGATGCCGACCTGTTCCAGAACAGCAATTGCTTCCTTATAGGCAGCCCCCTTATCCATTCCCCTGTGCCGTTTAAGCACTTCGATCAGGTGAAAGCCTATGGTTCTCACAGGATTCAATGCAGTCATGGGATCCTGGAAAATCATGGCTATCTCTTTTCCCCGCATCCGTCTTAACTGTTCCGGAGTCATTTGAAGCAGATCCTTATCCATAAACAGGATCTGGTCCGCAGCAACCTCCGCATTCTCCGGCATCAGGCCCAGGATGGACTTCATCAGAACGCTTTTTCCGCTGCCGGATTCACCCACAACAGCCAGAATTTCCTGCTGACCCGCGTAAAAGCTTACGCCCCGTACTGCCTTTACCGATTTCCCGTGGGTGCGAAAGGTGGTATGGACATTTTTAACGGACAGGATCTTATCATCGTTTTTCTTTGTCTCTTCCAATTCCTGTTTCCTCGCTTTACTCTTTCTCGTCATTCATAATTTTCGGTTCCACGAAAACCCGGAGCAGGTTTCCCAGCTTATTAAAGGCAAAAATCGTGATTATAATCAGAAGGCCGGGGATCAGCGCCATGTGAAAGGTGTTCTGCATGGTTCCCTGGGCGTTCTGCAAAAGGCTTCCCCAGGAAGACATGGGCTGCTGAATGCCGACTCCCAGAAAGCTTAAGGAAGATCATTATCCATCATATCATACCTT
>JASGGP010000058.1:0-18791 GCA_047604985.1 Lacrimispora sp.
CATCATTGATACTCCTGGGCACGTTGACTTTACCGTAGAGGTTGAACGTTCCTTGCGCGTACTGGATGGCGCCGTTGGCGTATTCTGTGCAAAGGGCGGTGTAGAACCACAGTCCGAAAACGTATGGCGTCAGGCTGACACCTATAACGTACCCCGTATGGCATTCATCAACAAGATGGATATTATGGGTGCGAATTTCTATGGCGCTGTTGAACAGATCAAGAGCCGTTTGGGAAAGAATGCTATCTGCATTCAGCTGCCAATCGGAGCAGAGGATGAATTCAAGGGAATCATCGACCTGTTTGAGATGAAAGCCTATATCTACAATGACGACAAGGGTGATGATATCTCCGTTACCGATATCCCTGAGGATATGAAGGATGACGCAGAGCTTTACCGCGGCGAGCTTGTAGAGAAGATCTGCGAATTAGACGATGAGCTGATGATGCAGTATCTGGAAGGGGAAGAGCCTTCTACAGAAGAGTTAAAGAAAGCACTGAGAAAAGCAACCTGTGAGTGCACAGCTGTTGCTGTATGCTGCGGAAGCGCATACAGAAACAAGGGCGTTCAGAAGCTCCTTGATGCGATTCTTGAATATATGCCGGCTCCTACCGACATCCCATCCATTAAGGGTGTCGATATGGAAGGCAATGAAATCGAAAGACATTCTTCCGATGAAGAGCCGTTTGCAGCTCTTGCATTTAAGATCATGACAGACCCCTTTGTTGGTAAGCTGGCATTCTTCCGTGTTTACTCCGGTATCATGAATTCCGGTTCCTACGTGCTCAATGCAACAAAAGGCAAAAAAGAGCGTGTCGGCCGTATTCTTCAGATGCATGCAAACAAGAGATCAGAGCTGGATAAGGTATATTCCGGTGATATCGCCGCGGCTGTTGGTTTTAAAGTGACCACAACAGGCGATACTATCTGTGACGAGCAGCACCCGGTAATTCTGGAATCCATGGAATTCCCGGAGCCAGTTATCGATATCGCTATCGAGCCAAAGACCAAAGCAGGTCAGGGCAAGATGGGCGAGGCACTGGCAAAGCTTGCAGAAGAAGATCCTACGTTCCGCGCGAAGACCAACCAGGAAACCGGACAGGTTATCATTTCCGGTATGGGCGAGCTTCATCTGGAGATCATCGTAGACCGTCTGCTCCGCGAGTTCAACGTAGAAGCCAACGTAGGCGCTCCTCAGGTTGCTTACAAGGAGACCTTTACGAAGCCGGTTGATGTTGACAGCAAGTATGCAAAGCAGTCCGGCGGACGTGGTCAGTACGGACATTGTAAAGTTCGCTTTGAGCCGATGGATCCCAACGGCGAAGAGACATTTAAATTTGAATCTGCGGTTGTCGGCGGCGCTATTCCTAAGGAATACATCCCGGCAGTCGGCGAAGGTTTGAGGAAGCCACAAAGTCCGGTATTCTGGGCGGATTCCCGGTACTGGGTGTAAAAGCCAGCGTATACGACGGTTCCTACCATGAGGTTGACTCCAGTGAAATGGCGTTCCACATTGCTGGTTCCATGGCGTTTAAGGATGCTATGAACAAGGGCGGCGCAATCTTACTTGAGCCGATCATGAAAGTGGAAGTTACCATGCCTGAGGAATATATGGGCGATGTTATCGGTGATATCAACTCCCGACGCGGCCGTATCGAAGGTATGGAAGACATCGGAGGCGGTAAGATGGTTAAGGCCTATGTACCCCTTGCAGATATGTTCGGTTATTCCACAGACTTACGTTCCAAGACACAGGGACGCGGCAACTACTCCATGTTCTTCGAGAAGTATGAGCAGGTTCCAAAGAATGTACAGGAAAAGGTTCTTGCCGAGAAAAAGGGCAAATAATTCCTAACAGGTTCCATTGGATTCCAGGCTGTCCAACTTGCCTGGAATCCGTGAAATAGGCTTGAAAATAGTGCATAAATAGCATATAATAAAAAACAGCCTAACACAAAAACAAAGCTCGGAAAGAGCATAATTAAGGAGGACGTTATAAAATGGCTAAAGCTAAGTTTGAAAGAAACAAAACACATTGTAACATCGGCACCATCGGTCACGTTGACCACGGTAAAACAACTTTAACAGCAGCTATCACAAAGACTCTGCATGAAAGATTAGGTACTGGACAGGCAGTAGCTTTCGAGAATATCGATAAGGCTCCGGAAGAGAGAGAGCGTGGAATCACAATCTCCACTTCTCACGTTGAGTACGAGACCAGCAAGAGACATTATGCACACGTTGACTGCCCAGGACATGCTGACTACGTTAAGAACATGATCACTGGTGCTGCTCAGATGGACGGCGCTATCCTGGTTGTTGCTGCAACTGATGGTGTTATGGCTCAGACAAGAGAGCACATCCTTCTTTCCCGTCAGGTAGGCGTTCCTTACATCGTTGTATTCATGAACAAGTGTGACATGGTAGACGATTCAGAACTTCTTGAACTGGTAGACATGGAAATCCGTGAGCTCTTAAATGAGTACGAGTTCCCAGGCGATGATACACCAATCATCCAGGGTTCCGCATTAAAGGCTCTTGAAGATCCTTCCTGCTCTTGGGGCGATAAGGTTCTTGAGTTAATGGACGCAGTAGATGAGTGGATTCCGGACCCAGTTCGTGAAACAGATAAGCCATTCCTTATGCCTATCGAGGACGTTTTCTCCATCACAGGCCGTGGTACCGTTGCTACCGGTAGAGTAGAGCGTGGTACATTACACGTATCTGATGAAGTTGAAATCGTTGGTATCAGCGAAGAGACCCGTAAGGTTGTTGTAACTGGTATCGAGATGTTCCGTAAGCTGCTTGACGAGGCTCAGGCTGGTGATAACATCGGCGCACTTCTTCGTGGTGTTCAGAGAACTGACATCGAAAGAGGACAGTGTCTCGTTAAACCAGGTTCTGTAAAGTGCCATAAGAAGTTTACAGCACAGGTTTACGTTTTAACAAAAGATGAAGGTGGACGTCATACTCCTTTCTTCAACAACTACAGACCTCAGTTCTATTTCAGAACAACTGATGTTACAGGTGTTTGCGACCTTCCAGAAGGCGTAGAGATGTGCATGCCTGGTGATAACGTAGAAATGTCCGTAGAGCTGATCCACCCGATCGCTATGGAGCAGGGTCTTCGTTTCGCTATCCGTGAAGGCGGACGTACCGTAGGCTCAGGCCGTGTTGCTACGATCATTGAGTAATCGCTGATTCAGAACCGCACAGGTAAAAATATGAGAGCTGCTGCAAAATTATTTTGCAGCAGCTCTTTTTTATATCTGGAAAGGCCTGAAGTTTTCCTTATTTTAATCAAATAATGTTTTCCAGTCAGAAGCGTAATGTGCATCAAAGCACATTTTGATCTGCTCCTCGTTATTTTTTTCCTCTGCCAGGTCCGGCAGCCCATGAGCTGCGAAATATCCGCTTTCCACGGTTTCAATATTTTCCTGAAAACTGCCGCCCTCTGCTGTGCAGAGGAGAAATATTTTACAGACCTTATAAGCATATACCGGCAGATTGTGTTTTTCCCTGTCTTGTACGGCAATGACTAAGTCAGCCGTGATGTCCAGTCCGGCCTCTTCCTTTACTTCTTTTATAATATTCTCCTTAACGGAAAGACCGGCATCAACCCAGCCTCCCGGCAATGACCAGGTTCCGTTTCTTTCCTTGACCAGTAAAATTTTATCATCCTGAAATATGGCGGCACGGCTGTCCAATTTGGGGGTCTGATAGCCGATTTCGCTGCAAAATAAGTCTTTTACCTTTGACATGGGGATTTCCGATTTATAACTGATCATTTCTGCCGCTATTTCTCTGATTCTTTCGTATCGTTCCCTGTCAAATTCATCTCTTGCGTAAAACAGTCCGGCCTGTGCCGTGCTCTGCAGCTCGACGGCCCATTGAAGCCATTTTTCATTGGTATTCATACATACAGCTCCTTGATCTGTGAGCTCCTTTTGGGAGCGGTTATAATTTCACTATAGCATGGTATTTCGGCGGAATCAATGAATAATGTTATTAATTGTCTATTGATGGCAGGGGTATTTTGTGGTACGATGAAACTAACTTGCTGTTAGAAAGAGGATGATATTGTGATAAATCAACAACTTTTAAAGCGGCTGAAAACCGCCGAGATTTTTATAACAACCATAATCCTGCTGCTGATCCCCTGCATGTCTTATATCCTGTTGGAATACGTAACAGGAAATCTGGCCTCGGTTTCCCCTTATTATGCTGCTTTGAATATAGGCTGGATTTACGTGCTGTACCTTGTGGTTTTTGCCCTCAGCGGAAGTACCAGGATTGCAATCCCAGCTGTATCCATATTTTTGTATATTATTTCAGTGGCTGAATGTCTGGTGGTGGGATTCAGGGACAGACCCATTATGTTCTGGGATGTGCTGGCCTTTGGGACTGCCATGAGCGTGGCGGGCAATTATGAAATATCGTTAACAAGGGAAATGTATTTAGCATGCCTGGGGGTCCAGGCGATCTGTCTGTTTGCCCTGATATTTCCCATGAAGCTGAGAGGCGGAAAAAAACGGCTGCTTTTTGCCGGAGGAAGCGTAGGAATTGCCGCCAGCTTCGGGCTGTGGTTCTATACATATCTGATTCCTTATGAAAATCTTGGAATCAATATGTGGGAAGTAAATGAAACATATCAGGAATACGGTTACGTTCTGTCAACCGCTGTTTCCTGCAACTATGCGGTAAAAAAGAAGCCGGAGGGCTACAGCCTTTCAAAGATTAAAGGGATTTATGAAGCTGTTAATGAAGAGAATCAAGTCCTTATGGCCTGTGCCGGAGCGGGAGATGTGGAGGGGGAAAATGCCGTAACTCCGGTAAATATCATCTGCATCATGAATGAAAGCTTTTCCGATCTAAAGGTAGCGGGGGATTTTGAGACGAATCAGGATTACTTTCCGTTTTTAAACAGTCTGAAAGAAAATACGGTAAAGGGAAGCCTTTGCGTCCCTGTTTTCGGTTCCATGACCAGCAACTCTGAATTTGAATTTCTTACAGGGGACTCTGTTTCTCTCCTTCAGCCCAACAGCATTGCCTATCAGTTTAATGTTAAGCCCCATACATACAGCCTCGTGAGTACCTTAAAGTCTCAGGGCTATGAAACCGTTGCCATGCACCCCTATCCCCGGGAAAACTGGAACCGGGCGGAGGTCTACCGGAATATGGGCATAGATAAATTCCTTGACATTGACGAATATGGGGACAGCCAGCTGCTGCGCAATTATGTCAGTGATCAGTCGGATTATGAAAAGCTGATTGAACAGGTAGAAGCCAAGGAAAACCCGGAGGATAAGCTTTTCCTTTTTAATGTGACCATGCAGAATCACGGAGGCTATGAGTCCCTGTATGATAATTTCCAGCAGAAGGTGTGGCTGACCGGGGATTTAAAAGGCAAGTATCCGAAGGCTGATCAGTACTTATCCCTGATGAAGCGCTCTGATGAAGCCCTGGAATATCTGATTTCTTATTTTAAAAAGAGCAAAGAGCCCACCATGATTGTCCTTTTCGGAGATCATCAGCCCAGTGTGGAGGATGAATTTTTTGACCAGATATCGGGCGTGCCAAGCGATGAGGTGCCGGATGAGGAACGCCTCATGTGGTACCAGACTCCTTTTATCATCTGGACCAATTATGAGACAAAGGCAGAGAATAAGGGGAAAATGGGAGCCGTTTACTTATCCGCAGAGGTATTAAAAAGAGCCGGACTTGAAATGACAACCTTTCAGCAGTTTCTTCTGTCCATGGAAGATACCTTTCCGGTGGTCCATCCCTTAGGCTGTTACGATAAGGAGGGAACCTATTATACCTGGGCATCCTTAGAGAGCGCTCAAAGCCCTTATCAGGAGCTGATTAAGAATTATGAATACCTGGTATATAATCAGATCTTTGACAGGAAAAAGTATACGGAGATGTTTTCTCTGGAAGCAGGAAAATAGAGCATAAGAGGAGGGAATCACCATGAAATTATTTATCAGCGCCGATATCGAGGGGTGCGCAGGCGTGAGCTTTTCCGAGGAGACCCATAAAAATGAGGCCTGCTACAAACGGTTTGCAGAGCAGATGACAAAAGAGGTGGTTGCTGTCTGCGAGGCCGCCCATGAAGCGGGAGCAGAGGAAATCGTGGTAAAGGACGGCCACGGGGACGCGTCCAACATTGATCCCCTGTCCATGCCCTCTTATGTGGTTTTGATCCGGGGGAAAAGCGGCCATCCCTACAACATGATGTACGGCCTGGATTCCAGCTTTGACGCTGTTTTATATGTGGGCTATCATGGGCCCGCCGGAGATCCCCGCTTTACCTTAAGCCATACCTCTACGGGAAACAGCAGGCAGATTTTCCTTAATGGGAAGGTGATGAGCGAATTCATGCTTAACAGCTATACTGCCGCTTCTCTGGGCGTTCCCGCTGTATTTTTATCAGGAGATGAAGCAATTTGTGAGTCGTCCCTGAAAATGGTGCCCGGCATTACAGCCGTAAGGACGAAGCGGGGGACAGGGGGAGCCACTTACTGCGTTTCTCCGGAAAAGGTAATGGAGGAGCTGAAAGAAAAGACGAAAGAATCCTTAAAGCATGTGAAAGAATGCCATATTTCTCTCCCGGATTCCTTTGAATATGAGGTTTCCTATAAGGACTGGAAGAAAGCGTATCAAATGTCTTTCTATCCGGGAATGGAAGCGGTGGATGCTTTCACCAACCGGTTAAAGACCGGCCGCTGGCTGGATGTGGTCACCGCCCATAGCTTTGTAGTCTATTAATCAGGACATGAACTTCCTGCTCTTACGGTTTTATTACAAATACGTAATAAAAACTTTATTGTAAATGATGGGAAAATTGGTTATCATTGTAATTGAACCTGATTATGACAACATGGAGGATGGGAAGATGAAGAAAATAACTATGGGCAGAGCCGTTGCAGGAATGCTTTCCGCCGCATTTTTATGCTGCGCTTCTGCTTTTGTTTCATTGGCAGAGGTAGATGCCGCCGGAGTACAGGCCACGATTCAGTCCTGTCTTGTGAGCTCCGACAAGAACAATGTGACGGTCCAGGTATCAAGCAGCGCCAATATGGAAGGAACCGACGGAGTTCTCTATCTGGTGGAGCTGCAGCCTTACCAGAACAGTCTGGAAGGAAGAACGGATTATGCGGCTTCCTCCGCACCGGGAGCTTCGGCCACATTTACATTTCCCTTAAACCGCAATACGGTGAATGACAGGCTTTACAGCAAGTTCGTTGTAGCCGTATGGGATGGAACGAAGTACATAGAGATCAGCAAGCCCCATTACATTACAAATCCTGAACTGGTTGCGTCCAACACCAAGGCTTTTAATGATCCCCTCACGAAAAAGGGCTTGAACATTCAGCTCAACATGCTGGGAGACGCCTTTGAATTAGGGGTTAAGCACGTTGCCACCAACATTTCCTTTCACCAGATTTTAGGTCAGGGAATTGATTACCAGTATGACGGGAAGACCTATCATTTTGATAAAAATGTCATCGAAAGCTATGACAGCACCATCAGCGCATTATCCGGAAAGGGCATGACCGTAACCGCCATTATTTTAAACGGCTGGAACGATGCTACGCCGGACCTGATTTATCCGGGCACCAAGAAGAGCTCCAAGGCCTTTTATTACATGTTCAATACGGCCACACAGAACGGCCTGGACCAGACAAGAGCCATCGCCTCTTTCCTGGCCGAGCGGTACAATGGGGCAAACCCCAACCACGGCAAGATCTCTAACTGGATCATCGGCAATGAGATCAATAACCAGCAGTGGAATTACGTGGGCGAAAAGGACATCACCAGCTATGTTCAGGCCTACCAGGATGCTTTTCGGGTATTCTACACGGCCATTAAAAGCACCAGTGCCAATGACCGGGTTTACTATTCCCTTGATTACAACTGGAACAATGAGATCGACAACAAGTTAAAATACGGCGGAAGAGCCATTGTGGATACCTTTAACTCCATTGCCAATGACCAGGGCCAGATGGACTGGGGCTTATCCTATCACCCCTATCCCTGTCCCATGACAGAGCCGGAATTCTGGGATGATGACCAGACCGGACTGATTACTAATGACTTTAATTCTCCTGTCATCAACTTTAAGAATCTGACGACCTTGACGGATTACATGGCTCAGGACGCCTTAAAGTCCCCTGCCGGCCAGGTGCGTCATATCATACTGACAGAGCAGGGCTTTACGGCAACCAGCCCTACACGGGGCAATGTGGCTCAGATCCAGGCTGCTGCTTATGCCTATTCCTATTACATGGTTGACAGCAATCCCTATATCGATGCCTATATCCTAAGCCGTCAGGTGGATGCCCCCTTAGAGGTGAGAAGCGGTTTGTCCTTTGGCCTTTGGGAATGCTCCATGGACAGGGGAGATGATATTGTGGCTACAAAGCGCCGCAAGATCTGGGTAGTTTTCCGGGATATTGACAAGAAGAAGTACACTTTAGAGTCTTCGGAGTTTGCAAAGTCCATCATTGGAATCAATAAATGGTCCGACGTTATTCCGAACTTCCGGTGGAGATCGCTGGAGCAGTAAATAAAAAGATGTGGAGAAAAGGATATTTGATCCTTTTCTCCACATCTTTTTTATCGTATAGGAAAGTTCGTCCTATACGATAAAAACCCTCCGGGGAGGCGCACTACGCGCCAGGGAAGCAGGATTGCTAAAGCAACCGCGCTCCGGCGCGAGAGTCCACAGGCGGACTCTTTATTTTGACAGTAACGTGTTCCCTGTTTACTGCCAGCTCAGGGCTGCGTAAGCGTCCAAAAGGCCGCCGCTTACCGTCTTTCCTGTAAGGCTGTCCAGCTTTCTGCTGGAATTTAAGAGAATGCTCTTTACCTCTGCCAGGCTGATTTCCGGCCGGTAGGAGTAGAGCATGGCCGCCACTCCGGTCACCATGGGCGCAGCCATGGAGGTGCCGCTCATAAAGCCGTAAGCGTTTCCGGGGATAGTGCTTAAGATATAGCTGCCTGGAGCTGCAATATCCACGCTGGCGGCTCCGTAATTGGAATCCTTGCTTAAGCTGCCGTCAAACAGCAGATTTGCCACGGAGATCACATTGTCATAGGGAAAGGAAGCCGGATATACGGGATAGGTATCCGTATCGTAGCCGAGCCCTGAGATTCCCCCGTTTCCGCAGGAAACCACAAACAGCATGCCGGAGTTTTGGATGGCCTGTGCCAGCTCTTCGCTGTAGGAGGAGGTTCCCATGCTTAGGTTGCAGATAGAGGCACCCATGGCCTCGGCGTATTTAATGGCCTGTATAACCGCTCCAGGAGAGCCCACGCCGTCTGATCCGCCCAGGGATTTTAAGGACATGATCTTCACATAATTGTTGTCTGTGATCCCGGCAATGCCGTAAGAGCCCCGGGAAGCGCTGATGGTTCCTGCTGCGTGAGTTCCGTGGCTGTCCTCGCTTCCTGTAAAGATCTGGTTATTGCCTGCATAAAAGTTCCAGCCGTGAATGTCATCCACGTATCCGTTGCCGTCATTATCGATTCCGTCTCCGTCGATTTCTCCGGGGTTGGTCCAGATGGCGTTTTGCAGCTCCTGGTGATTGATGTCAATGCCGGTATCAATGATGGCGACGATCACGGAGCGCTTGTTCTGAGCCTGGTCATACAGCTTCCAGGCAGGCTGTATATCAATGTCAATTCCTGTAGTGGCCTGGATTACTGTGGACTCATAGTTGCCGGGTCCGGGCTGGGGAATGCCCAGGCCTGTGCCGGATCTTTTTCCGTCGTAAATATCATCCACGGATTTAAATTTGGATTTCAATTCCATAAGACGGAATTCTCCGTCATTTTTCAGTCCCCACTGGTAGGTAGAAAACTCATCCGCAGGGGATAAGTTTACAAGGCCCGGACCCAGGGCCATCGCCGTCAGAGCTTGTCCGCTGTCGGAAGAGAATGCTTCCAGCTTGTCTGGAAGAACCGACTCTTTGCCTGAAAAGGAAAACCCTGCAAGAAGCAAAGCGAGGGACAGACCGGCGGCGCGAGTTATTTTTTTCATATTTTCTTTCTCCTTATATGACGCAATCAATCAAAGCGTTCCTATTATATCATAAACCCTACGCATTAGGCTTGAAAAATATGTGAAAAATATTTTAATTTTTACGTGATTCTGCTGAAAAAGCCTTATTTTCCTGGATTTTCTCCCCTGATTGCACTGCCATAATAAAAAAGTACCATCAATAAGGAAAGTATTAGGCTCCTTATTCATGATACTTTTTATGTATATATTTTGGTCAGTGAATCTGGCATGGAGCCAAATTTATAATGGGTTAGGTTATTCATCGTCTTCTAAGGATTTGCAGCTGTCAGAAAACTCCGGGGAGCAGGCGATATCGTTAATGTCTACAACAGGTACTATAAGTGTGGGTTGCTGCCTTTCGGGCTGTTTCGTAATTTCCAGATTTTTATCTGTCATAAGAACACCTCCAATTATTTTTTTGATGTCCTTATTATAACTCATTCATTATTAAATTACAAGTAAAAATAATAACTATTACTGAAAATTCACAATTCCCAAGACTGGCAGTCCGGCTCCCCGGAGAAAATGGAATATTACAGGAAAGCTGGGAAAAAGAATCCCCCTGCCCTTTCATGGTGAGGGGCAGGGGGTAGAAGCACTGAAAATGCTTATTCTTCATCAAGATACAGGCTTGCTCCGTTCTCATTCTTTTCTGCCGCTTTTTTCGCCTGTTCCTCGGCAGTTCTTCTTGCCAGCTCCGTATTGGCTTCACTCTGGGTGATGGTTCCCTCATCTACTAAGTCCTGAATCTCTTCTTCTGTCAGGGTGGAGAGATTTGTGGAGCTTTCTGCGGAGCTGTCTGATGAGTCTGAGACCGGCGGTTTTGGGCCGTCCGGGCCTGCTGCCTGCGCCTTCTGCTGGTAAGCTCTGCCTTCGTCGCTGATTTCTACTGTATCCGTATTTGTTATGTTCAATACCTTTTCCGACTGTGACAGAGAATCTGTTGTATTCTCCACTGCCGTAACCTGGGCTCCGGATGCTGCACCTGTCTGCTCCGTGTTTTTCTGTTCCTTTTCTTTCTGTGCCTGAATCAGCTTCCAGTCATCATAGGATGATGAATTTGATACCCCTGAAATATTCATTTCCAATTCCTCCTTTGTATAATAAGTATATATAAACCAGCGTATCATTTTTTTGTGTTTGAAATGTGAAATTAGTCTGAAATACAGGGGTATTTCCAATAAAATAATGATAGAAAATCTCTAAATTGACAAAGTCCTGTTTCTTGTTTATTCTTATAAAAGGAATGACGGCGGCTGATGAGAACGTATCTGCCTGTTTTTTAAGTGACAGGCAGGGAAAAGGGAGAGTGAGAACATGCAGGGAGATTTTTTGACAAAAATCAGAGCAGAATACAATCAGTTTACAAAGGCTGAAAAGAAGGTGGCCGATTATATACTGCAAAATTACAGGGAAGTATTATTCATGTCCATTACGGATCTGGCGGAAGCCTGTGAGGTGGGGGACACCAGCGTGTTCCGCTTTTGCAAGACCCTTGACTTAAAGGGGTATCAGGAGTTTAAGATGATGCTTTCCTTAAGCATTAACGATGAACAGACAGGACAGGGCCGTCTGGAGGGAGATATAAGCCTGGAGGACTCCTTTGCAGAGTTGTCCCGGAAAGTATTAAATACCAACATGGGCGCTTTGGAGGAAACCTACTCTCTCCTTGATGAGGAAAAGTTTGACCAGGTGATACGCTATCTCCATGAAGCAAAACGGATCTGCTTTTTTGGCGTGGGCGCCAGCATGCTGTCAGCCATGAAAGCGGCTAATAAATTTCTTCGGATTGAACCGAAAGTATACTGTGTACAGGATTCCCACATGCAGGCCATGGTGGCTTCCATGATGGGAAAAGGAGAGGTTGCGGTGATCTTTTCCTATTCCGGCGCCACAAAGGACACCATTCACGTGGCGGAGCTTGCTCAAAAGGGGGGAGCGGCGACGGTCTGCGTCACCAGGTTTGTGAAATCTCCTCTGACCGCTTTTTCCGATATCACGCTTCTGTGCGGTGCCAACGAAGGCCCCTTGCAGGGAGGCTCCACTTCTTCGGAGATCAGCCAGCTTTTTTTAATCGATTTAATGTATACGGAATATTACAGAAGATACTTTGAAGCCTGCAATAAAAACAATGAAAAGGTTTCTGCTTCTGTTCTGGATAAAATGTGCTGAACATTCAAGGTTTCTTCAAGGAAAAGGGATTATTCTGTATCCGTAAACAAAGCACAGCTTTCTTCTTTTTGAACATCACATAAATTCCATTGCACAGAAAAAGGCCGGCCTTACCGGCCTTTTTTTGAAGTATATTGTTTTTTCACAGAAAGTACATAAAACTTTCAATAAAATATCACGGCCATTGGGTTTAATAGAAAGAGATGATAAGAAAAAAATGAATAGAGAGGAAAGGATGGGATCAATTTGAGAATCCTGCTGGTAGAAGATGAAAGGCCCTTAGCTGCGGCCGTTGCGGAAATATTGAGACAAAACAGGTATGAAGTGGATATTGCCCATGACGGAGAGGAAGGGGTGGATTACGGCGTGACAGGGCTTTATGATATCATACTTCTGGATATTATGCTGCCCCGAAAAGACGGCTTATCGGTATTGCGCCAGCTGAGGAAAGAGGGCATCCAGTCAACCGTACTGCTTCTTACGGCAAAAGCAGAGGTGGAGGACCGGATTACGGGGCTGGACACAGGAGCCGACGATTACTTGTCAAAGCCCTTTGCCATGGGAGAGCTTTTAGCCAGGATACGGGCCTTGGGAAGGAGAAAAGGAGAATTTGTAGGCGATATCTTGAATTATGGAGATTTGGAGCTGGATAAAAATACGTGTGAGCTTTGCTGCCGGGACCAGAGAGTTAAGCTGGGAGCCAAGGAGTACCAGGCTATGGAGCTGCTTTTTACCAACTGCAGGCAGATCATCACCAAGGAGCTGTTTGCGGAAAAGGTGTGGGGATATGACAGCGAGGCAGAATATAACCAGGTGGAGGTTTACATATCATTTCTTCGGAAAAAGATGGCCTATTTGGAGTGCAGTACCACCATTAAGACCGTCAGGGGACGGGGATACATGTTAGAGGAGCAGACCGCATGATAAAACGGGTAAGACTTAAGTTTATCTGTATCGCCATGTCCAGTGTCGGGATCATCTTCTGCCTGATGCTTCTTGCCATTAATATTTCCATGACGGTGAGCACCAGAAGGCAGGCGGCTGCCATCCTGGAACGGGTGGTGGAGGACAACGGACGGCCGGAGTTTTCCAAGGAGCCGTCAGGGGAAAACGGAAAACCGGCAGAGACTAAAATGCCGAAAAAAAGCCTGGGAATATCCAACATAAAACGTACCTTTGCCGTCAGGCTGGATGAAGCCGGGGCTGTCACAGACATCATTGACAATGGAAGTGCCAGCTTTACGGAAACGAAATAAAGGAAATGGCGGAGAAGATATGGTCTGGCGGCAATACCCAGGGGATGGTGGAGAAGCACCAGTATCTTGTTAAAAAGACCTCCTATGGCTATATTATCGCATTTATAGACTGTACCCATGAGATGGACAGTACAGCCCGTCTGGTGACCATATGCCTGATCACGGGAGTCATATGCATAGGAATACTTCTGGTGACGGTTATCGGCTTATCCTACTGGGCGGTAAGGCCTGTGGAGGAAGGTTTTAAAAGACAGAAGCAGTTTGTTGCGGATGCCAGCCATGAGCTGAAAACGCCTCTGTCGGTGATTTCCGCCAACACAAGCGTCCTGGAAAGTACTTACGGAGAAAATCAATGGACCGGCTATATCCAGACGGAGATCGGAAGGATGAGCCAGCTGATCAATGACATGCTGGGCCTTGCCCGGCTGGAGCAGCCGGAAATGGTTCTTCCTATGGAACCCATGGATTTCAGCAAAACAGCCATGGAGGTGCTGCTTCCTTATGAAAGCCTGGCTTATGAACTGGGAAAGCAGTTTGGCTATAAGGTAGAGCCGGGGCTCATATGCGTGGGAAACCGGGAATCCTTAAACAGGATGCTCCATATTTTTGTGGATAACGCCTTTAAATATTCCGGGCCCGGCGGAGAGGTGAGGGTCACTGTGAAACGCAGCCGGAAAAAAATCTGGATTCAGGTTTATGATACGGGTGAGGGAATATCAAAAGAGGCCAGGGAGCTGATTTTCGAGCGGTTTTACCGGGAGGAAAGCTCCCACAGCCGGGAAAAGGAAGGCTATGGCCTGGGCCTTTCCATCGCCCGGACCATACTGGAACGCCATCGCGGTAAGGTACACGTACAAAGCGACGGAAAAAGCTTTGCCTCCTTTGAAATTCAGTTATAGCTTCAAGGTTTGTTCAAGGTTATTGTCGTAAGATTCACGTATCAGCCGGGAAGAACAGCTGAAAATAAGGATGAAAGCTAAAAGGAGTGTGAATCTTATGAAGAAAAAATATCGCAGTGCAGCGATTATAGCTGCAGCTGCCCTTATGACCATGGGAGCCTCGTTTGCGGCTATGGCGGCGGATGCAGGCTGGTCCAGTGAAAGCGACGAATGGGTCTATTTGGATTCCAGCGGCAACCGGGTGACGGACAGCTGGAAGAAATCAGGGGATAACTGGTATTACCTGGATTCAGACGGAGACATGGCAAAGGATACCTGGATCGACAGCACCTACTATGTCAATGAGGACGGTGTGATGCTCATAAACCAGTGGCTCTATTCCGATGAGGATGACAGTCCGTCAGGGGAAGAAGGGTGGTATTATCTGGGCTCTAACGGAAAACTGGCAACAGAAGACTGGAAGCAGATCAACAATGAGTATTATTATTTTGATGACGACGGGAAAATGAGTACCGGCTGGCACTTTGATGATGACACTGCCTATTACCTGGGCGATGAAAACGACGGAGCCAGAAAGACCGGCTGGCTTTGCCTGGAATATGATTCCGATGATGTGCCGGAAGAAGGGGATGTGAGCCAGGGAAGCACCGCAGGTGATGACGCCAAGTGGTTCTATTTTCAGAGCAATGGCAAGATGGTAAAAGCGGACAGTGATTATACGTCCAAAACCATTAACGGTTCCAAATATTACTTTGATGCCAACGGCGTTATGCTGGATGGCTGGGTGGCAGTCGCCAGCGTATCCAGTGCAGATTCCACCGGAATCAGCAAGTTTAAGTACTTTGGTGATGAAAATGACGGGACCATGGCAAAGGGCTGGAAATATTTAAGCGATCACCCCTCCTATTCCGATGACAGTGACGAAATCACCACAGGAACCAATGCCCCCGAGGACGGAGACGGCTACTGGTACTATTTTGACTCTAACGGAGTGCCGGAATATTTACCGGACGATTCCTCCTCCTTATCCGCTGCAACCTCTAAAATAAACGGCAATTCCTACTTCTTTGACGAATATGGCTGTATGCAGTCCGGGCTTATTGGATTTACTTTCGGGGACACCACGTATTCCGCTTATTTTGGCTCCAGCGACGATGACGGAAAGATGAAAACAGGCAAGCAGACCTCGGTCTACGATGCAGACGATGAAAAGGGCACCTATTACTTCAATTCCTCCGGAAGCTATAAAGGCGGCGGTTACACCGGGGACAAGGACGGCTATCTGTATTACGAAGGAAAGCTGGTAACGGCAGATGAAGACAGCGACTATCAGGTATTCTGCATCAACATCAGCGGAACAGACCATTTTTACCTGGTAAATGAATCAGGAAAGATCCAGACCACCAGCAAGAAGTACAAGGTGGACAGCGATTATAAATACCAATACAGCAGCGGAACAATTTATATCACCGATTCTGACGGTGAAAATCCGGTAGAGGTAACAGCAGCAGACTGCTCTGCATTGCCGGACGTTTCCCTTGAAGATGAGTATACGTTTGAATAAATAATAACATTGCCGGAAAGAATTTAAAATTCTTTCCGGCTTTTCCAGTGATAATCGAATAAAATAGTTTAACCATTTTCTTTCCTGTGATAAAATATAAAAAACACCGGAAGGAGGACCCTTGTGGAAGAAAAGAAATTTCGTAATAAAATCACCTGGTTTACATTTTTCTTCAGTATTCTTGTAATATGGGTCCATTCCTACAATGCGGTGCTGTTTTTGGGAAGCACAGGCACCGCCTATAAGGTAGACCGGCTGGAGCGTTTCCTGGGAGACACGGTGGCCCAGATCGCTGTTCCCGGTTTTTTCCTCATGTCCTCCTATCTCTTTTTCCGGGGCTTTACCTTAGACCGGCTTTGGGTGAAGTGGAATTCCAGGATACGGAGCGTGCTGGTTCCCTATATTATGTGGAATCTGCTTTACTATTCGGGGTACGTCATCGGAAGCCGGATTCCCGTATTGTCAGAGATCATCGGAAAGGGAAAGGTTCCCTTTACATTCTTAAGGGCTTCAGATGCCATTTTAAATTATACCTATAATTATGTTTTCTGGTATCTGTATCAGCTGATCCTGCTGATCCTTCTGGCTCCCCTCATTTACCTTCTGGTAAAACGGCGGTTTTTAGGAGGCCTGTTTCTGGCTGGAATCATGGCGGCCATATACATGGGGGCGGCTCTTCCGTTTCTGAACCTGGATGCGCTTTTTTATTATGCTTTCGGAGCATTTGCTGCTGTTCACGGGAAACATATGGTGGAAAGGCCATGGAACTTTAAGCGCCTTGGGGCAGGGGCAGCTTTCCTTCTGGGAGCTTTCCTCATAAAGGATGTGAACTTCCCGGGAGCTGTAAAGGGAGAAGCGGCGGCCTCTGTGGTATGCTTCCGGCTTCTGGCTCCCGCAGGCCTGTGGCTGATGGCGCCGGAGAAATACCTTGCAAAGGCAAGAGGATGGATGAAACAGAACTTCTTCCTCTATGCCATCCACTTTGCTATGGTAAGGCTCATAAACAAAACGGGAGCATTGCTGCTCCCGGCTTATCCGGCAGTTCCCTTTGGACTTTTTTTAATCATGCCGGCTTTGTGTGTTTTTTTCAGTTTTCAAATCGGACGTTTTCTAAGGCGTTTTCTTCCGGCCCTGTGGAATTTCTTAAACGGCGGACGATGACCACCGGCCCGAAGCGCCGCAGGGAAGCACCAGACCGGTGTCCTTCACGGGAAGTCCAACTTCCTCAGACTGAACGGTTCCCCCGAATTTCTTTCCTATTTCAATGGAAATCATATAGGACAATACGGAAGGAGCCAGTCCTGTGGTGTAGGAATTAATCAGGAAGAACAGCGGCTTATCGGATAACAGCTCTCCGCAAAGCTTTACCAGGGGATGAATAGCATCCTCAATTTTCCAGATTTCTCCCTTGGGCCCTCTTCCATAGGAGGGAGGGTCCATGATGATGGCGTCGTAGTGGCTGCCGCGACGGATTTCCCGTTCAACGAATTTCACGCAGTCATCCACGATCCAGCGGATGGAGGCGGATTCTAAGCCTGAGGAGCGGGCGTTTTCCTTGGCCCAGCCTACCATGCCCTTGGAAGCGTCCACATGGGTGACAGAGGCACCTGCATTTGCGGCAGCCAGAGTGGCTCCCCCTGTGTAAGCAAACAGGTTAAGAACCTTTACAGGCCGTCCGGCCTGTTTTATTTTTTCACTGAACCAGTCCCAGTTTGCCGCCTGCTCCGGGAAAAGCCCTGTATGCTTAAAGCTGAATGGCTTCAGCTGAAAGGTCAGCTCCTTATAGCTGATGGACCACTGCTGGGGAAGGTCAAAAAACTCCCACTCCCCGCCGCCTTTGGCGCTCCTGTGGTAGTGGCCGTTTCTTTTGGTCCAGCCCTTTTCCGTCTTGGGGGTAGACCAGATTACCTGAGGGTCAGGGCGAACAAGAAGGTAATTTCCCCAGCGCTCCAGCTTTTCTCCTTCTGAACAGTCTATCACTTCATAATCTTTCCAACCGTCTGCAATCCACATAATCGGTGCCGCCCTTCTTTTCTTCATTTGATGATTCTATGATTATACTGGATGGAGCGGGGAGCGTCAAGAGCAACGGCAATCCCCTGTAATCACAGATTGTGTGTCTGTCCTGTATAATATAGTATAAATTAAAATATGAGGGGTATCATTATGTCTTGTTTTCGTATAGGCTTTTCTATAGGCAACTGTGGATGTAATTCCTGGTTAAATTTATGCTGCAACAGCCGGTGCAACAATTGGGGCTGGGGCTGTAACAATTGCTGGAACTGTGGATGCAATAACCGTTGGGGCTGCGGATGCAATAACCGGTGCGGCTGCGGCTGCGGATGCAATAACCGGTGCAACTGCAGGTGCAATAATAACTGCAGGTAAAGGATAGCAGCAATCACCGGCCGGGACGCCGGTTTATAGAGGATTAGAAAAATGATTTCGGGCGGGAATCCGTATGATTACGGACCCGCCTTTTCTGTCTGAAAATCAGGCGGGAAATTGTAAGGTATTTGAAAGATTAAAATAGTTGAATAATTTAAGATTAATTGTTAAAATAAATTATAGCAAAAAAGGAAATCCCTGTAAGGAGTGAAGAGATGAAAAGAAAAGGTCTCATTGTGCTGGCTGCCGCAGCCATGCTGGCAATTGGAGCTTCATCAATGGATGCCTGGGCGGCGGAAAGCTGGTTTCAGTCCAGCGGCGTCTGGTATTATAGCGATGCGAGTGGAAATAAAGTGACAAATGCCTGGAAAAAGGGTGCGGACAACCTCTGGCGCTATTTAGACAGCAATGGTGCCATGGCTGTGAACACCTGGGTGGAGAAT
>JASGGP010000059.1:0-18764 GCA_047604985.1 Lacrimispora sp.
TTTTGATTGCAATGAAAAAATTATAATAGGTGTTGACAACTAATATTATATGACATATAATATATACTATACAGGATATAATATAAAGCAAGAAATAATATTATAGAAGTGTACAGCACTAAGAGAAAGGCAGGTGACAAGTCGTGAATACGAAACGCTTGTACCGGTCCGCAAAGAACAAAGTCCTTTGCGGCGTATGCGGAGGAATCGGAGAATATTTACAGGTCGATCCCGTTATCATAAGGCTGATATGGGTTCTTCTGGTGTTCCTTGGACCATGGCGCAGCTTGTTCCATTTATATATGGGATTTTCCCTGGTGGGAGGCAGCCTGGTTCTCTACATCCTCGCGGCAATCATTATTCCGCAGGCTCCGGGGGACGAGAGGAAATAATGGATTTTTCAGCAATCAGAAATAGGAGGGACATATGGTTTTTAACACAGGAGCAGCATTATTGGACGCCATTGTCCTGGCGATAGTGTCAAAGGATCAGGAAGGGACTTATGGGTATAAGATCACCCAGGATGTGAGAAACGTCATTGAAATTTCAGAGTCAACGCTCTATCCGGTGCTTCGCAGGCTGCAGAAAGAAGAGTGTCTGGAAGTCTATGATCTGGCATTTGACGGAAGAAACCGAAGGTATTATAAAATTACAGAAAAAGGGCGGGTTCAATTGAATCTCTATAAAGGCGAGTGGGAAAGCTACTCCCAGAAGATATCCCGGATTTTTGAGGAGGCACATGTATGAACAGGGATGAGTTTATGAGAGAGCTGGAATCTTCTTCAGGATATTCCGGAGAAAGAAAAGGCGGATGCCATCGAATATTACAGGGATTATCTGGAGGAAGCAGGACCCGACATGAAGAGGTCATCCGTGAATTTGGAAGCCCTGAACGGATCGCTTCCATCATCCGTTCGGATATTTCCGGCGATTAGAGGATGGGGGAGAGTTTACGGAAAAAGGCTATCAGGATGAGCGCTTTAAGGACCCCAATTATCAGATGGCAAAGCGGTTTGATCTTCCTGAGGTTTCCGATTACAAGGAAAAACATGAGAGAAAAAGCGGTTCCTCCCGTTCCGGCCGGAGAAGGACAATAGTTTTGTGGATCATTTTGATCATTGTGGCTTCGCCTCTGCTTTCAGGAATCGGCGGAATCCTTGCAGGACTGGTCAGCGGATTATTTGGCCTGCTGGTTGGCGCAATAGTTGCCGTTGGAGCAATAACCGTGGCGTTCCTTGCGGCAGGAGCTGCCATGGTCCCGGCTGGGTTCGTTTCCATGGCTATCCACCCCTTAAGCGGGATATTGCTTTTGGGTCTGGGGATACTGTTTTTAGGACTTGGCCTTCTTGCTCTGGCCGGCAGCGGAGTTTTTTACGGGAAATTTCTTCCATTTCTCTTTAGAAGCTGTATGAATGCTGTCAGCAGGATATTTCATGGAAGGAGGTACCGGTCATGAAAAAGTTTATAAAAACATGTCTGATTGCCGGAAGTGTCTGTGTTCTGTTGGGAGGAGCCATGGCTGTTGCCGCCGCCATTATGGGTGGAACCTTAACAAATGTCATTCCCTCTGGAATATTAAAATGGAAAGAAGAGTTTCCGGGAGTCAGTTTAGACGGAGCCTGGGATGGCTTTGATCATTATTATGACCAGATGCGCGTGGATGCGGACGAAAGAGGACAGGAAATCTTTTCCTCCGCAGATGTAAAACAAATGGATATAGAAGCACGGGCGGGAAAGGTTCTTATTGAAGAAGATCCGTCTGCTGACCGGGTCCGGGTGTTCTGCAACGGAGACAAGACCCAATTCAGCGTTCAGGGAGACGGAGAGGAGCTGGAGCTTAAAACTTATCCCGGTAATGGAGATGAATCCCAGCTGCTGTTTACCGTCCTTGTGCCAAAGGATTACCGTTTTGAAAGTGTTGATTTAACCCTGAGCCATCCGAACCGCATAAGAGGCCGGGAGGTCACGTCTCCTGTTATTATGGTCAATTCCCTTTCTTCCGATGAAATGGATCTGGAAACAAAGGTTGGCGCCATAAAAGTCATTGACGGCCGGGCGGAAGAACTTTCCATTCTCTGCAGCGTAGGTGCTGTGGACTTTTCGGGGACTGCCACCGGCGATATCAACGCGGAATGCAGGGTTGGAGCTATCAAAATGGAGCTGGACGGGAAAAAAGAAGATTACAATTATAATACCAGGTGCAGCCTGGGAGCGGTAAGGATCGGGAGTGAAAGCATTGCAGGCTTAAAAGACGAGAAACGGGTGGATAACGAGGCTGACAAAACCATGGATCTGGAATGCAAAACAGGTGCAATTGAAGTGGATTTTATCAATGATTTATAATACGGTTACAGGTCAAAGGACAGAGAGGAGAAAGACAAATGGAGAATAATCAGAAAAAATTATACCGTTCCGATACGGATAAGATGCTTTGCGGAGTGTGCGGGGGGATTGCGGAATATTTTGATGTGGATCCCACCATCATCCGCCTGTTATGGGCAGTCCTGATCTGTTCAGGTCCGGGGATCGTGGCATATATCATTGCGGCGATCATCATCCCCAGGAGGCAGGGGAACTAAGCATGAAGTTTTTTTAGGTCAGGGCACAGAGAATGCAGGTTCTTTGAGCCCAGGCCTTTTTATTTGATTGTGTTTTATATAGATGCTGAAAATAGATATATTATCGAAGTTATGCTATAATTAAGCCACATATACAGGTTCGGAGGTCGCATTATGGCAAATGAAGTCATGAATAAACGAATTGGCATGTATTCGTCTGTTGTTACATTAATCGGAGTTATTGGATTTGCAGTTTCCATGGTTATGGGAAGCGATGATGTAAGCTATCTTTTCAGTCTTTTTATTTCATGGGGATTTGTTTCCATGATCTGTTCTTTTTCTGCAATTGGTTCTAAAGAAAGCAAAGCTGCCGGTTATACTGCAATTGCATTTTCCTCTGTGTATGCAGTGCTTGTCGGGTTGGTCTATTTTGCACAATTAACAACTCTGCGGCTGTCAAAATTGAGTGAACAGGCTTTTGCCATATTAGATTATAAAAATCTCGGCAGTTTGTTTTTTAATTATGATTTGTTTGGTTATGCTTTTATGGCACTCTCCACATTTTTTATAGCCTTGACAATACAAGTCAAGGACAAAAAGGATAAGTGTTTAAAATCACTGTTGTTAGTTCATGGAGTTTTTGCAGTCTCCTGTGTTGTAATGCCCATACTCGGTGTCTTTCATGCAGACATGAAAGGCGGCAATATTATCGGGGTATTGGTTTTGGAATTTTGGTGTGTTTATTTTATTCCTATATGTATTCTGTCCTATCTATATTTTAAAAAAAGTGAATAGAATATTTAGTTTTTTAAGACCCATTCTTTTTCAAAAGTTTTCCTGATTATTGATATCGTTGCAATAAATAATAAGGTCTTAACCGTAAAATACCGGAAAGAATTTACGTTTAATTCTCCCGGCAGGGGGCATACTCTCTTTAGATTTGTGAAAGGAGATATAAAATATGTCTAAAGGAAAGAAAAACGAACCCTTTGATCCCCGCAATTTGAAGCCGGAGGAAGTACTTAAATTTGAAATCGCTACAGAACTGGGCCTTAGCGATAAGGTGATAAACGGTGGATGGAGATGTCTGACTGCAAAGGAAAGCGGACGAATCGGAGGGCTCATCACAAAGAAAAAAAGAGAAATGAAAAGAGATGCCCTGGAGAAAGAAGAAGCATAAAAGTCAGGAAAACAGAAATTTCCTTGCACCCCGGGCCATAATCTTTTATAATGTACATCGAAGATATATGCCGATGGAGCGGGCAGGAAAGATGTACAAGATGGAAAAACACCAATTGAGAAGCGGATTCACAACGGGGACCTGTGCCGCTGTTGCCGCCAAGGCAGCAGCAGCCATGCTCTTGACCGGAAATGAATTACAACATATGGAACTTATGACGCCAAAAGGAAGGTCAGCCGATCTTCCCCTTTTTCATATTGTCCTGCAGGAGGACATGGCTTCCTGCGCGGTAAAAAAAGATGCCGGAGATGACCCGGATGTGACGGATCAGGCTCTGGTCTTTGCTTCTGTGGAATATTTCAGCGGAAAAGAGGACAAAGAGGCGGAAAAATGCTACTCCTGGAACCATGAGGATGGGAACGGGGAAGCCCCTCTGTTTTTAACTGCCGGAGAGGGGATCGGCTGGGTGACCAGGCCGGGACTTTCCTGTCCGGTGGGAATGCCTGCCATTAATCCGGTCCCCCGCACCATGATCTTTCAAGGTGTGGAAGAAATCAGAAAAAAGGCCGGTTTTGACGGCTCCCTGAAAATATGTATCTGGATGCCGGAAGGGAAAAAGCTGGCGGAAAAAACCTTTAATCCAAGGCTTGGCATTGTAGGCGGGCTTTCGGTTCTGGGCACCACGGGGATCGTAAACCCAATGAGCGAGGAAGCGCTTACGGCCACCATAAGGCTGGAACTGCATATGAAAGCCGTGGCAGGCTCTAAGCAGGTGATCCTGACGCCGGGAAATTACGGAGAAGCATTTATAAAGGAAAACCTGGGACTTTCCATGGACCAGGGAGTTACCTGCAGCAATTTTATCGGAGACGCTCTAGGTATGGCAAAGGAAGAAGGCTTCTGCCGGGTCCTGCTCATAGGACATCTGGGGAAGCTTATAAAGGTTGCGGGCGGAGTACCAAACACCCATTCCAAATATGGGGACCGCCGCATGGAAATCCTGTGGGACTGCACAGCCTCCCTGCCTGAGAGCGGGGCCTGTAAAAAAAGCCTGATTTTAAATGCCAATACCACGGAAGAAGCTGTGGAAATACTGAAAGAATGGGGACTTCTGGAGCGGGTTATGGAAGAGGCCGTAAGCAGAATGCAGAAATATGCCTCCCTATGGGCAGGCGGCATAAATGTGGAAGTGGTGACATTTTCCACGGTGTACGGTATACTTGGAATCAGTACGGGGGCAGAGGCGCTTATGAAGCTTTTTGCCGGGACAGCCGGAAACAGGGAAAACACAGGAGGATAAGACATGGCTGGGATCATGTATGGTATTGGAGTAGGACCGGGGGACCCGGAGCTGATGACCTTAAAAGCGGTAAAGAGAATTAAAGGCTGTAAGGTCATTGCCATTCCCCATAAAAATAAAGAATTGTGTACCGCTTATCAGATCGCTAGACAGGCGGTACCGGAAATTGAGGAAAAGGAAACCCTCTATCTTCCCATGCCCATGACAAAGGATAAGAAGCTGCTGGAGGAAAGCCACAGCCTGGCGGCTCAGGCAGTCATGGAGCATTTAGACCGGGGAGAGGACGTGGGCTTTATAACCCTGGGAGACGTGAGCATTTATTCTACCTGCAGCTATCTTTTGGACAGGCTTTGGGACAAAGGCTATGACACCAGACTGGAAAGCGGCGTTCCATCTTTCTGTGCCGTTGCAGCCAGGCTGGGGGTTCCCCTTGTATCGGGAGCGGAGGAGCTTCACATCATTCCGGCCTCCTATCAGATAAAAGAGGCCTTAAGGCTTCCCGGCGTTAAGGTGCTCATGAAAGCTGGCAGGCAGCTGGAAGCAGTAAAAGAGGAGATCAGAAGCTGCAAGGCCAGTGCCGTCATGGTTGAAAACTGCGGGATGCCGGGAGAGAAAGTCTATTATACTCTGGAGGAAATCCCGGAGGACGCAGGATATTATTCATTGTTGATTGTGAGGTAAATATGGTACATATAGTAGGTGCAGGTCCGGGAGCACCGGACTTAATTACGGTAAGGGGAAAAGAACTGCTTGAGCAGGCGGATGTTATCATATATGCAGGATCTCTGGTTAATCCGGTCCTGTTAGACGGAAGAAAAGAAGAATGCCGGGTCTATGACAGCGCGAAAATGACGTTAGAAGAAGTCATTTCCGTAATGGAGACAGCAGAAAGGTCAGGGAAAACGACGGTGCGGCTCCATACCGGGGACCCCTGTATTTATGGAGCAATAAGAGAACAGATGGATGAGCTGGACGCCCGGGGGATTTCCTATGATGTGTGTCCGGGCGTCAGCTCCTTTTGCGGCGCTGCATCGGCCTTAAAAATGGAATACACCCTTCCTGAAATATCCCAGAGTGTTATCATCACCCGGATGGCTGGCAGGACTCCTGTACCGGAACGGGAATCCATTGCTTCCTTTGCGTCTCACGGCGCAACCATGGTGATTTTCTTAAGCACAGGAATGCTTCAGAGGCTTTCCGAAGAGTTGATAAAGGGCGGATACCGTCCGGATACACCTGCGGCCATTGTATACAAAGCCACATGGGATGAGGAGAAAACCGTGGTCTGTACGGTAGAGAGCCTTTACGAAAACGCCACCCGGGAAAACATCAGGAAAACGGCCCTGATCCTTGTAGGGGATGCGGTATCCCAGAGCTCTTATGAGCGTTCCAAGCTTTATGACCCTGTTTTTACCACAGAGTTCCGGAAAGGAACCGGGGAGGAATGATGAAGCTTTCCATTGTTTGTTTTACAGAGGCCGGAGCCGGGATTTGTGAAAAGCTGATGAAAGAGTTCCTTGCGGCAGGAGATCAGTGCCAGGGCTATGGGCCGGAAATGCTTTTAAAATCCCGGGCGGCGGGAGAAAGCATGATGCCCCTTTCTCCATCCTTAAAAGAATGGACGAAGGAGCAATTTTCAGAAAAAGACGGGATTATATTTATAGGCGCTGCCGGCATTGCTGTAAGGGCTGTTGCGCCATTTCTTGAGGGGAAAGAAAAGGACCCGGCTGTTGTAGTCTTGGATGACCTTGGCCATTTTTCCATTTCCCTCCTGTCAGGCCATTTAGGCGGTGCCAATGAGCTGGCAGAGCGGGCAGCAGAGATCACAGGCGGACAGGCGGTAATTACCACTGCCACCGACAATCACGGCAGCTTTGCGGTGGATTTGTTTGCCAAGAACCATGGTCTTGTCCTTACGGATATCAGAAAGATAAAGAAAGTTTCTTCCGCAGTTCTTAAGGGAGAGAAAGTTGGATTTTACAGCGATTTTCCGGTGAAAGGAGAACTTCCCAAAGGGCTCATGATGGAGAAAGACTGCGGGGTGAATTTCTGGATCACCGTCGGGAATGAGCCGGAAAAAACGAAAGAGGCGGCATTAAGGGAAGCTTTAAAGGATGCTCTAAGGCTGGTCCCCCGGATTCTGGTTATGGGGATAGGATGCAGAAAGGGAATTTCTGCACAGACCATTGAAAATGCCGTAGAACAGACATTTCTTATGTGGAATTTGTCCCTGGACGGCCTTGCAGCCTGTGCCAGCATTGATATAAAGAAGGAAGAAGCAGGAATCTGCGAATACGCGGACGGAAAAGGAATCCCGTTTTATACCTTTTCTTCACAGGCTCTTTCCCTGGTGGAAGGGGAGTTTTCTGCTTCCGCCTTTGTAAAGCAGGTGACGGGAGTTGACAATGTTTGTGAGCGGGCGGCTCTTGCCTGTGTGAAAGAGCTGGGAGGCGGAGTGCTTCTGGTGAAAAAGCAGGCATTAAACGGAGTGACCATAGCCGTGGCTGTCCGGGATTGGATGATAAAATTATGATAAATACAGGAAAGTTGTATGTGGTAGGCATTGGCCCAGGCTCCTACGAGGATATGACCATAAGGGCGGTAAAGGCATTGGAAGAGAGCCAGATCATCGTGGGATATACGGTGTATGTGGACCTGGTACGGGAGCATTTCCCCAATAAGGAAATGATGACCACCCCTATGCGGCAGGAGCAGGAACGGTGCCGGATGGCCATTGATGAGGCCCGAAAGGGTAAAATTGTTGCCATGGTATGCAGCGGGGATTCCGGTGTTTACGGAATGAGCGGGCTTATTCTGGAAATGGCCCGGCCCTATGAGGGGCTGGAAATTGAGATCATACCGGGAGTGACGGCTGCCTTAAGCGGAGGTGCAATTTTAGGCGCTCCCCTTGGACATGATTTTGCAGTGATCAGCTTAAGCGATCTCCTCACCCCCATGGAACTGATCGAAGAACGGCTTAGGGCCTCTGCCAAAGCCGATATGATTCTCTGCCTTTACAATCCTTCCAGCAAAAAGAGGGCGGATTACTTAAAACATGCCTGTGAAATTGTTATGGAGCACAGAAGTCCGGAGACGGTCTGCGGCTTTGTAAGAAATATCAGCAGAGAGGAAGAGGAGATGGCAGTCATGACCTTGGCGGAATTAAGAGACGCCCAGGTGGACATGTTCACCACCGTCTATATCGGAAGCTCCATGACAAAGAAAATAAACGGCAGAATGGTGACGCCGAGAGGATATAAAAATGTGTAGGGTTATGATTTTCGGAGGTACCACGGAAGGACGCGTCCTGGCCGAATACTGCCACGAAAAAGGGATCAGCGCCTGGATCAGCGTTGCCACCGGATACGGGAAAATGGTTCTGCCGGAAAGCCGATATTTACACATCCACCAGTCTCCCATGGATGCCTGTGAAATGGAAACGTTTATCAGGCAGCAGGGCATCACCCTGGTACTGGATGCCACCCACCCCTATGCGGCCGTGGTAAGCCAGAACATACACAGAGCCTGCCGGCAGGCCGGAATAAAACTCGTAAGGGTAGTCCGCGAATCATCTCCCGGCTGGGATGGTTCACCGGAGCCTGAAAATATTCTATGGGCCGGTTCTGTAGAGAAGGCGGTTTCTTTCTTAAATGACAGGCCCGGCAACATTCTGGTGACCACGGGAAGCAAGGAGCTCTCTTTCTATACTGCCCTGGATTCCTTTGAAGACCGGGTATTTGCCCGGGTGCTGCCCTCTGTGCCTGTTATCTCTGCCTGTGAGCAGCTGGGGATCAAGGGAAAACATTTGATTGCCATGCAGGGCCCCTTTTCCGTTGAAATGAACCAGGCCATGATAAAGCAATACCATATCCGGTATCTGGTGACAAAAGAGGCTGGAAATGCCGGAGGCTTTCTGGAAAAAATAAAGGCCGCAGAGGAATGCGGCATTACGGCAGTCGTTATCGGGCGTCCGGTACAAGAGGAAGGGATTTCTTTGGAAGAAGCGAGGGAAGTCCTGTCGGAATGTAAAATTTCTTTGTTAAAATGTGATCCGTTTTTG
Source organism: Lacrimispora sp. (assembly GCA_047604985.1). Lineage (GTDB taxonomy): Bacteria > Bacillota > Clostridia > Lachnospirales > Lachnospiraceae > Lacrimispora. Next base: position 9,099 of record JASGGP010000059.1, read on the forward strand.
CAGAAAAGTGAGACTTCTCCACCGGAAAGTGAAGCCTTTTTGTCGGAGAAGCGAAAGATATCCCTGATTGGAACAGGAATGGGAGGTCCGGACCAGATGACCGGAAAAGCGTGGAAAGAATTGCAATCCTGTGATGTGGTCTTTGGCGCAGAGCGGATGCTTTCCGGCCTTTCAGAGGCCATGCCGAGAGCCGCAAAAATCCCCTTTTATTTAAGCAGGGACATTCTGCCCTGGCTGGAAAAACATAAGGAATGCCGCCGGATCGCTGTTTTATATTCCGGTGACACAGGCTTTTACAGCGGGGCAAAAAGAATGATGGAAGCCCTGGATCAGGAACCCTATGATCAGGAGTATGATACGGAAATCTTTCCCGGCATATCTTCGGTTTCCTATCTGTGTTCCAGACTGAAAACAGGCTGGGAGGATGTGCGCCTTGTAAGCCTTCACGGACGGGAAAGTGATATTGTAAAAGAAGTGGCGGAAAATCCCAGAGTCTTTTCCCTGCTTGACGGCGTCAATACGGTGAACCGCCTCTGCGGCCTTTTAAAAGCTGAGGGATTTGCAAAGGTCAAGGTTTCCGTGGGAGAAAGGCTTTCCTATGCTGATGAACGAATCACCCTCGGAACACCGGAAGCTTTGGAGCAGAGAGAATTTGATGTTCTGTCAGCGGTGCTGATTGAGAGGTAATTTATGAGAGATGAAATGTTTATCCGGGGGGACGTGCCCATGACCAAAAGCGAGGTCCGGGCAGTTTCCTTATCAAAGCTGGAGCTGAATTCTGATTCCATCCTTTATGATGTGGGAGCTGGAACTGGCTCCGTGTCCATAGAAGCGTCCCTCATCCTTAAGTCAGGGAGGGTTTATGCCATAGAAAAAAAGGCGGATGCCTTAGACCTTATAAAGGCAAACAAGGAAAAGTTCTGCGCCCATTGCGTAGAGATTGTGGAAGGAGCGGCGCCGGAGGCCTTGACGGCTCTGGAGGCCCCCACTCACGTGTTTATCGGAGGAACTTCAGGCTTCATGGAAGAGATATTGAATCTGGTTTTACGGAAAAACCCAAAAGCCCGGATCGTCATAAATGTAATCGCCCTGGAATCCTTAACAGAGGTCTTATCCTGGCTGAAAGCCCGTTCCATTCCCGGGGAAATCGTACAGGTGCAGATTGCAAGGAGCAGAAAGCTGGGAGATTATCATTTGATGACAGGACAGAATCCGGTGTATGTGGTGTCTTTTGGAGGAGAAGGAGGCGGCTTTCTTGAACTGTGAGTACCCAAGACTGATGCTGGCGGCGCCTAAAAGCGGCAGCGGAAAGACTATGATGACCTGCGGCCTTTTGACTGCTTTTTTGAACCGGGGAATATGCTGCCAATCCTTTAAATGCGGCCCCGATTACATTAATCCCATGTTCCATAAATATGTCCTTGGCATAGACGGAGGAAACCTGGACACCTTTTTCTGGAAAAGGAACAGGTGAGGGCGCAGTTTATGGCTCAGGCAAAGGGGCGGATATTTCCGTCATGGGGGGTTATGGGATATTATGACGGAGTGGGTGGAGACAGCACCTGGGCCAGCTCCTACGAGGCAGCCTGTGCAGCAGACTCACCGGTGGTGCTGGTCCTGGACTGCAAGGGGGCCAGTCTGTCACTGGCTGCCATGGCAAAGGGATTTCTGGAATACAGAGAGGACAGCCATATCCGGGGAGTTATTTTAAACAGGACGTCGCAGATGATGGCAGACCGTTTAAGGCCCGCTATGGAGGAACTGGGACTAAAGGTTTACGGATATTTGCCGGACTGTGAGGAAGGACGTCTGGACAGCAGACACTTAGGCCTGGTGCTTCCGGGGGAGCAAAAGGAATTAAAAGAGCGGTTAGATAAGCTGGCGGGAAAGCTGGAGGAAACCATTGATATGGAAGGCCTGCTCCGTCTGGCCCAAAGTGCAGGTCCCCTGCCGGAATCCGGAGACAGTACAGCCACACTCTTTCATTATAGCTCTTCTGAAGAAGAAGTACTTATAGGCCTGGCCCGGGATGAAGCATTCTGCTTTTATTACCAGGAGAATTTAAGGCTTCTTGAAGAAATGGGGGCAAAGCTGATTCCTTTCAGCCCTATCCATGACAAAAAGCTGCCAGAGGGCATCCGGGGACTTTTGTTGGGAGGCGGATATCCTGAGCTTTACGGGCAGGAATTGTCACAGAATAAATCCATGATACAGGACATCCGCAGCGCTTCCGCCAGTTCCATGCCAATACTGGCCGAATGCGGCGGCTTCATGTATCTTCATGAAGAGCTTGAGACCCAGGACAATAAAATCTATCCTATGACAGGTATCATAGAGGGAAAGGCATTTCCTACGTCACGCCTCTCAAGGTTTGGCTACATCGAGGCATTTTCCTTGGAGGATAACGCATTTTTAAAAAAGGGCGAATCCATACGGGGCCATGAATTTCACTATTGGGACAGCACCAATAACGGCAGCCACATGGAAGCCAGAAAGCCGGCCGGAAACAGAAGCTGGAACTGCGTGCACGCCCAGGAGAATTTACTGGCAGGCTTCCCGCATTTCTACTATCCGTCAAATCCGGTTTTTCCAAAGCGGTTTTTAGAAGCATGTAAAAACTTTTGAAAGCTTTGGAAGAAAAAAGATAGCTATGGAGGGCATAAAAATGAACAACTTGGAGATCAAACGGGGAAGAACTCAGGACATCGATGAGATATCGGCCTTATACGATACGGTAACGGAATATTTAGAAAGCCACACCAACTATCCCGGCTGGAAAAAAGGCATCTATCCGACCCGAGCCCATGGGGAGCAGGGAATAAAGGAAGGAACGCTTTATGGGGCCTGGGTGAACGGAAAGATCGCAGGCTCCATAATCCTCAACCAGAATCAGGAAAACGGTTATGATTCTGTATCCTGGAAGAGGAGACCCCAATGAGGTGACGGTGATCCATACGCTGTTAGTCCATCCGGATTATTTAAAAGCAGGCATCGGCAGAGCGCTTCTGGAATTTGGAGAAAAAGAGGCGGCAAAAGAGGGGAAAAAGACCATGCGCCTTGACGTTTATGAGAATAACGCCCCGGCCATCCGGCTTTATGAACGGATAGGATACGAATACGTGGGCACAGCAGATTTGGGCTATAAGGATTTCGGGCTTAACTGGTTTAAGCTGTATGAAAAACCTCTTAAGGGAAAGGGCTGATCATGAACGAAGAACTTCATACATACCTATCCTGCATCCGCCCTCTCGATGAAAGTGCTATGGAAATGGCCCGCAGCAGGTGGGCCCATGTGGCAAAGCCCCTTAACAGCCTGGGCGTTCTGGAAAGCGATATTATCAAAATCGCAGGAATATGCGGCACCTCAAAGGTGGATATTAAAAAGAAAGCCCTGCTCATCCTTTGCGGTGACAATGGAATTGTGGAAGAAGGAGTCACCCAGACGGGCCAGGAGGTAACAGCCGTTGTAGCCGAGAATATGACGGAGGGAAACAGCAGCGTCTGTATTATGGCAGACCTTGCAGGAGTTGATGTATTTCCCGTAGACATAGGAGTCGGACGGGATCTAAAATCAGGCCATCGCCATCCCCTGGTCTTAAGAAAAATTGCTTACGGCACAAAAAATTTCCGAAAAGAGCCGGCCATGACAAGAGAAGAGGCCATCCGCTCCATTGAAACAGGCATCCGGCTGGTTGAAGAACTGGGGGATAAGGGATACCGCCTCATTGCCACCGGAGAAATGGGAATAGGAAATACGACCACCAGCAGCGCTGTCTGCTCCATACTCCTTTCCAAAGCCCCGGAGGAACTGACCGGCCGTGGGGCTGGCTTAAATGAGGACGGCTTAAGAAGAAAGCTTGATGTTGTAAAAGGGGCCGTGGACCAATATGGACCGGTATGCCGGGATACTGTGGATATTCTCTCCAACGTGGGTGGCTTTGATCTTGCAGGGCTGACCGGCGTATTTTTAGGCGGAGCCATTTACCGGATTCCGGTGTTGGTGGACGGATTTATTTCCGCGGCCGCTGCCTTATGTGCAGAGAGAATTCATCCGGGCTGCCGGGATTATATGCTGGCTTCCCATGTGTCCGCAGAGCCTGCCGGGCGATATCTTCTTGATGAACTGGGACTTTCTCCCCTCATACAGGCCGGCATGTGCCTGGGAGAGGGAACAGGGGCGGTGGCAGCGGTTCCGCTTCTTGATATGGCGGCCGGCGTTTACACGAAAATGAGTTCCTTTGAAGAAATACATATAGAAGAGTATAAGCCAATGGGAGGCGCTTAATGGTTACCCTGGTTATAGGAGGAAGCGGAAGCGGAAAGTCAGAATATGCGGAAGGCCTGATTCTGGATATGGGAGAAAGGCGGCGGATATACATCGCCACCATGAAGCCCTGGGATGAAGAATGCGAAAAAAGGATTGAGCGCCATAGAAAGATGAGGGCCAAGAAGCAGTTTGAAACTGTGGAATGCTATAGAAATTTAAAAGACTTAAACCTGGGAATCTTAAAAGAGTCCGGGGCAGTCCTGTTAGAGTGCATGTCGAATCTGGTGTCAAATGAGCTTTTTGGAACCGGAGAAACGGATGAGGCTCCTATTCTTACGGAAGAAGCGGCGGCAGAGGAGATATTAAAGGGCATCCGTCATATAAAGGATCAGGCAAAGGATCTCGTCATTGTGACAAATGAGGTTTTTTCAGACGGGGACAGCTACAGCGAGGAAACCAATGCTTACCGCAGAATTCTTGGAGAAATCAACAGGCGGGCTGCCGCTGTGGCAGATTCTGTTGTGGAGGTAGTGGCAGGGATACCTGTCATAGTATCAGGTGCCGTTGAAAGATGATTTTAAGCAGCAGGATACCTTGGATATAGCTGTTTTGAAAAATCCTTACTAATTATATAGCTATTGAAAATCGGTGAAAACAGGACAAAACAGTAAAACAGGACAAAGCAGTGAAACAGGATAAAACAGGGCGAAACAGGCGTAAGTTCAAGCTGCTTTGCCCTGTTTTTTTTTTACGCGGGCGGCGAGCCGGAAAAAATGCTTGCATGTTCACTCTGCATTCTCCGGGATAGCTTGCATGTTCACTCTGCGCCCGCCAGGATAACAAGTGAAACTTGCGGACCGTGTTTCGACCCGTTAGTAGTTAGAAATCTGAGAAAGTAAAAAAAATCACCTTTTCAGCAAAATATTTAAATTCAGTAATCCATCTGCATGGGATATACTTTAAGAAAATTACCGGTATGAAAGGATGGAAAATTGGGATGAAATATGAGTTTAAAGGAAATCAGGGTGATTTTTATATGGAAAATCCGGAACTGACCAGCTATTTGTATTTTCCTCTGGCAAATGAGTCCGGGGTAATGAGCTGTGTATCCCCTGATCTGGGAGGGGACAGCAAGATGGATCAGAATTCTTTTCTCATGCCTCCTGTCAGCTGTGAAAATCTACATAACGACAAGTCATCCAGAAATGTATGGTGCAGAATTGACGGCACTGTATTATGGTCCCTGACCGGCCGTTCCTCCTGGCAGCAGAACCGGCTTTTTTCTGAGAACAAGGAACCAATGGCTGTGGAAGCCGGCTTCATGCATCATAAAATTACAAGAACTTCGGAACAGACAGGCGTAAAAGGATCAATCAGCAGCGTTGTACCGTCCAGCGGTGAGAGCGTGGAGCTGATGAAAATTCAGATTGAGAATATCTCCGATGAATATAAAACCTTTCAGGTAATTGCAGCCATCCCCCTCTATGCGCGTTCTGCTGACAATATCAGGGATCACCGCCACGTGACGGCGCTGCTCCATCGAATTAAGACAACCGGTTCCGGAGTTATTGTGACCCCCTCCATGACCTTTGATGAACGGGGCCATAAGCGGAATTACCGTTCCTACGGCGTGTTTGGGGGAAATGAATCTCAGCGTCCCGTGGGATATTATCCGGTTTTGGAGGATTATATCGGGGAAGGCGGCAATCTTGAAAACCCGAAAGCCTTATATGAAACTCCTTTAAAGCCACAGGAAACAGGCTTTGAAACAGGCGGCTATGAAGCCCTGGGAGGGCTTTGCTTTCAGGAATGCAGGGTAGGGCCCAAGGAAAAACTAACCTATGTCGTTGCCATGGGATATGGAAATACGGAAGAAGAACTGATACAAGGCTGCAAGCCGTTTCTTAATGAACAGGCATTTGACCGGTGCTGGGAGCAGACCGCAGAATACTGGAATCATAAGGTCAATGTTAAGCTTCAGACAGGAAATCCTGTTTTCGATCTCTGGATGCGGTGGGTGAGCTTTCAGCCCATGCTGCGGAGAATTTACGGCTGCTCCTTTTTGCCCCATCATGACTATGGAAAAGGCGGACGGGGCTGGAGAGATTTGTGGCAGGACTGTCTGGCTTTGCTGATGATGAATCCTTCGGGGTCCGCCAGATGTTAATTGATAATTTCGGCGGAGTGCGGATGGATGGGACCAATGCCACCATCATCGGAAACGGACAGGGAGAATTCATTGCGGATCGGAACAACATTACAAGAGTCTGGATGGACCATGGAGTATGGCCCTTTTTAACCACGGAATTATATGTCCATCAGACCGGCGATATTGAAATTCTGCTGGAAAACAACGGCTACTTTAAGGATATGCAGGTCTGCCGCGGGGAGGAAAAGGATTTCAAATGGAAGACAGAGGACGGAGAACGGCTGAGGGATGACCAGGACCGGATTTATTCAGGAACAGTCCTGGAACATTTACTGGTCCAGAATCTCACCTCCTTTTATGATGTGGGAGAGCACAACCATATAAAAATCAGGGGTGCAGACTGGAATGATGCCCTGGACTTAGCTTCCCAGCGGGGGGAGAGCGTGGCCTTTACGTGTATGTATGCCTATAATTTGAAAGGATTGGCCGATTTCCTGGAAGAGCTGAAAGCCAGGGGAGTGAAAGAATTCGAGGTTGCTGAGGAAATAGGGCATTTGCTGGCAGGGGACCCGGCTGTTTATGATGATATCAGAAAGAAACAGGAGATACTGTCTCATTATTGCAGAAGCTGTTCCCACCATGTTTCAGGAAAAAAGATATTCATAAAAGCAGAGAAATTACAGGCAGACCTTCGGGCAAAATCCTCCTGGATATACAATCATATACAGGAAACGGAATGGATTGATTCAAAGGAAGGATATGGCTGGTACAACGGATACTACGACAATTCAGGAAACAGAGTGGAGGGAGAAACAGAAGCAGGGGTCCGCATGATGCTCACCAGCCAGGTGTTTTCCCTCATGTCAGGAACTGCGACAGACCGGCAGGTGAAAGAGATTGTAAAGGCCTCCGACGCATACCTGTATAAAAAGGAAATCGGAGGATACCGGTTAAATACGGATTTCCATGAAGTGAAAATGGATTTAGGCAGAATGTTTGGCTTTGCCTACGGACACAAGGAAAACGGAGCAGTGTTCTCCCATATGACCACCATGTTTGGAAACGCCCTGTACAGGCGGAACGCTTCAAAGGAAGCCTGCCATGCCCTTTTGTCCCTGTTTGACCACTGCAGCGATTTTGAAAAGAGCAGAATATACCCTGGAATTCCCGAATACGTGGATGCCAGGGGAAGAGGAATGTACCACTATCTGACAGGGGCTGCCAGCTGGTATTTGGTTACGGTTGTCACTCAGATGTTTGGCATCAGAGGCCATTATGGAGATCTGGTCTTTAATCCACAGCTTTTAAAAGAACAGTTTGACGGGCAGAATCAGGCCTCGGTATCCATGGTGTTTGCAGGCAAAAACTTAAAAGTCATCTATAAAAATCCCGGGAATTCAGACCCGGATACCTATAGGGTAACCGGTATTTCCGTAAATGGGGTTCCGTACCAATGCGGGAAAGACGGCTGGAGCATTGGAAGAGCGGAACTTTTGAAATTGCCGGATCAGGAGCTTCATACCATAACCGTTGATTTAAATTAGGAGGAGAGAATGGAAAGAGAATTCATTGAAATCACTAAGATCCAGCAGAAGGGATATACTCCTCTTGTGGATTACCAGACCTGGAGAGTGGCGGTGCTGCGTCATTGCGACGATGTGAGGGTGGAATCATTGGTCTCCATGCAAAGGCATTTAGAAACCGATGAGGTATTCGTACTGCTGGAGGGAAACTGCGTGTTGGTCTCAGGCGGGAACGGAGACCGGACGGGAGAAGTGGAATGTGTGAAAATGGTAAAAAACCAGCTTTATAACGTGAAGAAAGGCGTCTGGCATACCCATGCCCTGGATGAGGAAGGGAGTGTCCTCATTATCGAAAATCAGGATACAGGCGATAAAAATTCTCCTACCGAAGCCTTAAGCAGGGAACAGATCCAGGTGATCCGGGAGAAAATTTCCTTTCCCTAAACCGGGCCAAATAAGCCGTCCAGTGAGCCGGCAGGCAGACCCGAGGGCGGGCCCAACTTCCTTTTGACATCTTCAGCCGAAATCGTTAGAATAGGAGTATAAAAAAAGTAAAATCGTTTTAACAGGAGGCTGCTATGGCTGGTTTAAGGTTTTCATGGAATAATATGAGGATTAAGACAAAAATTTTGATTACATATTTGACAATCTTATTATTATCCTTTGTAATCACCTTTTCCGTCATATCCGTCATTAACAGCTCTTATACGAAAAATGAGATCTTTAACGCAGGCACACAGACGGTCAGCGCCCTTAAAGGCAATCTATCCCTGATCTTTGACAATGTGACCCAGTTTTCAAACCTGATCTATTTTGATAAAAATGTTCAGGAGTCTCTTAGAAATGTGAATAATGTGGCCATTGACCCGTCCATTCAGAGGACCATCAAGCAGAGCCTGGTCAACATGATCCTGTCAGGGGAGTATATCTCCAGCGTCATGATCATTGATTCCTACCATAATATATACAGCTCCTACAAGAAGACGCCCAAAGGCATTTACGCGGATAAGGCCCTGGAGTCTGAATGGTACCGGCACCTTGGTGAACACAGGGGAAACGGATTTTTCATGAAAGGCAGCGAGGGAGTCATTGAATTTTACGGAGATACTCCCTACATTACCTATATTCGGGAAATCCGGGATGAAAATACGTATAAGCCTCTGGCAATCCTGCTGGTTACGGTCAATGAGGAAACCATACGCAATTACTTTAACGGGGTCAGCAGTTCCCATGACAGCGGCTTTTATATCTTAGACGGCAGGGACGAATACATTGTGGCTCCCCAAAATCCGGGAAAGCTTACCGGTGAAAACCGTCTGGTGATCACCCAGGATATCGGCATAGAGGACTGGAAGCTGGCCGGATCGTTTCAGATGGATAATATGACGGCCATGGCCCCCTATTACTCCACCGTTATTCTTCTGATCATGTGCATCAACGTGGCATTTGTATTTGTCTGCTCGGTTATGCTCACCCGTTTCATCTTCCATCCACTGGTAAAGGTGGAAAGCCATATGATGCTGGTGGAAACAGGTCAGTTTGATGAAATGGAAGTGGACCGGCAGAAAAATGAAATCAATAACTTAAAACGGGTGTTTAACCATATGACCAGGTCCATCAAAAACCTGATTTTAAAGGTAAAGGAAGAGGAGCAGATCATCGCAAAGGCGGAGCTTAACTTACCTTTAAAATCAGGTTTTTGATGGACCTGGTCATATGGTTAAACA
>JASGGP010000060.1:0-18583 GCA_047604985.1 Lacrimispora sp.
ACTGATTTCAAGAAAATCATCTCCAAGCTCTGCCATCTGTTTTTCAGCGTAAGGAACGTAGCGTGTATCCAGAGAGCAGGACCAGGAGGTAATATCATTCCAATCCTTATCCACTCCCATAAATCCTGCCATTTGTCCCGTGAATCCGATTGCAGCAATTTTGCTGCTTTCACTTCCAAAAATGCCGGTAGCCTGCCTGGCACATGACAAAACATTGTTTAAAATTTCCTCTCCGTTTTGCACAAACACGCCCGGTCTGGAACTGTCACTCGGAACAGAGCTTTGTGCTGCTGCAAGACACTGCCCCTCTGTGTCATATATTCCTGCCTTGATAAAGCTTGTTCCAAGATCAATGGACATAAAATAAATATTCTTCATAGGTTCGTCCCTTTAATCAAATACAATCACATGCTTCAGCCCTTTTGCATGAGCTGCATGATCCAACGCATGGTGAAAGGAATTAATAGAATATGTATCCGACATGATTAACTCCAGGGGGATCCTTTTATCATTTACCAGCTTTACACATAAGCGGTACTCCGATACGCTTTGTTTTGTACAGCCCTGGATGCACAGCTGCTTATAATGAATAAGGTTCGTATTGATTGTTACCATTTCCCTGTCTTTCGGAAGGCCTCCAAAATACAATATTTTGCCATTCATATTCATATAGGAAAGAGACTGGGCCTGTGCGGCTGCGGCAGGTGCAGCAATAATGCAGACATCTACACCTTTTTGGCCTGTCTTCCGCAATTCTTCCTCCACGTCTCCCTGAAGCAAAATAACATCAGGAAACAACTCTTTTGCCTTTTGCATGCGTTCTTCACTTAAATCATTGACAAAAATCTTTCCTGCTCCAAACAGCTTTGCCACCATAATATGCATAATTCCAATGGGACCCATTCCAATAATCAAGGTGTCTGCACCGGGGCCGGCATTTAAAAGCTTCTGACCGTTATAAACACAGCTGAGCGGCTCCACCAGGGCTGCCTCCTGATAGGAAATCCCCTCATCAAGCACTGCAACGTTCCCCTGAACAATGGCTTTTTCCGGAATCTTTACATATTCTGCAAAACCACCATCCATTGTCACGCCAAAGGCCTCATATTCTCCGCACAGATGAGTCTGGCCGCTTACGCACAAATCGCAGGTTCCGCAGCCAATATTCGGCGCAACAGAAACCCTTTGTCCGGCTTTATACGCTTTTACATTTTCACCGGCTTTAACAATATCACCGGCAAATTCATGTCCCAATGTCAGCGGCCTGCATTCTGAGACATCTTTATAACCATTTTTAAACATTCTTACGTCAGTCCCGCAAATGGAAGCTGCTTTCACCTTTACAAGCAGCTCATTTTCCGTTATTTCCGGAACCGGAATCTCCTGAAGTTCTACCTTTTCTTTTCCCAGCAATCGAATTGCTTTCATTCTATCACTCCTTTTAATGCCCGGAAATCTCAACAGGACGTTTTTCCAAAATCGATTTCAGGCCTGCATGAACCAGTACCAACGCCATTTTTCCATCATAGCCTGTGACTTCCGGCTCCCCATCACTGAGGATGCATTCAATAAATGAATCTGCCTCTGAAACATATGCATCTGCAAAGAGACTTCTCCAGGAATTCACAGAGTCAGAAATGTTTTTCTGCTGTTCAGTTATTACTTCAACATCATCTGCCTTTTGCGTGCCGACTTTCACAAGTCCTTTTGTCCCTAATATTTCTGCACGTGCATCATATCCGTATTTCACATATTGGGCACCTGAAATGGTACCGACAATTCCGTTTTCAAATTCCAGCAATACCGCACACGTATCATAATACTCGGGATACTGTTCTTTCACTTCCGGACTGCGAAAATTATGGCCTATGGCATGTATTTTCTTCACCTCGCACCCTGCATACCAGCGCAAGGTATCAAAGTCATGGCTGTTCACCTCACCAATCGGTCCGTAGCTGCTTCTGACATCAAACATCCACGCTTTTGGCTCACTTGGTCCATGGGTATTGGATTTTAATAAAGTCACCTCGCCAATATCGCCGGAGTCGATAACAGCTTTTCCCTTTTGAAAGTTTTTATCAAAGCGCCGCATGAATCCCAGCTGTAATTTAACACCTTTTTCTTTGCAGACACGAATCATATCGTCGCATTCTTCTTCATTTATGGCCATGGGCTTTTCGCAGAAAACATGTTTACCGGCATTGGCCGCAGCTATCACAATCTGATGATGAAATTTTGTAGGAGTAACTACAATAACAGCATCAATGTCTTTATTCTTCATTACCTCTTTGTAATCGGTGTATATGTTTTGAACTTCTACTTCTTCCTGGGCTGCCTTAAGATTTTCTTCATCGGGATCGCAGATAGCTGTCAATTCTGCATTTTTTACATATCTGGAATAGCTTCTTGCATGAATCATGCCCGCCCGTCCGCAGCCGATCAGGCAAACCTTTATTTTATCTTTCATATCAGGCCCTTTCTTAATTAATGCCCAGTTTTTGCATATCCTCTATAATTTTAATGCCGTTGCTTGTTCCTAATCTGGTCGCACCAGCCTCAATCATCATCTTTGCGCTTTCATAATCCCTGATTCCGCCTGCTGCTTTTACAGCCACATCTTCCCCTGCGTACTTTTTCATAAGCCTTACATGTTCCGGGACAGCGCCTGCTGTGCCAAAGCCTGTGCTGGTTTTAACAAAATCAGGCTTTACTCTGCCGGCGATTTTTGCAACTTCAATAATCTCCTCTTCTGTCAGATAACAGGTTTCAAAAATCACTTTACAACATATCCCGCTTTTCCTTGCTACTTCCACCAATGCTTTCATTTCATTTTCAATATACAAATAATCATGCTCTTTTACCTTTCCCACATTCAGCAGGTAGTCAAATTCCTGGCAGCCGTTTTTTACAGCATCTTCCGCTTCAAATACCTTAGCTTCAATTGTAGTCTGCCCCAGGGGGAATCCAATAGCCGCACCGGTAAGCACCTCTGACCCCTCCAGCATTTCTCTGCACATTTTTACCGGGTAGGAATTAATAGCTACAGACTTAAATCCATATTTTCTGGCTTCATCACAAAGCTTCTGAAAATCCTCTCTTGTGGCATACGCTTTTAAATTTGTATGATCCACCATTCCTGCAACTTCTTTGATCGTCAAGGTCATTTCCGCTCCTCCTTTAATCGTTTTCTATATCATACTACAATCCTTTTGATTTTTCAATATTTTTCTTATATATTCTTTCTTTTGCTTTCATTTCGAAAATGCAAATGAATATTACATGGCATAACTCTTTCGTTTTCAATAGTCACTTTTGTTTTAAAAGTTTTTCTATTGACCTTATGAAACAATTGTCCTAAAATAAAAGGAAATAAAACCATTTATAAAAGGAGCATCCATTGATATGGGAAATGACATCGTTTATAATATTGAACGCACTGAAAAAATACTGGAAATCATTCGTTCGCAGAACAGGGTCAGTGTAAACTACTTAGCTGATTATTTTAATGTGAGCAGTACCACAATCAGAACAGACCTTGCCAAACTGGAAAGTAACGGAGATATAATCAGAACACACGGCGGTGAAATGCTAAAATCATCACTGCACCGGGAACAGCTCATAAGCGAACGCTTACATGGCGATAAAAAGGCGATGATAGCAAGTAAGTCACTTGAACTGATTAATCACGGCGATACCATATTAATCGATACCGGAACCACCATGCTCTATTTAGCTCAGGCTCTCGTCAGATCTTCGCTTTCAAAATTGAGAATCTTTACAAACGATATTGAAATAGCCCGCATTTTAGAGGAAAAAGAAAATTTTGAAATACATCTTATGGGCGGAAAGATGAGAAATGGGTTTCATTATTGCTATGGATATCAAATTATTGAGGAGCTGAAAAAATATAATTTCGAAAAACTATTTATCGCCTCCTCTGCTGTAAGCCTGACTCATGGGTTAACTACATCAAATGACGATTTGGCACAGATAAAAACTGCTATGATCAAATCTTCTAATAATATTATATTACTGGCCGATTCCAGCAAAGTTAATCATATTGATTTTCAGTCCTTTGCTGAAATAAATGAAGTCGATGTATTAATTATGGATTCCGATGTACCGCCTCAATATGCCCAGAAATTAAAGGAGTGTATCTCAAAGGTGATTTTAGTATAAGCTTGTATGGCTTACCTTTTAAAGCCTCTATGCATTCCTTAAGGACAAGTATAATATTAAAAAGCTGCCAGGATTAAATCTAAAAAGATTTCATCCTGGCAGCCGCTGTGCCCGGTATAACTGCCGCCTGATAAAGCCACCGCCATGGCTTCACTTTTTCACCGCAACAATATGGTAATACTTATCTTTCACATCCAGTTCCAGTTCATACTCTTCTCCCCGCCGCTCAAACAGGACAAACACTTTCTTTCCCTCGCAGTAAACCTCATAGGCATCCAGCCTCTTCTTTAATTCTTTCTCCAATTCATGGGTATCCACGTACACGTCTCCGATTACGCTTTCCAGCTTTTCTCTCTCGTCATAGCATATTCCTCCTGTAATTATTTTTCTGACAACTATTTTTCCGGTATAGTCCTATCCTTTGTTACAAATAGAACAGCTTGCGCAGTCCGCCGGAGTGCAGTGCATACCAGGCCGGAGAAAGGTGCGGCCGTGAAGCCGCATTCTGACAGACTGAATTCATGGCCGTCAATGGCTACCGTGTCTTTCCCATAATCAAACTCCACACTCATTCCTGCCACAGTAACGGTGTCGTCATATAACGGATGAGCTTTCACCTTTGGCGTAAATGTTTCCATAACCCCTTCCCTCCGTCTGCACATAAATCAGATTGTCACAGGTCATCAGACCTCTGACTCTTCCATCTTGAGTAAACACCAGAGAATTGCTGTCCGCATTCAATCCGTTCTGGTCGGTATCATAAGAGGTCAACTGCCCGATGGGTGTTTCAATCAGCACAGGCTCTGCCGGTTCCACCGAACAGAGTGTCCCGGATTCATACAACGATAAGCCAACAACTGTCTCCACCTCCCCAAGAGGCGTCATAATCGTGATGCGTTCGCCGGGAAACAAGGTGATACTGCGGATTCCTCCATCCCGATAAAAGCAGATGCCGTTCAGCATCGCACGGAAGGATGTAAAGCCTAAGTCAAAGCTCAGCGGAACATTCAGCTCCCGTTCGTCGGTCTCCGACCAGAATCCGTTGATCTGTCCGTCCAGAACAAACAAACGATAAAGCTCTCCTGTAGAATAGAATTTAACCCGCTCCGCAGGCAATTCTCCGATGGGTGTCCTCACTTCCTGCTGTTCTTCCAACAACACTCCGATCACCAGTCCCTGACGGTCAAATTCTACCGATACCTTATTTTTCCGTCGGCTATTCTCCGTATAAGCAGGGACCAGTTCTCCGATTTCCGTCATGATTACATTGCGTTCCGATAGTCGCATGCTCTCCATTTCTCCTCCCGGATAGGTACTAATTGCATCGACACCTGCAAAAACGCCATAGGATGTCTGCAGATATCCTTGCTCAAGCCACATATAATTTTGCATACTTCACCTCCGTATCAGCATTGTTTTTTAGTCAGGACTAAATGTATGGCTCCATCTCCTGACCGGGATTTGAGTTCAAAACGTACCTCCCGTTCCAGCCACGGGGGAATATGGGCACAATCAATACGAAGCTCCAAAAATGGGACCGTATCCAGAAATTCCCGCAGGGCTTTTTTGGATGATACCTCCGGGCATTCTTTCTGAAGCATGATTAAATCCAGTGCATATATGCCCGGTTCTTCCGTCTCTGCCGGTCTGGCATTCTTTATAATTTCATCTCTGATCCGTTTCTTTTCATCGCCCGCTTCAATATCCTCCAGGATTACATCCAGCGTCCGGTCATTTACCATACTAACTGAAAAGATACAGTAACCGGCGCGGTCAAATTCAGCAAAAGGTATTCCGGTTATCTCAGAACAACAAATCGCATCCGCTCCTTCTGCAAGCGGCAGGATTTCTTTCATTCCCAGCCGTATCTCCCGGACGCTTCCAGCCGGTACCGGAGGAAATGATACCGTCTCTGCCAGACTCCAGCCATCCTGCCTCTTTTTATATATAAGCTCCATGTTACACTCTATGAAGGGAGCCGGATTTCCGTCCCTTAAAAATACTGCAATCTTCGCCATAGGATCACCTCTCAACTTCTACTACATTTCCATTTATCAGCTTTGCCAGAAATTCCTCCACCTCCAGCCATGCCTCATCTTCGTCCAGCCCGTTTTTTTCTTCCAGGAGTTTAACCATATCGGAAGGGGGCGTTCCCCGTTCTAAACTGTTCCAAAGAAAAATACAGGTCTCATTCACGGAGGGCAGCCCGTCGAGTGAGCCGCTCTGACTGTCCATTTCATCAAAAATACAGAATTCTCCGCCTAATTCTTTCAATATATAACCAGATTTTAATTTTACTCTTTTAATATCCATCGGCGGCCCGCAGCCTTTCTACATCCACACCGCTCCTCATCAGTTCCCTGTCTTCCCGGTCATAGTCTGTGCTTACCATAACTGCCCCTGTCGTCAGCCACAGAGCTGTGATGCTGGTGATCTTCCGTAAAAGAAGAACGAAAAGTTCAGCGCTCACCATCTTATTATCCAGACTTTTTCTGATTCCTTCAAGTACGATTTTCTCACCTGTTGTTTTAGCCGAAATGCCGTCCGCAAAGCCTTCCGGCATCATCCCGTATTTCTTTACTGACTGGGCGTAGGCAACCGCATATTCCAGACGCAGCTTTTTCGCTTTGACCTCCACGGTCGTCTCACCGCCTGCATAAATTACAGGCACCTGACCTGACAACCAGGCAATCCGCTCCCTTAAGACCTGCTGATCATAGAAATTTGTCTTCGGGTCCTCAATCACTTTCCGGATCCCGGCAATCCGTCCGGCAGATGCTTCGCTGGTTCTGCCCTCTACCACGGAATATCCTGCCCTCACTTCTATGGCATCCGCCAGTCCCAGCATTTCCGGCGAAAGCTCACCCCGGGCTAATAAGTCATATTCTCCATATACCTCAGTTCCAGTAAGCGCGGCCAGGTCTGCCAGCATATCCGATTTCCGATTTCCGATTCCAGGCGCTTCTACTGCCCAGACGGCTATTCTCCGGTTTGCAATATTGGTCTTTAGCAAGGTCAGAGCCTCCCCTTCTATCTCATCAGCCACCAGAAATAACGGACAGCTTCCCAGTTTCTCCAGCAGCGGAAGCAAATCGGAGAAAGAAGAAATGCTCCGGTTAGTAACCAGCACATGTGTCCTCTTTAATGTTGTGGGCATTCCCGCAAGGAGCCGGCCGCCGACCGTCATCCCCTTTATGATATCCATTCTGGTCTTCACCTGCATGGAATCCTTGATGACCACTTCACCTGCCTCCATTGCCTGAAGAACCATTTCAGCCAACTCTTCCTCTCCGGTAATCTTAAGCAGTTCCTCCTCCAGATGAATGTTATCACGTATCGCTGCCTTTTCCGCTACAACCGCCATCCATCCTGCTGCTTTTTTTATTTCCTGCGATAGATATACTGGATTGATGCCAGCGGCTGCCATCTGCTCGCATGCTGCCAGCTGGACCAGCAGCATGGCAGCCGCCTCTTTCGTGCCACAGCCTATTCTGGTATTGATTTCTGTTATCCCTCCCGATGCCAGCCGAATTCCTTGATCGATATACAAGTCTTCGCCCTCTATCTGCCTGGCCACCGCTGCCGCCGACATGGTATATGAGCCATTCACCAGAATGCCACCGTTACATACCAGGATGCCGCAGAGTCTCCGGATTCCCTCCGCCAGTTTTTTTCTTCCGTTTTCCTCATATAATATCTCCCGTATCATAATTCTTACCTCCTGCCATCATCTCTTTTAACAGGATCTGTGCCCTTCTGATATCTGCATTCTTCACTTCCAGCTCAAACTTTCTGCCGGCCGCATGTACAAACTGGTATAAATCGCAGTTGCCGGCCCGTTCTCCGATTCCGGACAGAGTGGCATCAACCATATCTGCGCCTGCTGCCGCCATAACGATGGAATTCGCTACTGCCATTCCGAAATCATTATGCTCATGTATTTCTACTTTTAGCGAAACCACCTCTTTCAATTCACGCACCATCTGTCTGGCACGCTGAGGACATAGAATTCCTACCGTATCCGCCAGCCGTACCGTCTCCACCCCCTGCCCTTCCATTAAACGGAGCAGGTGATTCATAAACGCCACATCAGCCCGGGAAGCGTCTTCCAGCCCTACCGTTACGCCCACGCCATAATCCTTTGCCACCTGGATGCAATCCTGAAGCATATTTTCCACCCATTTTTTATTTTTATTAAGCTTGCGGTATATCTGGACATAGGACACGGGAGTTCCGATATGAATCAAGTCCGGCTTCTGCCGTGCTGCCTGTTCCACACATTCAGGATTTAGCAAAGACCATACGGAAACCAGAGCTTTCTTCCTGTTCTGCATAATTCTGCGGATGTAATCATGCCCCTCCGTTCCCGTATCATAGATTCCAGCCTCGATTTCATAGACTCCCGCCCGGTCGAGAAGCACCGCCAAACGGATCTTATCTTCGACGGAAAATGTTATTCCCGGACACTGTTCTCCATCTCTGAGCGTAGTATCCACTATACTGACCGCCTTACGCATTGTTCCTGCACCTCCCTGCAATCTCCAGAAATTCCTGGTCGGTTACATCTTTCCCCTTTTTTATGCTAAGCCGCTTTACCTGCTCAAGTATTCTTGCCCCATCATATTCTTTCTCATCCAGTCCCAGCGCCTTCAGCTTATATCTGACAGAGGCTTTACCGGAATGTTTGCCCAGAACGATTTCCCGTCTGGCCCCTACCAGCTCCGGCGGGTAAGATTCATAATTAGAAGGCTTTTTTAATACCCCGTCCACATGGATCCCGGATTCCACATAGAAAATTCGTTCCCCTATGACCGGAGCATGCGCATCTACCGGAGCACCGGTCATCTCTTCAAACAGCTGTCTGAGCTTCCTTAATCCGGTAAGGTCCTGATTCGGCTTATGGCGCCTCATTACCCGCAT
The DNA here is from genome assembly GCA_047604985.1 of Lacrimispora sp. GTDB lineage: Bacteria > Bacillota > Clostridia > Lachnospirales > Lachnospiraceae > Lacrimispora. Next base: position 9,100 of record JASGGP010000060.1, read on the forward strand.
GGCGGCAAGAACCTGCTCTGTGGCGGCTTTGCTGCCGATACCGGTAAACGTCGTCATCACCGATGCCCCGTTAAAACGCTGCAGATAGCTGACCGCTATGGCCGTCGCACAATAATATGTATCCTCCGGATAAAGAATCGGTGCAATCTTTACCAGCGTTTCCATGGCACTTTCATAAATCCGCCCGCTTTCAAAGGTCAGTAAATCATCCAGGCCAGTCAGCCGGAATCTCCGCTCCGGATCTTCCGCGGGAATCATATTTAATTCTACCAGTTCATTAATCTGGTAATTCCGAATATAAATTCCTCTCCCGCTGCAGTATGTAGAAATGATATATTGAACGCCCGGGTACTCCTTATAATCTGCCGGAACTCCCGCCTGCTCCAGATATCCTGTCATTCCTTCCGGCATTCTTCCTTGCAGCAGTTCATACATTTCAGGAGAAACCGCCGCCGCATCAATGCCGATTTCCAGCAGCAGTTCCAAAAAGCACTGCGCCTGAGCCGCCGTAACCATGCCGCCATCCAACATTGTCAGCGTAGCATCGATAATCCTTACCATACGGTTTCCCCCCTTCGAAAATTTATATTATTAAATCTTTCACCGGATTCCCGCCTTCAAAATGTTCGTCGAAGATTCGTTCCACATCATCTGTTGCCACATTGCCATACCAGACTCCTTCCGGATAAACAACAACAATCGGTCCTTTGTCACAAATTCCAAAGCATCCGGTATTGTTAAGAACCACCTCACCGGAAAGATCTCTGTCCTCTATTTCCTGCATAAACGCCTGCACCAAATCCACGCTTCCTTTCTGGAAACAGAACCCCTTCTGGGTTCCGTTAATTCTGCAGCTCGTGCAGATAAATACATGATATTTCGGCTGTACCATCTTGTTCCTCCTTCTCTTATATGCCGGATACTGCTTTTCTCACCGCATCCTCAATCACATCATAGGTATTGATTGCCAAGATTCCCTTCTGCTCCAGCTTCTGCCTCGGCCCTGCACCGATACGCAGAGCGATAACGCCATGGCAGCCATCCAATGTTGTAATGATCTTCTGCATATTATCTTCTTTCTCTCCACATTCCTCCACACTATTGCAATACTGCTCCACGCTCCTCCTTCCGATGAAACGAACCTCTCCATCCACATAATCATAGATATAGAATTCCTTTGCATGGCCGAAATGAGTATCCACAATCATACCGCTTTTGGATGCCACCGCGAATCGTACCGGAGCATCTGTCAGGACAGTCTCCTTCACCGGATTCACTGCGCCGCCCAAATCGATGGACTGGTCGTTATCCAGAGTCCCCACGGCATCCGCCCTGCAGTGCTGGCAGTGATACATCTGCGGCATAATTGTTTCACATTCCTTACGAATTTCCTGAATCCGTTTCAATGGAATCGGCTCCAGACGTTCAAACGTGCTTCCTTCTACCGGAATCAACTGCATGATGTTGGTGATATAACACCCCATATCCTTTACGGTCCTCACGATTTCCGGAATATGTGCTTCATTAATTCCCTTGACTGTTACGATATTGATTTTGACAATGATGCGGCTTTCCACCAGCATACGGATTCCTGCCAGCTGGTTGGACACCATGATTGCCCCGGCTGCATCTTCTTCATAACTCTGTCCCATAAACCGGATGTACTTGTATATCTGACCGCTGATATGAGGGTCTACCGCATTCAATGTAACCGTCACATGAGATATGCCAAGTTCTGCAATCTCCTTCGCATGCATCGGGAGCATCAGCCCGTTTGTTGAGAGGCAGAAGGTTACCTCCGGGTCATATTTGCGGATCAGACGGAAGGTTTCACTCACTTCTTCCCAATTGGCCAGAGCATCACCAGGCCCCGCAATACCTGCTACAGTTAAGTTAGGCATCTTTTCTTTCACCAGACGGTACCGCTCAAGTGCTTCTATGGGAGTCAGTATTTTGGAAGTAACTCCCGGACGGCTCTCATTCTGACAGTCGAATTTTCTCACGCAATAATTACACTGCACGTTACAGTCAGGCGCTACCGGAAGATGAATTCTGGCATATTTATGTGCGCCGCAGTTATAGCACGGGTGTTCCATTGTCTTTTTCTGCATGATATCCTGATCGGTTTCTGCCCCGGCAGAAGGGCCGGACCTTTCTTATCGATCAGAGAGCCTTTGTAGTAAGCATCATAAAGCTGTTCACGGAATGTTGTCTCTGTGGTATCTATCAGCGCATTGGTGATTTCATCTAAATATTCCATGCTGCCCTCATACCCCAGCATCCTGAGCCGCTGCCCTCCTACATGATCATGAATAGGAAATCCACGGCGGACGAGCGGCAGCCCTTCTTCCCCGGCGATTCTTCTTCCGTCGGAATTCCCTGCCATTATATTGGCATGGAACCTTTTTGCCATTTGCTCAATATCTTTAAAATCCGCCTGATCCACAACGGTATAATCTTCCGAGAAATACATATCCGCCAGCTTTTTCAGTTCCGGGAGCAGAAGCGTCTTCAACTCCGGACAGGCAGCTCCGCAGGCGCATACCACCGGCATGACACCACTCTCGCACATCAGGCGGACCGTGGAAAGTATCAGGTCCGGTTCACCGAATACCACCGCGCGTCCTGCCGAATTATATTTGTGGGAATCGATCATTGCATCAAGGTATCTGCCCCGCTCCGCTTTGATTTCATCCGGAACCGGCATGCCTGCAAGCTCGGACAAGACATGAAAAAATGCATCCGTGTCCCGCAGCCCCACCGGCAGATTCAGCTTTTTGCAGGGTATCCCATACTTTTGAAGGAGCAATTCACCCACAGAATGTTTATGTGTCAACCCACTCAGTTCCAGGGTCATCCTGGCACCGCCCATTTTCCGGATTTCCTCCATATCGGTTCCACCCTGGGGAAGCCGTTCATACTCCTTCGCATGAATTCCGTCGAGATTGTCTGAAATATCCGGCAGAAAAATCGGATCCAGTCCGAATATCCGAAACACATGCTTTAAATACCGGATGTCCGCCGGACTTAATGGTGCCGTTATCACATTAATTCTGTCATTCTTTTCTGTCTCCATCTCTACGGACAGAACAATGGCATACAGCGCTTCAAAGTATCCTTCATACTGACTTCCGCCATATCCCGGTGATTGGCAGGGATATGATATGGATATCCCGATATCCCGGATTCTCTTCATAGAACTCATCGATGATTCCCGGCACATCTTCTCCAATCGTCTCGGCCAGACAAGTAGTCATTACGCCGATGACATCCGGATGATACAGTTCAATCAGATTTTTCAGACCTTTTTTTAAATTTGAATTCCCACCGTATACGGTTCCCTGTTCTGTCAGGGAGGAAGAGGCAATATCCACCGGCTCATTGTAATGGGTCGCCATATGGCGCCGTATGTAAGTCGCACATCCCTGGGAACCATGCAGGATCGTCATACATCTTTTTATTCCGTAAAATGCGGTTGCACTCCCCATGGGCATACACATTTTACATGGGTTAATATTCATATTTACAAGTGGTTTTACTTCACTTTTCATATCCCTTCCACCTTTCCGCTGCCAGTTTTTCAAAGGACTTTCATATATTCCCAAACCGGATTATTTATACTGCGGTCGATCTCCCGCGTAAAGTTATAAACCCCTTCGAATCCTGCCAGAGGATGTTTCCTCTCGTGGTTGTGATCACAAAATGCCACTCCCAGCTTATAAGCCAGCGGGCGTTCTTTGACACCTCCTACCAGGATATCCGCACCCTTTTCCTTCATAAATGTCTCAAGTTCCGCCGGGTTGGCATCATCCAGGATAACCGTATCCTGATCCACCAGACTTTCGATAACCTCATATTCCTCTTTTTTTCCCGTCTGAGTTCCTACCAGTACCGTCCGTATTCCCACTACGGCAAACTGGCGGATGAGGGAAATGGCCTTAAATCCGCCGCCCACATAGATTGCTGCCTTTTTCCCTTTTAAACGCTTTGTATATTTGTCGAGAAAACTTTGCAGCTTCTCGGTTTCTTCCATGCAGAACATTACCGCTTTCTCTCTGGCCGCCTCATCTCCAAGCGTTTCTGCCACCCGAACCAAGGAAGCTGTTGTATCCTCTACGCCAAAGAAACTGACTTTTATATAAGGAATTCCAAATTCTTCTTCCATCCGCTGAGCCAAATAGGTGCTGGAACCGGCACACTGAACAATATTTAAGGAGGCCTGGGGTGCCTTCCTCATATCATCATAGCTGGCATCCCCGGTAAATCCACAAATTACCTCTATTCCAATCTTCTTAAAATAATTCTTGATGATCCACATCTCTCCTGCAAGGTTAAAATCTCCCAGAATATTGATAGTTCCATATTTTTTCTCCGTCTTGTGAGGACGCAGGACTTCCATAATCGCATCGCACGCCATCCGGTAACCGGTTGATTTGCTGCCGGAAAAGCCCGGGGATTTGACCGGAATCACCGGGATCCCATATTGTGCGGACTTCGTCCGGCATACTGCATCCACATCATCCCCGATTACGCCGACAATACAAGTTGCATATATAAAAATCAGCTTTGCCGACCGGTGGACGTTCATCAGTTCATCTACCGCAGCTTCCAGCTTTCTTACTCCTCCAAAGATGATATCTGTCTCCTGTAAATCCGTAGAAAAACTGTTTCTATAGATATCCTCTCCGCTGGTAAGGGAACCCCGGATATCCCATGTATAGCTGGAACAGCCGATGGGACCATGTATAATATGGTACGCATCCGTAATGGGATTTAATACCACCCGGGCGCCGCAGTAAACACAGGCTCTTTGGGATACCGCGCCTGATACACTGTAACTGTCACAGCAGATTCCGCTTCCCGGCCCGCTGCAGTCATCTTTAAACAAAATAGATCTTTTTCTGGCATCCAGTATGTTTCCCATGCAACCGCTCCTCTCTCATACAGCAATAGGGAGGGGACCTCCCTCCCAGGTGCTATGCAGTTGTACTACCATAAGCCTACATTACGACATCAAAATCCTCATCCAGCGCATCCCGGTCCTGCCGATCCATCAGGGCATCCACGATTTTTTCCACATACCGTATTCCACCGGCATAACCGACAGTCGCCTGGATGGGATTTCCGTACCGGTCAAGCACCGGAAATCCCATTCTGACCAGGGGAATGTCTTCCGCTTTTGCAATCTGCTTGCCATAACTGAATCCCAGAAGCATATCCACTCCCTCATTTTTAATCAATTGGTGCAGATAGAATAAGTCTGTGTCGGCTTTTACCACATATTCCGACTCATCCACTCCGTACTGATTCATCAGCGCTGTAATCTCTTTTACCCAGCTTTCTTTGGGGGTACCGGTAATGACGTATTTAGGGCTCATGCTAAGTTCCAGACAAAGTGACGTAAATGCATAAACGATATCCGGATCTCCATAAATGGCCACCTTTTTCTTATAGGTATACTGATGGGAATCCAGCATCAGATCGATCAAGCGTCCTCTTTCATCCTCCAGCTCCTTTGGCACCTCCCGCTTGGTAACCTTTCTAAGCTCTGTCACATAGCGATCTGTCAGCGCCACTCCTACAGGAAGAGGAATATTAACATAAGACGTACCAAACTGCCGTTTCATATAATCCGCCGGTTCCTGGCTGCAGTAGGTTCCCATGGAAATCAGCTTCTCACAGTCGCCCAGAGCTTCCAAATCTGCCAGCGGCGTTCCGGCATGCGGATGAAAATAATCATTTTTTCCATCCATGGGATGATCCAGCGTCCCGTCGTGATCAGGAAAATAAATATAATCAACTCCCATCAGGGCTGCAATTCTTTTTATTTCCCGATCATCCCCAGGATTGACCCATCCTGGAAAAATAGCAGTTTTTCCATTGGGCGTGCCAGTCTTTTTAGTAAGATATTTCATGAAGCCGATCACCATGTTGGAGAATCCCTGAATGTGGGAGCCTTCATAGGATGGCGTACTGGCGAATAATACTTTCTTATCATCCGGAATCTCCATATCCAGGATATAAGAACCTACGTCATCGCCGATGGTCTCTGACAAGCAGGTGGTATGTATGGCAATGATATCCGGATTATAGATATCAAAAATATTTTTCACTGCTGTATTAATATTACTTCTTCCTCCGAATACAGAAGCCCCCTCTGTAAAGGAACTGGAAGATGCCAGAGCCGGCTCTTTAAAATGACGGCTGAGTACCGTTCTGTGGTAAGAACAGCATCCCTGGGAACCATGTGAGTGGGGCATACAGTTTTCCACACCCAAAGCACAGAACATAGCTCCCACCGGTTCACAGGTCTTACATGGATTTATGGTGATATGACGTTTCTCTTTAATCTCTTTTGGCGTTAATTCAAGCACTATTTTCCACCTCCTAAGCTTCCTTCCAGCATCGGTGCTGTCTTCCATGGGGGACTTACCAGAGCCCATGCATTGGTATACAGGCTCATGGTTATATCTCTGCCAAAAATAACAGCTCCCCGGAATCCCGCATAAGGACCGGAATAATCATAGGAATGCATCTGTCTGGATACAACTCCGCCATGCTGGATTGCATATTTGTCTTTGATGCCGGAAAAGAAAATATCAGGCTTATATTTCTCAATCAGCTGGTCGGTTTCAAACATATTGTAATCATCCACTACTATGTGACCTTTCTTCATGTCCTTGATCATACCGCCATAGGTATCCAGCTCAACTCCGTCTGCACGCATTCCAGCCAGTTCCTCCTCCGTATAGCGGTCCGTATATCCTTCTTCCCTCTCTACGGTGATTTCCTCGATGTTCTTGGAATCGGCATCCGCTTTGATCTGCGGAATAATCTCACGGCCTTCATAGTCATCCCTATGTGCAAACTCATATCCTGCGATGGTAGTATCTATCCCGAAATCTTTTAGCAGAAGCTGGTAATGATGAGATCTGGAACCTCCAACGAAGATACCGGCTGTCTTGCCCTTCAGTTTGGACTTATAATATTCCATATCTTCCTGAATCTCTGCCAGTTCCTCTGCAATCACTTCCTCTGTCCGCTTCGTCAGCTCCGGATCATTGAAATATTCAGCCATCATACGAAGTGACTTGCAGGTGGCTCCAACACCGATGAAGTTTACTTTCAGCCAGTCGATGCCGTATTTAGTCTTCATCATTTCTGCGATATAATTAATGGAACGGTGGCACATGACCAGGTTCAAATCTGCCAAATGGGCATTTTTCATAGTTTCGTAGGAACCGTCTCCGGTAAATACCGATACCACCTCATACCCTATTTTTTTCAAAACCCGCTCCTGCTCCCAGCCATCACCGCCGATATTATATTCGCCCAGGATGTTAATGCTGTACTTCGTTCTTGGAGCTTTTTCACCTTTTCCAATAACATATCGCATCAGTCCGTTGTTCGCGATATGATGTCCTGCCGACTGGGAAACGCCTTTATAACCTTCACAGGAATATCCCACTGCCGTTATCCCATATTTTTCTTCCACCCGGCGTGCAACCGCCTGCACATCATCTCCGATCAACCCAATGGGACAGGTGGAGCAGATAAAGATACATTTGGGACTGAACATCTGCATGATTTCATCAATTCCTGCCTCCAGCTTCTTTTCTCCGCCGAATACGATATCCGGCGCCCTCATGTCGGTGCAGAAGGAATACGGTACAAAGTTGGGTTCTCCCTCATAGGAAGACCTCGCTTTATTTCTCCTGGTGCCCCACGAATAAAAGGCGCATCCGATAGGTCCATGGGTAATAACGACGGCATCCTTCATCGGTCCGACGACCACCCCTTTGCAGCCTGCATAGCAGCAACCTCTGGCGGTTACAATGCCGGGAATTGCGCGGGTGTTAGCCAGAATCTCATCCGGAGTATCACTAAATTCCAGCTGGGTGATATGATTCTTCCTGTTTTTAAATACCCGCGCCGAGTATTTATCCAATAATTTATCTCTTTCTTTTGCCATGATTTCGCCTCCTAATAAGCCTCTACTGTCTTCTCGCCGCTTCTGACCGTATATGCTTCATTAATCGGAAGAACAAATATTTTTCCGTCTCCCGGATTACCCGTTTGATTGGCCTTAATCAGGATCTCTACAGCGTTTGGTGCTTCACTGTCTTCCATGATCAATGTAATACATCTCTTTGGAATCAACCGGAATGCCTCTGTCAAATGTTCGCCCGACATATTAAGAGGCAGCTCTCCGCTCTGCATCACGATCGACAATAACTCGGGATCGATACTTTTTTTGCCTCTCCCAAGTACCGGTCTACAGGTGAATGCCGGAAAACCGCCTTCCGCCAAAGCCTTTTTCGTCGCATTCACTTTGTTTGTACGGATAAACGCCATTACTTCCTTCATCGCTTTCCTCCTCTTTCCTGAAATACAACCTCAAAGTCCCTGTTTTCCGCTGCTGATGGTATAGGCATCTTCTACCGGGGAGATAAAGATACGTCCATCACCAAAATTGCCTTCGCCAGTCTTTGCCGTTCTTAAAATCACCTTGACCAGATCATCCTTATCTTCATCATTACAGAAAAACAACAGCATTTCTTTCGGAATTTCATCATAATAGATTTCTCCGACCTGGATTCCTTTCTGCTTGCCGCGCCCATATACATCCATTTTTGTCACCGCCTGAAATCCTGCCTCTGCCGCTTCTTTCATTACATACCCTGACTTTTCAGGTCTTACGATCGCTCTTACTAATAACATAGCCATTCTCCTTCCTGCAGGAACTTAGTCCATTACACCATATTCCATCAGAATCTCTTCCAGTTCTTCGATCTTCATGGGATTTGGAATCACAAACATCTCATTGTTGTCAACCTTTCGGGCCAGCTGCCGGTATTCATCTGCCTGCGGCTCCTCCGGAGAGAAATCGATTACAGTTTGTTTGCGGATTTCCGCTCTTTGCACTGCATTATCACGGGGCACAAAATGAATCATCTGTGTCCCTATCTTTGCGGCTACTGCCTGGACTAAATCCTCCTCTCTGTCTACCTTTCTGGAATTACAGATCAAACCGCCCAGCCGGACGCCTCCGCTTTTTGCATATTTGGCGATACCTTTGGAAATATTGTTGGCTGCATAAAGAGCCATCATCTCGCCCGAACATACAATGTAGATTTCCTGAGCTTTGCCTTCACGAATCGGCATTGCAAAACCACCGCACACAACGTCACCGAGGACATCGTAAAACACATAGTCAAGATCATCGGTATAAGCTCCCAGCTGCTCCAATAAGTTTATGGAAGTGATGATACCACGTCCCGCACAGCCAACTCCTGGCTCCGGACCGCCTGACTCCACGCCTTTGATTCCGCCGTATCCTTCCTTCATAACCGCTTCAAGTTCAATATCATCTCCTTCGTCACGAAGGGTATCAAGAACCGTTTTCTGTGCCAGACCTCCAAGCACCAGTCTGGTCGAGTCCGCCTTCGGGTCACATCCCACAATCATGATGTGTTTTCCCATC
>JASGGP010000061.1:0-18492 GCA_047604985.1 Lacrimispora sp.
TCCACTTTAAACTGGCCGACTCTTGAAAGATACAGGCCGCTGGTGGTAACGGCATTATCTTCACTCAGATCAACATATCCCTCGGAAAGCATCGGGCCTACGATGAAAAATCCACTTCCGTCAATCATGCAATCCAGAGCTCTGGAGGACGGAGACATGCCGCCCGTAGAAAAATCATAGGAAACCGAGCCCGTAGTTACGCCGTAACCAACCTGATTTGCATTTGTGCCGCCGTAGCCTCCTGCATCCGTGTTTCCGGCTGAACCGGAGGAAGTGTTCTGATACATCGTATCCTTAAAAGACATGCTGCCGGCCTTAAAGCCCCAGGTATTTACGTTTGCTATGTTGTTACCGATAATATCCATTTTTGCCTGATGGGTTCTAAGACCTGCCACACCAGAAAACATTGATTTGACCATATAATTTTTTTCCTTTCTTTTTCATGCCTGCCGCCCTCCTGCTGTCAATCGGACATACAGGAAAAGCCCCCATAAATGGTCCGGCTATAATAAAACGGCACTGTCAATATTCGTAAAAATATTTTCTTTCATTTCATTCTCAGACATGGTGGTTACAACCGTGTTATTGGGAACGTTTACAATAAACGCCCCTCTCTGGCTGATAATAACCACATCTTTCGCACCCTTTGAACGGGCTTTCTCTACAGCGGACTGCAGATCATTGATAAAGGAATCAGACATTTCAATTCCCCTCTGACTGACCCGTTCCGCAGCATGACGGGAAAACTGGAGTTTTTCTTTATCCCCAATCCGGCTATGAAGTACTTCATTGAAGCTGCTGCCGCATTCAGATACCGCAGCCGCGCTTCGCAGCTTTAGCTGCCTGACATCCTCATATTGATTTATTTTTCCTATCATGATTCATCACCTACTTTTCAATCTTCGGATACTTTATCCGTCTCGTCGGTGTCAGTATTACCGGTATCAGTATCATCTGTGTCAACCTTATCAGTATCCGTCGTATCGGTGTTACCCGTATCTTTTCCAAGATCATCCGGAGGCGTGTGGCCTTCTTCATAAACGGACATGATATTTGCCACAGGATATCCATTGGTGGTGTCATCATCAAGATAGATGGTGGGACTGCCGTCAAAAATATCCACTCTTGTTATGGTTCCGGTAATCTTCTTTAAACTGCCATCATTATTCAAAGTTGCGACCAGCGCATTTTTTCCCATCATGGATGTACCTAATTGATTTTATTGACCTGGGCAAAATCATCCATGGCCGTGGAAAAGTTCTGCATTGACTGCATCATGGCAATCTGGGTCATCTGATCCATCATCTCCGCATTATCCATGGGATTTGACATATCCTGATTTTGCAGCTGTGCTGCCAAAAGCTTGAAAAAGCTTTCCGTTGACAGCTCGGTTTTGCTGGTGCTTTTTGTTGTACTGGTGGATAGTGAGCTTATGAGAGCGTCATAAGTTACTGAATTTGTGCTTGCCATTTCTTCTCCTTATTTGTTGTCTGTTTCGGAGCCGTCCATCTCAAAGATACCAAGCCGCAGCTTCTGAATGAAGTCTTCCCGGTTATCTTCCTGCCGGTTTTCCTGCTGCTGTTGCTGCTGCTGTCCTCCGCCCTGCTGTTCCTGCTGATTATTTAAATAATCGGCTTCCTGCTTGTCCACAAAAATCTGAACCGGGCGTTCCAGATTGGATGCCAAAATCGTGCCTAAATCTCCGGCTGACTGGGATAACAGCTTTAAGGTACTGTTCTCCGTACACAATACGGATACACTGACCTGATTGTCCTCATAGGAAACCTTGATCCGGATCTTTCCAAGATTATAGGGCTCCAGCTGCACATCCAGCTCTTTCTTTCCATTGTTGATCTGCTTTAACAGCATCTCGGAAAGCTTGGCTTCCAAATCCTCCTGATTCCCTGCATTCACTGTCGTATGGACAACCTCATCCTTACCGGATGGAGCACTCATTGCCCGGATTGGCTCGTGAGATTTTTCCTGAGCAGCCTCTGAGGTCTTTTCCTGGCCTTTTTCCTCTTTTACCGCTGAGGTTGGTTTTTCTTTTGTCTTTCCGCGGGAAGCAGCTACAACTGACTCCTCTTCCTTTGAATCATCGGATACTTCCAACTGGGTCTTGGGGGAAACCTTGTCAGCAGGGACTCCTTTTCCGTCCTCCGTCTTTGCTGTCCTTTCTCCGCTCTGCTTAAATGCACCCGGGCCTATGACTTCTTTCTCTTTTCCCGTTCCCTGGGCAGTCATGTTTATGCCGGGGCCTGTCTCCGAGACGTCTTCTTTCCCCTCCTGCAAAACAGGCGCTGTTTCTGCGGTCTTTTCAGCCAGCTTCTGAAAGCGGAACTTCTACAAGGACTGGAATGGATTTGCAGTCTGTGCCTTGTCCGTTTCCCGTTAAAGTGACACTTCCTGCCGTTTTATCATCGGTCTTTGCCGCCCCTTGCAAGGCTTCCTGCATAAGTCCCGGCCCCATGAGCTTCAGTTCGTCTGCCGGACCCTGAGCCGTCTGCATTCCCGCAGCCAGAACCGAGGCAGCCGCTTCACCCGGACCTGATTCCTTGGACAGGTCTTTCTTCTCGTCGCCTGCTTCCTTAGACTCCGGACTCTTGTCGTCCTTCTTCTGATTCCGGCTCTTTATCATGGTCTTAAAGCCTGACAATTCATCAACCGGTTTCTCGCTGCTTTTACGGACGTCAGACATCTGTCTGGTCAGCAGATCCAGACTGCTGTTCTTTACTTCTGTCATCTTTTTCCTCCTTTCTTTCCTGCCTTTCGGCATTTATATCTATGGTAACTGACAGGATGTGATCCTGGCAGGATTACCTGCTGCCGTGAACCGACGTAGTGTTTGATACAAATTCCTCAATGAACAGCTCTTCGCTTCGCAGAACATCCTTGTTATACTGCACCAGCTTTTTCTCTTTCAGCTTCTCAATAGAGGCCGTTTCTTTTCTGGCTTCCACCACCTCGGCCCGCTTCTGTTCTTCCCTGCGTTTCAGCCTTTGCAGGATTCCCTGCTCCGCAAGTATCTTCTGCTGCATATAGGTGATATAGGATTCATACTCCCGCATCACATTGATGGCGATGCCGTTCCGGATTTCCTCCTGAAACCGGATGCAGGCGGAACTCCTCTGATCAGCCAGAGTGTTGATCCATTTCTCCTGCTGCGCGACCTTTGCCAGGATCTGAGCATGTTCATTTTTCAAGTTATCCAGAACCTGATCCTTGTAGTTTAAAACGGTATCAAGAGGAAAACTAAATTTTTTCATCTTTACCCTTCTTTCTTCCTTATGCTAAAATCGCTTCCATCTTTTTAAGAATTTCCTCGTAGCTGTCGTTCTCCTCCACTCCCTGGCAAAGAAAACGGTTTATCTTATCGATTTTTGCAATGGCTACGTCCAGCTTGGGGTTCGTTCCGCTCTTGTAGGCGCCGATGGAGATCAGATCTTCATTTTTTTCATAAAGGCTTAAAAGATCTCTGATCCTGGAGGCCATCACCTTGTGTTCATCCGACACGATATTATTCATCAGACGGGAGATGCTGGCGCTGACGTCAATGGCCGGAAAATGGTTTGCATTAGCCAGCTTTCTGCTTAAAACGATGTGGCCGTCCACAATTCCCCTTACCGTATCGGCAATTGGTTCGTTGGTGTCGTCACCTTCCACCAATACGGTGTAGATTCCCGTAATGGAGCCTTTTCCGAAATTACCGCTCCGTTCCAGAAGCTTGGGAAATTCGGCGTAGATGGAAGGGGTGTAGCCTCTTGCCACCGGCGGCTCTCCGATAGCAAGGCCGATCTCTCTTTGAGCCATGGCAAAACGGGTCAGAGAATCCATCATCAGAAGTACGTCCTTGCCCTGATTTTTAAAATACTCTGCAATGGTCGTTGCCACCAGGGGGCATTTCATACGGAGCATGGCCGGCTGGTCTGAGGTCGCCACCACCAGTACAGAGCGCTTCATTCCTCCGGTCCTAAGTCCTTTTCCACAAACTCCAGGACCTCACGTCCACGCTCTCCAACCAGAGCCACCACATTGATGTCCGCCTTGACATTTCTGGCGATCATTCCCAGGAGGGTGCTCTTTCCCACGCCGCTGCCGGCGAAGATTCCGATACGCTGGCCCTTTCCGATGGTATTCATTCCGTCAATGGCCTTGACCCCAAATTCCAGACTTTCCGAAATAGGCGGGCGGGTCATGGGGTTTATATAGGAATTCTCCACGTAATAATAGCGGGGAGATTCAAAAGGCCCCTTGCCATCCATGGGTTCTCCCTTGGCATCAATGATCCGGCCTCTTAAGAACTCGCCTACCGGGATCTTTAAGCGGCGTCTTGTATTTCTGACAAAGCTTCCCGCAGCGATGCCGCTCATATTTTCATAGGCCATAAGCTGGATCTTGTCATCCTTAAAGCCCACTACTTCTACGGGAATCTGTTCTTTTCTGTCTTCGTTGTAAATATAGGCAATATCCCCAATGCTTGCCTTTCCTCCGGATGCCTCCATGGACATCCCCACAATATTTTCAATTTTTCCGATGTGGTCAATGGTTTCTGTTTTCATTATGAGATCAGAAAGCTCTTTAAACATGGGGGCTCCTCCTGTTACAGCCTTGCATTGTTGAGTATTCCCTTTATATTCTCCAGCTGGGTATTCACGCTGACGTCTATGATTTCCTCCGGCAGCTCAATGATGCAGCTTCCGTCCTCTGCATGATCCATGGAAATGATCTTGATATTCCCAGAGATGTGAGACAGCTCATTGAGCAGCCCTACATCGCCCTGAAGCATGAGACTGGCGTCCGTCTGGGATACGTAAATCTTCACCCACTGGGTTTTCTTAAGCTTTCCTGCAGCAGAGACGATCATCCGCTTGATGATCTCTCCGCTGGATTTTAAGCTGGTCTGAATCACCTTTTCTGCAATTGTCAGGGTGATCTTCTTCAAATCGTCGATGTATTTTTCCAGTATCTTGTCTTTTTCTTTTGTAACGCTTTCGACAGCTGCTTTCATTTCTGCCTGAAATTCCCTGGTAAGGCGGTTCATCTCCGCCCGATGGTCCTCATGGGCCTTTCTGCGGCCTTCCCCATATCCGGTGTCATAGCCTTCCTGATATCCGCTCTCTCTGGCCTGGCTGCGGATATTCTCCGCTGCTTCCTCGGCCTCTGTGCGGAGCCTGCGGGCCTCTTCGGCAGCCTCTGTCAGAATGGTTTCAGCTCTCTTGTTGGCAGCGTCGAATATATCGGCAGTCTGCTGAAAGCTTTCTTCAAGGGCTTCCTGCAAGGGATCCTTGGAAGGTTCTTTGGAAGGTTCCTGTGAAAGATCTTCTTTTCTTCCTTCACCCGAATGTCCTGGAACGTTCTGGAATAGTTATATTTTAAAACAGATTCCGTCCGCTCGCTGCCTCTGATAATACTAGACAATGATATCATCCTTTCCGCCCTTGCTGATGATCAGCTCGCCTTCTTCTTCCAGACGCCTGATGGAGCTGACAATTCTCTGCTGTGCCTCTTCCACATCCCTCAAGCGGACATTGACGGTAACATCCATATCAGATTGAATGCTGTCTCTCATACGGGTTGACATGTTGGTAAAGATAACTTCCTTGATCTGGTCATTGGCATTCTTAAGAGCATAGACCATATCTTTCATATCGCACTCGCGGATAAAACGCTGGATGGAGCGGTTGTCCATGGTGACAATATCCTCGAATACGAACATCTTCTTGCGGATAGTGTCGGCAAGCTCTGCATCCTTTCTGCCCAGCTCGTCGAAGATGAGCTTTTCGTTTGCCCGGTCCATGCGGTTCATGACGTTGGCAATATAATCGATACCGCCCACAACGGTGTAATCTGTGGTAATAATTCCGGAGAACTTCTTCTTGATCTCCTCTTCCACAATTTTAATGGCCTCCGGAGATGCACTTTCCATTCTGGCAATCGCTTCTACCACCCGAAGCCTTTTTTCCGGTGACAGTTCAGAAATGAGATTGGCCGTTATCTCTTCATTGGTATAGGAGAGGACGAGAGCTATGGTCTGGGCTCTTTCATGCTGCAGAATCGAAACCAGATTCTTTACGTCACTTTTTCTGATAAAGCTGAAAGATCTGGATTTTAAGGACTGCGTCACCTTTGCCAGCAGGTTATTGGCAGTTCCTTCACCAAATGCCTTTTCCAGAACCGTTCTGGCATATTCCAGCCCGCCATCGGTAACCACCTTCTGGGTCAGACAGGTCTTATAAAAATCATCCAGGACCTCTTTTGTGGCTTCCGACTCCACATGTCCCAGCTTGGCGACCTCAATGGTTAATCTCTCAATCTCTTCCTCGCTTAAATATTTGTAAACCTTGGAAGCTTTATCTACCCCCAGTGAAACGATGACGGTTGCCGCTTTTTGCTCTGGCGTTAAATTAGTTGCCATTATCGTTTCCTCCATTCAACCATAATTTCAGCATCTGAGCTGATATTTCCGGATTCTGGTCTGCAAATTCGCGGATATTTTCACGCAGCTCTGCAACCTTGTCCTTCTCGATCAGTGAAAGGTAATCGATCTCTTCTTCCTCCTCCTCTTCCTGGGCCGTTGCTGCAATTTCCTCTTCCACAGCAGGAGCTTCCGGCAGAACCGGTACATCCTCCTGGCTGATCTCCACGGTTTCTTCCTGCTCTCTCCTTCTTCTCCGTCTTGCAGCCAGAACTGCCAGAATAATGATGAGAATAAGCAGTACACCTGCAGCCGCTGCGCCTAACAGCATCCACCGGTTGAGAACAAGTCCGCCCGCGCCTGTTTCCACAGGAGTCTCAGGCTGAGGAACATCAACCGTGTAAAACGGAGCCGCAACAACAGTGATCTTCTCCGCCCGGTTGGCCTGGGCGATGCCGGCTGCATTACCGGCAAGATCTCTGAGATCGTCGGCAGTCAGGGTTCCAAAGCCGGTTCCGTTGACCACAACGGAAACCGTTAAGTCTTCCAGGGCTCCGGGATTTACCTGGCCCTGTTCCTTAATCTGATTTAATAAGTAGTTTCTGTTTAAGCTGCTGGAGGCGTATACATTGCTCGCATCCGTAGCTCCGGCATTGTACTGGGGAATGTCCGCATTGGCTTCCGAGCCAGCCACTCCTGCCGCTGTATTTCCGTCTCCCGAATACTCCTTGTTTATGGTTTCCTGGGAGGTAAGGCCTGTTTTATCTTTCTCGTCAATCTTTTCCGGGGTGTTGTAAACGATGCTCTCCCGGACCAGCTTTTCCATGTTGACAGTACCTTTTGCAGATACCCGGACATTGCCGTTTCCATATATGGGCCCCAGAACATTCATGACCTTTGCGGAAATCTGATCCTCGATGGCCTTTGAAATCTCTTCTCCGGCCTTTCCTGAGTTAATGTCCTCATCTTCGGAGCCGACGGAAACTTCCTTTCCGTTGCCGTCAAATACGGAAACGTTGTCAATAATCATTCCAGGAATACTTTTGGATATGAGGAGCTGAATGGATTTCGCCTGCTCCTGAGTGGGAGATCCCCCGTCTTTCATAACGACAACAGCCTGGGCACTCGCTTCCTTCGCCGTGTCATCAGACAGCGCATACTTGGAAGTGTCTCCCAGGGCTATCGTAACATATGCTTCCTTTACCCCATCAAAAATCTGAATCGTAGATCCGATTCTGGTTTCCAAATCGTAAAGTTTAAACGTCTGCCGATCCGAATCCGTGGTCATGAGGTTGACATTGTTCTTAAATACGTCGTATGTAAAGCCGCTTTTGGGATACCCCTCTGAAACCAGCATGGCTTTTGTGGTATCCATCTGTTCTTCCGGCACCAGAATATCACCGTTCTGATACTGGTAGCTGACTCCGTCTTCCTGCAGCTTTCCTATGATCTGTTTTGCTTCCTCACTGCCAACGCCTGTAAACATAACCTCGTAAGGTTTCTGCCGAAGAGACAGAGCCAGAATCACTGACCCCGCTATGACAGCCACGCCTACGACGCAGGCAATTATAATTTTCTTTGTTTTATCACTCAGCTTACTCAAAATTTCCTTAATCTTATCCATCGCGCCTGTTCGCCCCGTTATTTACTAAATACTGATTCTTATCATCTCGTTGTAGGCTTCCAGCGCCTTATTCCGAAGAGCCGTTAAAAGCTCCACAGACAGCTGCGCCTTGGCAGCCGCTGCCGGCACCGTGTGAGCGTCATCAATCTGACCCGTAGCAAGTAAATACTCCTGATTGGTAAGGTCCTGATCCGTGCTCATCACATTCTGAATTGCTTCTTTAAAGATATCCTTAAATACGGAACTTCCATCCTGACCGGATGTCACTTTCTTTGCGCTTCCTATATCCTCTATGGAATTGATGGGATTGATCGGCGTTATAAACATCTGCTCCAAATTATGTACCTCCTATTTTAACCTTTAATGACCGTACGAAGCCTGCTTATCTCGCTGTTTAATGCATTCAGTTCATACTGGTACTGTAAAGTGGTTCTCGCCAACTCCACACTTTCCACATCGGCGTTTACATTGTTGCCATCCATTCTGGCTGATTCATCGTTTGTATTCCGTACAAAATACCTGGAACCGCCTATGATATTGTTAATATCCCCGGACGTACCGGCTTTTCCGGCAAGCAGGCGCCTGCGGAATTCATCTTCAAAAGTGACATATTGGGACTTATATCCCGGCGTATCCACATTTGCAATGTTATTCATGGTTACCCGCTGCTTTGACCACAGATAATCCAGAGACTTTTCTGCCATGGAAATGTTATTTCCAAATATTGAATTCATGGGATTGTTCCTCACTTTCTGCTCCTCCGGCGAAGTGCCGGCGAAACATATTCCAGCCGTCTTTGGTGACAAATCAGGTTATACTTCGACAGCTTTTTACATAAAAATTGGTTTTTTGTAATTATGCTTACCTTATTTTACATATTATTACAACCATTGTCAAGAAAGTTCTGACTCGCAAAAACCGATTTAAAAGGCCTCCTGAGCCTCATTATCACGAAGAAGCTGATTAATCTCTTTCTCGTCAATCAGCAGCAGCAGCTGATCTCCTGACAAAGTCGAAGCCACGCCTCCTATCAGCTCAGAACGGCTGATCTTGTCCACCGCGGTATCCTGGTAAATTTCACCAATTGGCTCGACACCGTCAATTTCGTCTACTATAAGGGCCACCCTCTGTTCGCCCTCCCGCTTTATGACAATCATCATGCCTGGACTGTCCTCCGAAGAGACCTCTCCGGCTTTGCTGTTCTCTATGCCAAAAGCCTTTCTTAAATCAATGAGAGTGATTATCTTTCCTCTCTGTTTTACGATTCCCCTGACATAGGGCATTGCCTCCGGAACTACCGTTATCTGTTCCGGTACCATGCTGATTCCTTCGATGCAGCCGCTGCTGGCTGCATACATGCTGTCTGCCACTTTAAAAAGTACCCACAAATCATCCTTACCCAATATTTCCGCCTCCTGGTTCCCCTTGTAATAATCCGATCCTTTTGCATCCTCCTGATTTTCAGTCTTTCGATTAAATATAATCAGATTGCAGCAATGTTTTGGTCACATTTCTTTCAAATCAAACCATCTCATTACTAATGTCGAAACTTTAAAGCAAAAATAGAGGATTTATGTCGATTGGTGTCTTTTTCCATTATACAAACAGATTGTCCGATTGTAAAGAAGATAGATAAGATTTTTGGTTACAACTTATCGCATGATTTTCTGATAATTTCTGTTTTTGTAACCAGGCAAAAAAGAATTTGTCAGCAATAGCAGTTTTTTTTGTGCATTATATAATAATTTAAAAAATCCCACTATTATTTATAGAAAGCAAAAAATACAGAAAACACCTGATATGGGGTTATCCATTCAGATGTTTTCTGTATTTTTGCCGGAACAGGATGAGAAATTTTGGTCAAAATCCGACTCATTTCTGAAAACTTTCAGATATCCTGCTTCCTTAATTTACCAGATTTCATAATTGACCCGGTTCTTTCCTATTATAATGCTATGTTTGTATTGCCTTATAAAGTCTCCTTACAGCAATCCAGGGTAAACCAGAATTCCACCCCTCCCTGCACGTTGCGGACGCCGCAGGACTTATGATGGGAATCCATAATGGCCTTTACAATGGAAAGTCCGATGCCGCTTCCCCCGTATTCCCTGGTATGGGCCTTATCCACCTTGAAGAATTTCGTCCAAAGCTTTGGCAAGTCCTCCTCCGGAATATTCGCTCCGGTGTTGAAAACGGTCACAAGGGCCTCTTCCCCGTTGTCCTCTGCGGTAATGACGATTTTACGTTCTCCTGACAGATGGTTTAAGGCATTGTTTAAATAGTTGGTGATGACTTCCTCTATTTTAAATTCATCGGCGTATACATAGATGGGATCGCAGCTTTCCAGCTTTACCACCGCGTCCTTCTGCTGCATTAAGATGCCTGCCGAATTCATGACGCCCCGGATCAGCTCCGTTAACTCAAAGCGTTCCAGATTGAGGCTGTCGCTGCCGAATTCTAAAGCCGTAAGGTTTAACAGCTGGCGGACCATCTGATTCATCTTACCTGCTTCATCCACGATCACGCCGCAGTAATAATCCCGGCTGTCCGGATCCTCCGCCATGCCTTCCATCAAGCCTTCCGCATAGCCTTGTATCAGAGCGATGGGAGTTTTTAATTCATGGGACACGTTGGCAATAAAGTCTTTCCGCATCTCATCCACCTTGACCTTTTCCGCAATGTCCTTTTGCAGCTCTAAGTTAGCCTCCCGAAGCTGGCCGATGGTGCCTTTTAAAGTATCCGATAATTTGTTCATGCTGTTTCCAAGAACTGCAATTTCATCTTCTTCCTCTCCGGTGTATTTTGCATCAAAATCCAGGGCGGACATTTTTTCGGATAAGTTGGCAAGCTGCAGGATGGGGGAAGTGATCCGTTTCGTGGTAAGATAAATAAAACAGCTTCCTACAAACAGCGCCACCGCTCCTACATATGCCAGGAAGCGGTTTGCAAGGGACACGCTCTCCCGGATGCTGGCCAGGGGGATGGAAATCAGAAAGATGGTTTTATTATCTGAAAAATATCCCCAACTCTCCAGATAATAGGAATCGGAACGTTTGTCATAGGTTTTCTGGATAATGTAATTGTCATATTTTTTCAGAATGCTGGCCTGGGGCATATCCTTTCCGAAAATATAGGCATCCACCCGGTTTCTTAAAAACTGCCGGTCCCCGTTGTTGGACATGAGGGCTTCATCGGTGGTGCTGTCAATGAGCACCATCATTAAATTGTATTTTTCTCCCATGACCCGGAACATCTTCTGGGCAGGGCCTTCTGTTTTAAAATCCGGGTCATAGGATTCCCGGTAATACTCTATGATCCCTTTTCCGCTTTCGTTGGCCTGGGCCACCATGCTGTCAATCTGCGTATAAGCCTTTTCCAGTATCCGTACCTTATCACTGGTATAAAAGCTTTCCAGAAACCAGTTGTTCACGCACCATGTAGAAACCAGGACAAGGGCCATCAGGCATACAAATATGATGGCAAAGCGCGCTCTTATGGAATGCCTCATTCACTCACCTCGAATTTATATCCCATTCCCCATATGGTTTTAATGAAATCGCCCTTTTCTCCCATTTTACTCCTTAATTTTTTAACGTGGGTATCTATGGTACGGGCATCGCCAAAGTAATCATAATTCCACACATTGTTCAGTATCTTCTCCCGCGACAGGGCAATTCCCTGATTTTCCAGGAAATAGGCCAGAAGTTCAAATTCCTTGTAGCTTAAGTCAATATTTTTCCCGTCAATGGTTACCTGATGGGCCGCCTTGTCAATGCAGATACCGCCGATTTCCACCAGATCCGACGCGACCGCATTGCTGCGCCTTAAGATGGCTTCCACCCGGGCCACTAAAATCTTGGGACTGAAAGGCTTGGAAATATATTCGTCCACGCCTAAGTCAAAGCCCTGAAGCTCATCCCGCTCCTCGCTTCTGGCAGTCAGCATGATAATGGGGACCTGGGAATATTTGCGGATGGTTTTAGCTGTTTCCCAGCCATCCATTTTAGGCATCATTACATCAAGAATAATCAGTACAATGTCTTTCTGCTCAAAAAAGATGTCCACGGCCTCTTCGCCGTTGGCGGCTTCTATGACAGCAAAGCCTTTTACGCTTAAAAAATCTTTTACCAGTTTTCTCATTCTGGCTTCATCATCCACCACTAATATTTTTACCTGCTCCATATATAATTTCCTCCCAAAATCAGATCCATTCAATGATTATATTTCTGAAACATATTGTAGCAAATTGGTGGGAGAATTTCTATACTTTCACAGAGATTTCACACTATTTCAAAGCTTTCTCCTGTTCCCGCTATACCCAATTCAAATAAAAGCTGTACTTCAGCGTAAAAAAACAGAGCTTCTGCAGAAAGAGAATGAATTCTCTCTTATGCAGAAGCCCTGTCCTTAATCAATTTTATCTCAATTCTGTGGTAGGAATGTTGTCCATATCATCGAACGCCTGATTCTCTCCGCCCATTGCCCAAATGAAAGTATAATTGCTTGTGCCTGCGCCGGAGTGGATGCTCCAGGAGGGGCTGATTACCGCCTGCTCATTCTGCATGACGATGTGCCTTGTCTCCTTGCCCTCGCCCATCATGTGGAATACCACATTGTTTTCGGGGATCTCGAAATACATATAAATCTCCATGCGCCTCTCATGGGTGTGGGACGGCATGGTGTTCCATACGCTGCCCGGTTCCAGTACTGTCATGCCCATGGACAGCTGGCAGGTCTCCAGCACGTCGGGATGGATAAACTGGTTGATCACACGCTTGTTGGCAGTCTCCATGGCGCCTAACGGCTTTTTGGCCGCCTTTTCAATGGGAATGAAAGTCGTCTTGCAGGCCTTATGAGCAGGAGCGCTGACCATATAGAATTTCGCCGGGTTGGATGCATCGTCGCTTGAAAAAACAACTTCCTTTGTTCCCTTTGTAATATATAAACAGTCTTTATGTCCCATCTTGAATTCTTCGCCGTCTGCTGTGATCTTTCCTGCACCGCCGATATTGAAGATTCCCACTTCACGCCTCTCAAGGAAATAGCCTGTACCAAAATTTTTCCAAATATCAATACCCTTGTCAATGGAAACAGTCTCTGTGGTAGGCATACAGCCCAGCGTGACCATGCGGTCCACGTGTGAATAAACAGCTACAATTTCGTTGGCAACGTATAAGTTCTCGATTAAAAATTCATTTCTGGTTTCTTCGGTTGTATAACGCTTGAAATCTTTCTGATTTGCGGAATAACGGATATCCATTTATAAAAACCTCCTTATTAAGTGTTAAATGTTGATAAAAAGATAAATATAGAAATAACTGACCAATTCAATGGTATCACAAGGAGATGTTTAATTCAATATCTTATTCAATATATCATCAAAAAGAACATGAAATCTTATTTATATTCTGTTTCATCCGCAATTTTAAATCTGCCGATTTCCTCCCGCAGCAGGCTGGCCTGGGCGGACAGTTCCTGGCTGGAAGCGGAGCTTTCTTCAGCGGTGGCGGCATTGCTCTGAACAACCGCAGAAATCTGGGTAATTCCGTAGGTCGCCTGGCTGATGGCGGCAGCCTGCTTCCGGGAAGCGTCTTCCACATTTTCCATAAGCTCCTGCACGTGCTTTGCCTGATTGGTTACATCCACGAGAATGGCTGCATTTTCCTGGGCGATGTTAAGCCCCTCCTCTACGGCCCGTGACGAATTTCCCACCAGCAGGGCGGTCCGCTTGGCCGCCTCAGCCGCTTTGGCCGCAAGGCCTCTCACCTCGTCGGCCACAATGGCAAAGCCCTTGCCCGCCTCACCTGCCCTGGCCGCTTCCACTGCCGCATTAAGGGCCAGAAGGCTGGTCTGGGAGGCAATTCCCTCTATATCCTGGGTGATCCTGCTGATTTCGCCGGAAGTCATTTTGATTTCATCCATGGCAGTTAACATCTGCTGCATTTTATCATTGCTTTCTTCTACCCGGCCCACTGCCTGCTCCATATGTCCCGTTGCCTCATCAATATGTGCAGAATTCTGTTCTATCTGGACGGAAACCTCGGTTACGAATGAAGAAAGCCCTTCAATGGTTTCAGCCTGCTCGGCGGTTCCTGACGCCAGGGCCTGAGCAGCATCGGCCACCTGGGAGGCACCGGCATTTACCTGCTCGGCAGACCGGCGGATGGCCTGAAGAGTCTTGTTCAGCTGACTGTAAATGAGACGCAGGGAGGTGTGAATCGGCGCGAAGTCGCCCTTATATTCTGATTCCACCGGCAGAGTCAAGTCTCCCTTTGCCATGCTTTCCAGATGCCTGGTGATGCCGCTGACTACCTCACGCATCTGATTAATAAGCTCATCCGTTGCCTGGGACAGCACCTCCATCTCGTCGTTGGTCCTGTTTACAGGCACAGGAGGTGTATGCACGTCCCCGCCGGCCAGAAGCTTAAGGCGTCCTGCTATGGGATTTAAGGTCACGGTAATGCGTCCTACCAAAACGCCCAGTCCCAGAATGCCGGCTGCGCAGAGGATCACGGAAATCCCAAGCATCATAAGGAGTGACTGTACCTTCTGTCTCTGGCTGCCCGCAACCATGGCGTCAATATCATCAATGTAATTTCCCGTGCTGATGTACCAGTCATAAGGTTCAAATTTCATGGTATAGGCGCGCTTTGGAAAAACGCCCTCCTGCCCGGGCTTGGTAAAATAAAAGTCTGTAAAGCCGCCTTCCGGATTTGAACCGTTTTTAATAAAGCTCTGGATATAATAATTGCCGTTTAAATCCTGATCGTTGTACCGTTCCTTGCCCTGGTACTCAGGGTTCATATGTACGGCACACAGGCCTGTGGACGTATCCGCCCAGAAATAGCCTTCGCCGTTGTTATAACGGGTATCCCGGACAATGCTTTCCGCGTTCTTCCGGGCCTCCTGCTCGCTGATCTCACCGTTTTTAAAGCGCTCATAGTTGACCTCCAGCACGCTTACCAGGCTTTCCACCGCAGTTTTTACATCATTGTCATAGCTTTCATAGCTTGTATTGATCCAGCTTTGATATGCCAGATCCAGCTTTACATAAAATATCGCCGTCAGTATAAGAATGGTGCCCAGCATCAAAGCGCTTACAAATAATGTAAGCTTTCCTCTTACCTGCAATCCTTGTCTCTTTTGTCCTTCCATTTTCCAGCCCTCCATGATTGCATTTATTGTGTATATTTTCACGTTTTATCGTTATATTTTAAATCATACCTCTTTTGTGGGGATAATTCAATGGATTTTCCATGATCATCCTGTGGAACTATTTGATTATTTTTCATTATTTGTATAATAATTAGAAATTTGATTAATTTTTGTAGACGAGATCTTGCATTGTATGTAATATAAGCAGTTTCTTTTTCTTTAAGCTTTATGAGACTATGCTTTTACTTCAGAATCTTTCTGTAAAACGGCAAAAAAGCTATCCCGAAACCAGACAAAACAGGAATGCTTCAAGGTTTTGGGATAGCTGTACCAATTATTTAAGACTTCTTCCGGCAGGCGGCTTCGATTAAATCCAGATTAGTTTTCAGCCGCTGGTTTTCAGGAGCATAGGAAAGGGCGCTTTTGGCATGCTCTAAGGATTTTTCAGGCATATTCAGCCTATAGGCGGCGATGGCGCAGAGGTCATCTAGGGTATAGTCCCAGGAATACCCCATATTGACGTAACTCCTTGATTTTTCCTTGATTTTCAGCGCCTCTTCTGACAGAAAATAGGTCATGGGCCAGTCTCCCCGCTCGTAGCATGCCTGGGCGAATTCCACATATGGATCGCGCATTTCCGGCATCTCTGCAATGGCCCTGTAATACCAGTTGTAGGCCTCTTTTACATTGCCTATCCTAAAATAGGATTTGGCGATCCAGCGCATGGAGGCGCACCGCTCATCACGCCATCCGGCGGCAGGCAGGGAAAGATATGCCGTCAGGGTATCAATACATTTTTTCCATTGTCCCTTATACATATATTCTCTTCCCAGATAGTAGCGCATCCGCTCATCCTCCGGTGCTTCATTTACGGCCATTTCCAGAAGGGGGAGATATGACCCCCGGGATTTGACCGGGTCCGGATAGTGGTTGAGCACCATTCCGTCGATATATATGGTTTCATAGGGCAGGCTGCCCACGTATTGTATAAATTCATGGACAGGACACTTCCAGCGGAAGCCGTGGCGTTCATGAACCTTAAAATAATAGAACTGGACATCAGGCGTGCCGTCCTCCTTAAGCCTCCAGTTGTAAAGATATTTTCCTGTTCTTGCGGCTTTACCGATGTTTACCGGCTCATGGTCCATCCAAGCCTGCTCAAGGCTGCTCCGCCAGCCAGGCTCAAACAGTTCGTCTAAGTCCGTGCACACGCAGATATCCACATCCTCAGGCACATGGTCCAGAGAAATATTCCGCGCCACGTCAAATCTCCAGGGCTTTACCTGGTCCACATAAACAACAGCCCCTCTTTCCCTCAGCCGTTCCACCGTGCCGTCATCGGAACCCGTATCCGTAACCACAATCAGATCCGCTTCACTCATGGAATCCATCCACCGGTCCACGAACTGGATCTCATTTTTGCAGATGGCATATACACATATCTTATATTTGCTCATAAGACCGCCTCCTCCTTGGACCCGCCGGCCAGCTTTTCTTCAATCAGCTTCCTGTTGTTTTGCAGTCTTAAATTTTCCGGGTCAATTGCCAGGGCCTTTTCCGCGTAATCCATGGCTTTTTCATACATTCCCATGTAATAGGCGCTGATAGCCCCGTAATCATAGAGGGCGCTTCCCCAGCTTTCTGCCTCCACCAGATAGCTTCCTGTGCTTTGGGTGATCTTCAGTCCCTTTTCCGCCATTGCATAGGCAAGGGGCCAGTTTTTTTCTTTATAGCCCAGTTTTACAAGGGCCAAATATGACTCCCGCACATCCGGGCATTCTGCCAGGGCCCGGAAAAGCCATGATCCGGCTTCTTTCCTGTTTCCCATTTCCCCATAGCAGCGGGCAATGAAGCGCATGGATGCGCTGCGCTCCTCATTCCATCTGGCTGTGGGCAGGGATAAATGTCTTTTCAGGGTTTCGATCCCCTTCTCATACTTTCCGTAATAGACGTATTCTCTGCCCAGCCAGAACATGGCGCGGTCGTCTAAGGGGTTTTCCTCCACGGATAACTCCAGAAGGGGCAGGTATTGGCTCCTGGGCTTTGAAAGATCCGGATAGTGATTTAAAACCAGACCGTCTATCCATACGGTCTCTTCGGAACCGGGGCCGCTGTACTGCAGAATCTCATGGACCGGATGAACCCAGCGGTAGCCCTGTTTTTTATGGATTTTTTCCATGGGATACTGCTTTTGGGGAGTTCCATCCGGATTGCTGGCAAATGTAAATAAATATCTGGCGCGGGTGTGCCTGGGCTTCCATGCGTCTTCCAGCTTTTTTCTCCAGCCCGTTTCAAAAACTTCATCCAGATCATTGGAAACACAGATATCGGCATCCTCAGGGACGTAGTCCATGGCAATATTGCGGGCGACATCAAAACGCCAGGGGGATATGGTCTCTTCATAGACAACAGCCCCCCTTTGCCTGAGCTTTTCTACTGTGCCGTCGGTGGAGCCTGTATCCGTCACAATGACCCCATCGGCCTCGGATACGGCGTCCATCCAGCGGTCCACAAATTGCTCCTCATTTTTACAGATGGCATATACGTATATTTTATATCGGTTCAATTGAAACAGCTCCTTTTGGGAAATGCTTTTGCTTATGTCCAATATATGCGTTTTATGGCTGTCCCGTGAAAAAAAGCCTTTTAAAACCCTTTCAGTCCGTATACTTTCTCATATATTTCCTCTTTGTACGGCTTAAATTCCTCTTCCGTCACAGGTCTTCCATGGCTCATGATCCACAGCCTGACGGGGCTGTCCAGGGGCTTTAGGGGCATCTGCAGGTAAAGGAAGGAATTTGGATGAAATCCAAGCCTTTTATAGAATTCTGCTCTTCGTCCGGTCATGGGTTTTTTCTCTGTTACCGGCTCTATTTCCAGAAACAGAGGGGATTTTGCTTCCCGGATTACCTCCTTCACCAGCTGTTTTCCGTAGCCCTTTCCCCTGCAGCGCTCTGTGGTGGCCAAATGCTCCACAAAGACACAGCTGTCTAAATTCCAATAGCCCAGAAAGGCCAGAATTTCTCCGTCTTCCTCCATGGCCCGTAGGCGGTAGCGGGGATTATCGAGAACCTTTCTCTGTCCTTCTCTGGTACGCCGCTCATTTTCGGGAAAGGATTCCTTGTATATGGAATAGATTTCTTCAAAACGGGTCTGGGGGTTCTTTAATAACATTGTATCAATCTCCTGTTCTCTTCTTTCATCTGTCATTAAAAGCTGGAAGCTCCGGGATTATCCATCCTTCAGGGCTTCCAGCTTTATTTTACCTGTTTTATTTACCTGATAATCTTACTCACCT
>JASGGP010000062.1:0-18468 GCA_047604985.1 Lacrimispora sp.
CTAGATACTGGATGATCAGCCGCAGCTTCTCCAAGTACGCCATGACCTCCTCCGCGCTGCGCATATCCGGCTCCGAAACAATTTCAATCAGCGGAACTCCGCTCCGGTTAAAGTCCACCAGGGAACAGTCCTCCCACTCATCATGGATCAGCTTTCCTGCATCCTCTTCCATGTGAATCTCGTGAATGCCGATTTTCTTCTTTCCGGCCGCCGTTTCGATTTCTACAAAGCCGTCGTGGCAGATGGGAAGATAGAGCTGGGAAATCTGGTAGTTCTGAGGATTGTCAGGATAAAAGTAATTCTTCCGGTCAAACTTGCAGTACTGGTTGATCCCGCAGTTTGCCGCCAGCCCTACCGCAAGGGCGTATTCCACCACCTGCCGGTTAAGGACAGAAAGAGCCGGGCATACCAGTGCAGACCGGACAGGTATGGGTGTTGGGTGCCCTCCGAATCCGTGGAGCAGGAGCAGAAAATCTTCGTTCTGGTGGCAAGCTCCACATGAACCTCCAGGCCGATGACGGTTTCATACTGTTTGCTCATTTACTCCTCCTCCTTCCTGGAAATGGGGTCTGCCGCCTGCTCAAAGGCAAAGCCGGCCCTGATGATGTTCTTTTCCTTAAAACAGTCTCCGATAAACTGGACGCCGATTGGCAGCCCTTTTTCGTCCTTTCCGCCGGGAACTGTAAGGCCGGGAAGCCCGGCAAGGTTTACGGAAATAGTATAGATATCTCCCAGGTACATTTTTAAGGGATCGCTTAAGCTCTCTCCCAGCTTCGGAGCCGTTTGGGGAGAAGCCGGTCCCAGGATTACATCATATTTTGTAAAGGCTTCGTCAAAGGCCTTTTTAATGAGAGCCTTTGTTTTTAAGGCCTTTAAATAATAAGCGTCATAATAGCCGGAGCTGAGCACAAAAGAACCCAGCATGATGCGGCGCTTCACCTCCGGGCCGAAGCCTTCGGAACGGCTCTTTTTGTACATCCCGTGAAGTCCTTCGTATTCTTTCGCCCTGTAGCCGTACTTTACGCCGTCAAACCGGGATAAATTGGAGCTGGCTTCTGCGGAGGCAATCACATAATAGGCTGGAATGGCATATTCCACCATTCCCAGGTGAAAGCGTTCCACCACCGCTCCCTTTTCCTCTAAAATACTGGCAGCCCTTAAAACAGCTTCTTTCACCTCTGGGTCCAGACCTTCACCCAGGTAATCCTCCGGGATGCCGATTCTCATTCCCTTAACGTCTCCTGTCAGTGCCTCTGTAAAGCACAAATCCTCCCGCTTTGCAGAGGTGCTGTCCTTTTCATCATAAGAAGCCAGAACCTCTAAGACCACGGCGCAGTCTGTCACATCCTTTGCCACAGGCCCGATCTGGTCTAAGGATGAACCATAGGCAATGAGGCCGTACCGGGAAACAGTCCCATAGGTAGGCTTTAGTCCGGTAACTCCGCAAAAGGAGGCAGGCTGTCTGATGGAACCGCCTGTATCCGATCCCAGGGCATAGAAGCATTCCTCTGCCGCAACCGCCGCGCAGGAACCGCCGGAGGAGCCGCCGGGAACATGGTCCGGGTTCCAGGGATTTCTCGTAACCCCGTAAGCCGAGGTTTCCGTGGTGCTCCCCATGGCAAACTCATCCATGTTGGTCTTTCCAAGGATCACCGCCCCTGCCTTTATTAAGTTCTCCACCGCCTGAGCCGTATAGGTGGGAACAAAATTGGAAAGGATCTTAGAGCTGCAGGTGGTTCTCATCCCCTTGATGCAGATGTTATCCTTTATGGCTACCGGCACTCCGGCCAGGGGGCCTGTAAGCTCCCCGGCCTCTATGCGTTTTTGTATTTCCTCTGCCTGAGCCATGGCCTTTTCCTCTTCTATGGTCACATAGCTGTGAATCACAGGCTCCACGGCCTTTATCTGGTCTAAGACTGCCTTTACGGCCTCCGGCGAGGTGACCTCCCCGCTCTTTATCTTTTTCCCAAGCTGCACTGCAGTAAGGGATAATATTTCCTTTGCTGTCATCACATCGCCCCCTATTCCACTGTTTTCGGCACCTTAAATGCCCCATCCTTGCTTTCGGGCGCATTCTCTAAGATGCTGTCTCTGTCGTCTCCGTTTTTTACCACATCCTCACGGAAGACATTATACACGGGAAACACATGGGACATGGGCTCTACGCCCTCTGTGTCCAGCTCATTTAATTTATCAATATAATCAAGCATGCGGCCCATATCCCTTTTCGCCGCTTCCTTTTCCGCCTCGCCAAGCTCCAGCTTTGCCAGAATTCCTACGTATTCGATGGTCTCATCATCAATCTTATGCGCCATTATCTGCCTCTTTCTATGGTTCCTGTCTATGGTCCCTGTCTATTGTTCCGGTTCCTGGTTTCAATCTATGGTTCCAATCTCGTCACGTCTCTTGGGAATAAGGTGGTCTCCCTTACATTGGCTTCGTCCAGAAGCCGCATGGTAAGGCGCTCCAGACCGATTCCAAGGCCGCCGTGAGGAGGCATGCCGTATTTGAATATCATCAGATAGGAAGAAATGTCTTCCGGGTCCATGCCCCTGGCCTCCATCTTCTTAATGATGGTATCGTAATCATGAATTCTCTGGCCACCGGTGGTGATTTCCAGCCCCTTAAACAGCAGGTCAAAGCTTAAGGTGAATTTGGGGTCTGAGGGATCGTCCATGGCGTAGAAAGGACGCTTCTTTGACGGATAATGGGTGACAAATACAAAATCACTGCCGTACTCTTCTTTGAAATAGCGGCCGATCAGCACCTCTTCCTCCGGTTCCAGATCATAGGGGTTGCGGATTTTCCGGTTATATTTTTCAGAAACCAGCTCCTTTGCCTTATCAAAACGGACCGAGGGGATGGAGGATAAGGCCGGAAGCTCTAAATTCAGCATTTGAAGTTCTTTTCCATATTCCTCGCAGAGCAGCCCGAACGTGTACTGGAGCATGGCTGTTTCCATTTCCATGATCTCCTCAAAGCTGTCAATATATCCCATTTCAAAGTCCATGCTGGTATATTCGTTTAAATGCCTTGTTGTATTATGCTTTTCCGCGCGGAAGACGGGAGCAACCTCAAACACCCGGTCATACACGCCTACCATGGTCTGCTTGTAAAACTGGGGACTCTGACCCAGCTCCGCTTTTTTATTAAAATAATCCAGCTTGAATACGTTGGAGCCTCCTTCCGCGCCCCGGGCTACGATCTTCGGTGTGCGGATCTCCGTAAAGCCCTGGGAATGAAGAAAATCCCGGAAGCCTCTTACAATGCCCTCCTGGACCTTGAACTTCGCCCGTTCCAGGGGATTTCGCAAGGTGATGGGGCGCAGGGCCAGCTTTGTCTCAAGGGAGGTCTTCAGCTTCCACTTGCTGACTGCTATGGGCAGGGACTCTGCCGGCTGGGACAGAACCTCAATGCTCAAAAGGCGCAGCTCAAAGCCCTGGGGAGCCCGTTCCTCATGGATACATTCCGTGACCCGGATGGCGGATCTCTTTTAAAAGACTTAAGTCAAAATCCGTCTTTCCCTCCTCGTATACGCACTGGACCAGCCCTTCCGCTTTCCTTAAGATCACGAAAGCCACCTCTCCCATATCCCGTATGGTATGAACGCAGCCTTCCATTTTGACCGTTTCTCCCGCGCAGCCGCCGGATACAACTTCTTCAATACTGATTGTTTCTTTCTCTCTTACTCCACTGATAAATTCCATATCTGCTCTCCTTACCTGAATGTAATTGTCTCGATTCCGGCTAAGGCTTTTTTATAACGAGACGAAACAAGTTTCGCCTCGCTGCCGCGGTGATCGCCGACTGAACATGCAGGCATGTTCGTTCGGCTCGTCACCCGCGCAAATAAAATATCCCGCCCCGGAATACAGTTACATAGTCCGGGACGGGATTTATATGCTATAAGCTCCCGCGGTACCACCCGCATTGAGACACCCACTTCTTCCTCCGTCCGCAGATATTCAAACGGATAAGCAAATGTCCCCACTCAAACATTTAACGCATGTGTACGGATAAGCCTACTCATGACGCCCGGGATTTCCATCCTCACGGCCGCTTCGGCATATCGGCTCCGGAGTGTTCCCATAGCCAAGTCCCACGTGACGGCGCTCTCAGTCGGTGACGCCCTCTTCCTGTTGAGGTCCATAGGCCAGAGTCTCCTTCTCTGCCTTTTTCAGTATATCTTCTGAATCCTTGTATGTTCATGATTCCCTGTTCAGGCCTGTTTTATGACAGTTCATCACTTCACCACAATGAATTTCACTTATAATATCACAATCCGTTTTATCCTGCAATATTTATTTTTCACAAAATTTAATTGGTAATCATTCCAAAGAAGAACCATTATGTGCTCATTGGAGGATTTCAATCATTTCCTTTTAGGCAGCTGAGAGCACCAGCTTCCCTCATAGGCAATCCCTGACATTGACTTTTTCTGTCGAAAAGGGTACAATCAGGACAGGCTTACTATAAATCCGGGAGAGCTTTTTTATGTTTAAAAATGAGATTCCAAAAATCAGTTCCGATTATCTTCTGGTGGACGGCTATAACATCATATTTGCCTGGCCCGAGCTTAAGGAGCTGGCAGATACCAATATGGATTCCGCCAGGGCCAGGCTCCAGGACATGCTCTGCAATTATCAGGGCTATAAAAAATGCAGCGTGATTCTGGTCTTTGACGGCTACAAGGTCAAGGGGAATCCGGGTACTGTCATGAAATACCACAACATCCACGTGATCTTCACAAAGGAAGCGGAAACCGCAGACCAGTACATTGAAAAAGTCTCCCAGCAGATCGGCAGGCAGTACCGGGTACAGGTGGCCACCTCAGATAAGCTGGAGCAGGTCATCATCCTTGGAAAGGGCTGTACACGCCTTTCCGCCAGAGATTTGAAAAAAGAAATCGACGAAACAAACCAGGAAATTAAAAAAGAGCATCTGGAGCGGATCCCATCAAAGAAAAACCGCCTGTTTGACAATGTGGATCCGGAGCTTTTCGAATACCTGGAAAAGATCCGGCTGAATAAAAAAGATTAGGGCGCCGACCTGCCTTTATACAAAAAATCAGACTTATCCGTATGTTTTCCTGCATACAGATAAGTCTTTTTATTAAGGCGTAATCCTCTCCTTTTTCACCGTATATACATATTGTATGTACTGCATGCGTAAACTAAATTATGCACAGGAGGAATATCACATGTCTTTAATAGAGCTGTTCATCGTTGCTTTGGGATTATCCATGGATGCTTTTGCCGCCGCCATCTGCAAGGGGCTGTGCATGTCAAAAATGAGCTGGAAACATGCGGTCATCGCAGGGCTGTATTTCGGAGGCTTCCAGTCGGGAATGCCCCTTGTCGGCTATCTGCTGGGCTCACAGTTTAAATACGCCATCGTCTTTTTTGATCACTGGATCGCCTTTATTCTCCTGGGCGTTATCGGCATCAGCATGATCCGGGAATCTTTCCGCAAAGAGGAAGAGGAGTGTATAGAATACTCCCTGGACCCGAAGAACATGGTCATGATTGCCCTTGCCACCAGCATCGACGCTCTGGCAGTGGGCGTTACCTTTGCCTTTCTGCAGGTCCATATCTTCCCTGCTGTATCCTTTATCGGGATCATCACTTTTGCCCTCTCCATCCTGGGAGTAAAAGCGGGAAACGTGCTCGGGATCAAATTCAAATCAAAGGCTGAATTTTTCGGAGGCCTGATCCTGATCTTCATGGGCACACATATTCTTGTGGAGCATACTATGGGCATCGGCTGACAATCAGCCCTGATACAGCATAACTGCGCCATAGGGCTCCAGCACCAGCCGTTTCCCATTAATCGGCCTTTTTCCCTCATTGGACAGCAGGATACTCCAGTCATCCATGTTTTCTTTCCACTCCGCCGCCTGGCTCTTTCCGGTAAAGTTCGCAAACACCAGCAGCCTTTCCCCATTCAGGGATCTTTCATAGGCAAAGATTCCCTTGTTGTCCACATAAACCGGCTCATAGTTTCCGTCGCTTATGACCTGATACTGCTTTCTCAGCCGGATAAGCTTCTGATAACAGGCAAAAATAGAATCCGGATCTTCAAGGCTTTCTTTCACATTAATGTCCTTGCAGTTTTCATTGACGCTGATCCAGGGAATGCCTGCAGTAAATCCGGCCTGATCTCCCACCTCCCATTGCATGGGAGTTCTTGCGTTGTCCCTGGAACGTTCCCTTAAAATCCGGTAAATATCCGCTTCTTTCTGCCCCTGGCTTTTTAAAATTTCAAAATAATGAAGGCTTTCCACATCCCGGTACTGGGAAATATCCGTAAAATGGGCATTTGTCATGCCGATTTCCTCCCCCTGGTAAATATAGGGGGTTCCCCGCATTCCATGGATGACCATGGCCAGCATTTTGGCGCTCTGCTTTCTGTAAACGCCGTCGTCTCCAAACCTGGACACTGCCCTGGGCTGATCGTGATTGCACCAGAACACCGCATTCCAGCCATTTCCCTCAGCCATGCTCTCCTGCCATGTATGGAAAATCTTTTTCAGCCGTTCAAAATCAAAGGGCATCAGAGACCATTTGTCACCGTCCTTATAGTCCACCTTTAAATGGTGAAAATTAAAGCACATCTTAAGCTGTTTTTCCTCCGGGTTCGTGTACCGGATGCAGTGATCAATGGTAGTGGAGGACATCTCTCCCACAGTGACCACATCCTCTGCATCCAGCCCCGTATCCTCTGAGATTTCCCTTAAATATTCATGAATCCGGGGGCCGTCCGTATAGAAACGGCGGCCATCCCCTTCCTCATCATCTTCCCAGGCCGAAGGCTTGGAAATCAGGTTGATAACATCGAACCGGAATCCCCGGATTCCTTTCTCCTTCCAGAAACGGATCACCTTTTTTATCTCTTCCCGCACCCGGGGATTTTCCCAGTTTAGGTCCGCCTGGGTGACATCAAATAAATGAAGGTAGTATTTCCCTAGATTTTCCACATACTCCCAGGTACTTCCGCCGAACTTGGACTGCCAGTTAGTGGGAGGATTTCCCTTAATTCCATCCTGAAAGAAATAGTAATCCTGGTATTCCTTTTCACCGGCAAGGGCCCTTTGAAACCATTCATGGTTCGTAGAGGTGTGGTTAAAAACCATGTCAAGCATGAGCCTCATATCCCGCTCCCCTGCCCCGGCAATCAGCTGATCTAAATCCTCCATTGTCCCGAACAAGGGATCGATCCGGCAGTAATCCTCAATATCATAGCCGTTATCATTTTGGGGCGACAGGAAAAACGGAGTCAGCCAGAGATAATCCACTCCCAGCAGCTTTAAATAATCCAGCTTTTCAATAACACCCTTCAAGTCTCCGATTCCGTCTCCGTTTGTATCCATAAAGGATTTCGGATAAATCTGATATACACATGATTTCTTAAAGTCCTGCATTTACTGGATTCCTTTCCTCTTTCCTGCAATAACCGTCAGGGAGAATGGCACCGCAATGGCGATTACCATGCACAGGGCGAAAGTTCCCATGTACTGAGGTTGAATGGACAGGATTCCTGGAATTCCGCCTACGCCGATGGAGTTTGCCATAACATTCATTCCTACGGAAACAGTAGCCGCAATGGCAGAACCGATCATGGCGGAAAGGAATGGGAAGCCCCGTTTTAAGTTCACACCGAACATGGCCGGTTCCGTAACGCCTAAGTAACAGGAAATGCAGGCAGGAATGGAAATCTGCTTTGATTCTTCATCTTTTTTCTGCAGATAGATCATGCCAAGCACTGCAGAGCCCTGGGCAATGTTGGATAAGGCGATCATTGGCCACAGCATGGTTCCGCCGAATTCTGCCATGAGCTGCAAGTCAATGGCATTTGTCATGTGGTGAAGTCCGGTAATAACAAGAGGGGCGTAAACAAAGCCGAATAAGGTGGCAAACAGCCAGCGGAAGCTGGAGGTAAGCCCTGCATAGACCACCTTGGAGATTGCGGAGCCAATGGCCCAGCCGATAGGTCCTACCACTGCATGAGCTGCAATGACTGCCAGAAGCAGGGAGCAAAACGGAACTACAATCATGGAAATGGTCGCAGGCGTAATCTTCTTAAAGAATCTCTCTAAATAAACCAGCACAAAGCCTGCTAAAATAGCCGGAATGACCTGAGCCTGATAGCCCACCATTCTCATTTTTACAAAGCCGAAATCCCAGACAGGCACTTCAACGCCCGGCGCCATGGCATAGGCGTTTAAAAGCTGGGGAGAAACCAGGGTTAATCCGAGAACAATGCCCAGAATCTGAGTGGTTCCCATTTTTCTTGTGACAGACCATGTAATGCCCACAGGCAGGAAGTGGAAAATCGCTTCTCCCAAGAGCCAGAGAAAGCTGTACACGCCGGACCAGAACTGGGAAACCGCCACCAGGGTCTCTGTTCCGTCGTTCATGAACTTGATCTCTCCGATGACATTCCGAAAGCCCAGAATAAGACCGCCTACGATAATGGCCGGAATCAGGGGAGCAAATATTTCCGCAATATCAGCCACCACCCGCTGTAAGGGGTTCATGTTTCCCTTTGCTTCTTTCTTTACTTCATCCTTTGATACACCTTCAATTCCTGATATTTTTACAAAGTCATTGTAAAACGTCTGTACGTCATTGCCGATAATGACCTGAAACTGTCCGGCCTGTGTAAAGGTGCCCTTAACGCTTGAAAGGGCCTCAATCCCTTTGATGTCTGCCTTTGACGGATCTGACAGCACAAAACGCATTCTGGTTATACAGTGGGTGACAGCCCCTATATTTCCCTTTCCTCCTACGAGTTCCAGCAATTGCCTGGCATCACTTTCATATTTCCCCATATCCATACTCCTTTTCCCATATGTTTTTGATTTTCCCACAACATATATGTTCTTTTCGTAATTTCACTATAACATATACGTATATCTTTGTCAACATGCATGGAAAATATTTTTTCGACGGGAATATGGGGAAAACGCCTGAATCAGAGCTTCCGCCTGGCAAAATCCACGAACTTGAACTTATCAGGCCTATGGCGGGATTCCGTATACTGGAACAGGGTGGAATCCTCCAAATACGTATAACTTTTCACCACCACGATCATATCGTAGCTGCCCATATCCAGAAGCCGGTAGTCCTCATCTGTGGCCATATGGACCGTAATCTCCTTCATTGCAAATCCGATCTTAAGCCCCAGCTCCTTTTCCAAATATTCATAAACAGAATCCTGGGCTGCCCGAAGGGGTAAGTTTTCCACTGTCTTTCTTGAAAAATAATCCTTATCAATGATGATCTTCTCCCCTTCGATTTCCCTGACCCGTTCCAGCACAAAGGCCTCATCCTCCGGGCCGATCTGCAGGGCTGCCATAAGCTTTGGATTGTTTTTGACAATCTCCAAATTCTCCACAAAGGTCCTGGGCTTTAAATCGGAGAAACGGTATATTTCCTTAAAGCTTGCAATTTCCGATACAGGAAAATTAAACTTGTTCTTATCCAGAACCTCCGCAGCCTTTCCCCTGGCCTTGTGAATGTACCCGTCCTGGACCAAGAGCTCCAAAGCCTTGCGGACCGTATCCCGGGAAGCGCCGTAGACCTCCATCAGCTCTCCTTCCGCCGGAAGCTTGTCCCCCGGACGGTATTCCCGCCTGTCTATTTTATCAAGAAGCAGTTTATAGAGATGCCTGTATTTACTTTCCATAATTCTTTAACCTCCTATTAATCAGGCTTATTTTTTTAATTCATATAGGTATTGGTTTTATTTTAACATATACGTATATGATAGTCAAATGAAATAAGCTCTATGATGAAGAGATCAGTGTCTGGTGGAGTAATTATCGAGGGGTTTTTAGCAGTGGGTATA
Source organism: Lacrimispora sp. (assembly GCA_047604985.1). Classification (GTDB taxonomy): domain Bacteria; phylum Bacillota; class Clostridia; order Lachnospirales; family Lachnospiraceae; genus Lacrimispora. The sequence continues at coordinate 9,850 of JASGGP010000062.1, forward strand.
ATATGATAGGATTGGGTATCCTTGAGATTATGGAGATTTTTTGATGAAAAGATTTTTGATTGAAAGATTTTTAATCAATAGAACGAATTCGTTTTAATAATGGACTACCAATACGTCAGATCCTTTAAAATTTGGGTTACAATGACCTTGCCCTGTTTTATCACAAAGAATATGAGATAGGTACTGTATGGTTTGAGGACGGCGATATCGCCGTCCCCCAAATGATATATGTCTTATGTCCTCTCATATATCGCTATGAGCAGTTCCTGGCTTTCCATCCGGTCGGGAAGCCCGTCTCCCGTTCCGTGAATGCCGGATACCTCCTTTAACCGGAAACCGGCCGCTTCCACGCAGACTGCTTCGCTGCCTTTTGTATCATTCCACAGAACAACTGCCAGCGCACGGTCCTTTTGAAAGCCCTTTGCAATGATAGCAGGATTGCGGTTTGTTAAATGTTCTTCATCTGTAAAAACTCCGTGGCCTAAAATATCCCAATACTTTTTCCGCAGATCCGTGACCTTTTTCGCATACTCTCGTTCTATGGGCCAGCGGTCTGTCAGGATATCGTCACAGTCATCCTGATACCGGATTTCCATTTCGAACCGGAAACCAAAGGTACATGCATAGTTTGCTTTTCTCACGGATATGAAAGGTGCACTGTTCCGTATGGTTATGATGGTCTCCGGAAAGGTATAGCGGAACAGCTCCGGATAATTGATCCCATCTCTTAAGCGCTCTCCTTCTGCGGCGGCTTTTCTGTCTCCTTCTTCGGAGGGAAGTGAGTTTATGCCGTGTACGCAGTCCAGATAAACGGAATAGATATCCGTAATGTGTTCGCTGAAAAAGGCAAATTCCTGCCCGTATGATTTCGCCCGGCTGCGGATTCTGGGCAGAAGCTGTCTTCTGCCTCCGCTTAAGGACAGGGATGGCTTTCCTTTTTCATGAGGATGGCTTTCATCAAAACAGGGATAAGGATGCATTCCGCCTATCTGGTCAAATAGGACACCGTCAGGGCCAAAGGAAGCGGCAAAATCTGTCTTTTCCTCCATCAGTTCCTGCCATTCAGGACAGGAAGGACAGGAGATGGAAAACAGCTTGTTGGTGTAACAGCCTAAAAAGGAGCTTTTGTGAGATTTACAGTAGTATTCGTAATAAGGCATTCCGGTGCGGCTCTTCGATTCCAGCTTATGCCCCTTAATTTTATAGAATTTCGCCGTAGGATCCAATAAGTGGCCTTGCTGATACAAGGTTACATGTCCCCCTGCCTCTTTGACCTTTCCGATGTTTTCCATCAGCTTTTCCCGGCCTCCCATAGACACTCCAACCTCTAAATCGGGATACTGATTATCATGGCCGCTTTCATACCATCCGAAAAGTCCCAGCGTATCGCAGCCATGGGCCTGGGCCAGCTCATACAGCCTGGGCAGCTGCCCGTAATCCCACATCTCATATCCGAACTGCTGTTTGTTGATCACCAGGAAGTATCCCTGCATATCCTGCACCCATTTCGATTTTTCCCGGGGCACTCTAAAGGAGGAAGCCCAACTGTTATACTCCTTTGCACCTTGCCGCCAGCTTCCGGTGTACAGGCTTAAAACGTAAGGCGGACATGCCCAGGTCTCCCCCGGTTTGACAAATGCCAATTTGTCATATATCAAGGTTATGGCTCCCCTGTCTGTACCGCTTCCCTGTGCCCGCATCACAGAGGAATAGTATTCTTCATCATGACCGGAAAAATAAAGGGTCTCCTCTCCTCCTGTCAGCGCCATCCACTGCATGCTTCCGTCGCTGCCCGGGAATCTGGTATAAATGCTGTTGGGATATATTTCCCTGGTTAAGGGCCGGTCACTTAAATACTCCCCGATGTTGGGATAACACATTCCTGACTGTACCGGCCATAAAAGGGATGGAGGCTGATTGCCAATGGATTTTATGACCCCGATCCTTGGATATTCGAAGTCGATCACTTCACAATCCCCGGTTCTGTTTTCAATGACCGCATCAAACCTTATCAGCTCCTCCTTCAGGGAAATGATGAGCTTCAGTCCGATATCGGCATATTCCTTTGTATGATTCACAAACAGGCTGGAATAGGTAATTTCTATGGTGCCTTCACACTCTGTCACGGCAGGGCTTTGGTCATGGCCCCAAACAGGATTTTCCCAGCACTCTCCCTGCTTTAGATTCATCATGAAAAGATCCTCTGTCGGTCTGTCGATCACATTGCCCCTGCTGCAGTTTTCCAGAAATGCAAGCCTGCCTTTTTCATCAATCCCGATTGCCATGTACTGGTTGCTTATTTTTATCATAATTCTACTTCCTCCGTCTGCTTCTGATTCACTCATTGCGCTCCATGATTCCCCTGACTTTCGTGGGCGTTTTTATGCCTCTCACATATTCATACATGTGATGGCCTGTGTGTTCCAAATGGGATACCAGCGGCTCAAACTGGCGGTTGCAGATATCGATCAGGCCGTGCTCCATGCACTCCCCGTCAAACCTCCCCAAAAGAGGCTGATCGTTCATCTCAAAGTAATGGGCTCCCACACAGTTCTTATGGCTCATGGCTCTCTGCAAATAGTATTCCAGGGCCTTTCCTCTCTCCTCCTGATTGGGGGAAGCCAAAAGTCCATGAGATAAATTGCCTTTATCCCCTCCTCCAATATGCCACTCTCCGATAAGCATGGGAACATCTTCCTTTTGGCTGCACAGTTTAAGCCTGGACTCCGGTTCCTCTTCATAACAGTTAAAGGAAAATACATCGTGTTGCCGGCAGCCTCCCATAATTCTGATATCTGCTTTCGAATATCGCATTCCTAAGTCCAGGTGGTTGGAATCTCTCTTTTTCAGTTCCTCTGCAACCACACTTTCATACATTTCCACCAGCGTATCGTGAAGAAAACGGAAGTCCTCCCCGGCACCGTCTGACCACTGATCAAGAGCTTCTCTGGGGACATATAAATCTTCAAAGGCCGACATTTTTACATCCCAGGAAGCATTCAGGGCCTCTATTGTCCCATACTTCTCTTTTAACAGCTCAACCAGCTTCTTTTTGCTCTCCAGGCATTGGGGATGGGAAAAAGTCCGTTCAGCCAGATTCACCTCCTGAAACCTCCATTCGGGTTCATTGTTGATGAAATAGCCTATCATATAGGGATTATCTGCAAACGGTGCCATCTGCCTTCTGGCAAAAGCCTCCGCCTCCGACCGGTACTCTTCTGAGTAAACATCGGGGAAATCACGGAAGATCTTTTCTTTTGTCTGAGGGAATTCCTTCAATGTCCATACAAAGGGAATGTTGGCTTTTTCCAGATATTCCATGACCCGCTCATCAAAATAGTTATTCACACCCACTCCTATGGTATTAAACCCCCACCGCTTCAGCCTGGCGGTATTTATGGTATGCCAGGCCTCCCACCATTTGTCAGGTCCAAAGGCCCGTATCATATTGGCCCTGGCAAAATTAAACATCTTTCTGTTTTTGCCGGACTCCTTTCCGTTGCGTTTTACATACTCCGCTATCTCACCGGCATTGGTCCATGCCTCCCGATATACCGGATCATCCTCCTTTGGCAGCCAGGAATACATCTGCTCCATACCGTCCACAAAGCCGAATACGCCCATTCTGGAACCATAGCATACTCCATTGGAAAAAAAACCGTAGCCGTCGGGATCCACCAGCCACCACCGGTCATGGGCATGTGTCAGGCGGAAGTACCCTGTCTTCTCAAAAACTACGGCCTTGCAGCCCCCATACCGGCTGAAGCCTTCCGGATAATCGGATTCTGCCTTTGCGCTTTCATAGGAATTCTTTAAGTAAGAAATCAACTCCTCTTCCGAGTGAGTCTTTGTATCCCAATCCTTTTGAATCCACTGGCCAAACTCATCCACCATGAAAGGCCCTTCCACCCGGATATCCGGCACGGTATCTGTTAAGTATGCTGCTTTCAGCCTGATGCCGGAAAATTCTCTGCTATAGCCCGGATGAACCAGAACCGTGACCCGTTCCATCTCTGAAAGTTCTGCCGGGAGCCCTGTGCAGTGCCCTTTTAACATTCCGGGCATTGTTTTTAAAAAGTACCTGACGGATCTCAATTCAGAAAAGTCCACCAGTAAGGTCACATCCTGTGTGGGAATCATCTGGTAGCTTAAAACATTGTCCGGCTTCTCTCCCTCTCCTTTGAAAAAACAGAGATCCACACAGGCCATGGCATCCATCCCGGCCTTCAGTTCCAAAACCAGATAAGAATACCGGCTCCATATGCGGACGTCGTCTTCACTCATTAAGTCCATCTCCACGAACCCGCATTGATCCGGGGATACCACCAGCTCTCCCGGGTTCAGTTCCGGCTCCATCCTCCCCGCCCCACGTCCGACGGGAAGGGCCCCAAGGTCTAAATATAATTCTTCCATTCCCAATAGCTCCTTTACCGGTTCTGCTCTTTCCAGAGCTCTGTCACTTCTTTCTCCCAGTCGCTTCCGCCTACATTTTCCCATTCTTCCATATAATTATCAAATACGGTCTTGATGTCATCCTTTGTCGTCAGCAAGTCCGCAAGCATTTCGTTTATGACCTGGTCCATATCCGCTCCGTTTTCCACTCTCACTTCTGACGTGGCGGTGACATAGGCCCAGTCGATCCCCTGATCCCAGGCCTGGTTCACTCCCTCTCTCGTCTGCTCGTTTAATGTGCGGTACTGGGCGTTGTCTGAGGGCTTAAACAGCAGCCAGTAGCAGAAGCCGCCTGCCGCCCTGTGGGTCGCATTGTCCTTATACTGGTCCAGATATTCAAACTGGCCCTTTTCCTGATCGGTCCACCGGTACATGGTGTCTTCTACCCCGAGGAACAAGAGATCGCTTCCTTCCGGGCTCATGCAGTAGTCTGCAATCCTGGCCGCTCCTTCCAGGTTCTTGCTGGAGGCGGAAAACACCCAGCCTGAGGTCAATTCCGGATAGACTGCCGGCACTCCGGATTTTCCATCCGGCCCCTTTAAAACGGGGAATCCAAAAACAGGTACGGGGTCCTCCGTATAGCGGACCGGCATCCAGTTATTGGTGGGACCCACGCATTCCCACTCCATGCAGCCTGCCACTCCGGTCCACAGCTTTCCGAACATATCCATTTGGGGAATGGTCACATAATCCGGTTCTGTAAGGCCGTCATCAATCAGAGTTTTGATGTAGGCAATTGCTTCTAAAAATCTGGGATGCTTTACCCATGTGGTGACTGTGCCATCCTCCAGTTCAATGGTCTTTCCCTTTGGGATTCCATAGGCTCCGAAAATGCTTTGAAAAGCTCTGCCGTCCTCGTTTGTCAGATTATTTAAATTAAACGCATATCCATACGTATCTTTCTGCCCGTTTCCATCCGGATCATCATAGGTAAATGCACGCATGACCTCACGAAAGCTTTCCAGGTCATCCGGCATCTCAAGCCCTAAATTCTTCAGCCAGTCTGTGCGGATATTCACATTATTGGCCCAGTTCTTTGCAGGAGAAGGCACCAGATAGATCCCATCCTCATTTACAGAGACCTTACGGATCATATCCTTTGTATCTTCCATGACATTGGGTGCCTTTTGGGACAGCAGCTCCTCCACATTTGCCAAAATCCCATTTTTCTTATAGTCGGCCGCATCCGCAAGATTACCGCACCAGAAAATATCCGGCACCGTGCCGGCGGCGATCATGGTGCTTAATTTCGTATTGTAATCGCTCTCCGGCAGGTAGATGATGCTTATTTTTGTATCCGTCTTTTTTTCCAACTCCTGTATTACAATATTATCTGCATCCGGAGTGTTATCTCCGAAAAGCATGATTGTGATCTCTGCATCATTGTCAGAGGTCCACCCGGATGCTGCATCTGATACTTCTGCAGCGCTGTCTGACGTACCTTTTGCCGTATCCGGCTGCCCTCCGCTTCCCTTGCAGGCTGCAAGGGACAATGCCATCATTGCCGCCAGTACGGAACAAGCAATTCTTTTTCCTTTTCTCCCAGTCATAATCATACTTTCCTTCCTTTCATTGTTCTTTTATTTTTATGGCCGCACCTATCCTTTGACGGAACCGACCATCACGCCCTTCGTGAAATATTTCTGCAGGAATAAGTACACAAGCAAAATAGGAATAATGGAAAGCGAAATCACGGTCATCTTCATGCTTTCCTCTGTCACCGCCGCCGCGGCGCTTAAATCCCCGGCCGCACTCAATGCCCCTTTCGCTCCCGTGGAGGAAATCAGCTGTCTTAAATACACCTGAAGCAGCTGAAGCTTCTGGTTATTGACATACAGTATGCCATCCATATAGGAGTTCCAGTTCGTTACCCCATAAAACATGGTCATGGTAGCCAGGGAAGCCTTGGAAAGAGGAAGCACGATCCTGCTAAGGACCTGCATATGATTGGCTCCGTCAAGCATGGCTGATTCCTGAAGAGAGTCTGGAATTGTCAGAAAAAAATTTCTCATGATAAACATATTATAAGGGCTCATGGCGGACGGAAGTACATAGACCCAGAACGTATCCAACATATGGAGGTCCTTTAAAAGCAGGTACGTGGGAATGATTCCGCCTGAAAACAGCATTGTAAAAAATATAACGATCTGAAAGAATCTTCTACCCCGAAAGTACGGCAGGGACAGGGGATAAGCGGTCAATACAGTAAGAACAAGGCTGATGAACGTGCCCACGACCGTCTTTGCAACCGTGTTTCCAAAGGCCACAAAAATCTGGGAAGTCTTAAATATCAGCTGATACGTCAGGAATGTGGGCTTTCTCGGAAGAAAGAAAAGTCCTCCGCTCATGGCCGCCCTGGAATCGGAAATAGAATACATGAATACATGCCAGAACGGATATAGGGTGGTTACTACCATCAACAAAAGAATCACTTCGATCAATAGGTTACCGGCCCGTTCGCCTGATACTCTCTTTTTTGATTTTACCTGTGCCATACTCTCTCCTCCTACATGATTCCGCTGTCCGGATCCATCTTAACAGCGATCTTATTCGTAATCAGCACCAGCACCAGACCCACCAGGGACTGGAAAAGGCCTGCCGCAGTGGCCAGTGAAAACTTTCTCTGCTCCAGTCCGATCCGGAACACATATGTATCAATTATATCCGCCACCGAAATAACGGCATCATTGGAAATGGCGTAAATCTGGTCAAAGCCTGCGTACATGACCTCTCCCACACGGAAGATGAGAAGGGTGATGATTGTGGCGCGGATTCCCGTAAGGGTGATGTGCCACATCTGGCGGAAACGTCCCGCCCCGTCAATGGCCGCCGCCTCATAAAGCTGCTGGTCAATTCCTGTAATGGCTGCCAGATAGACAATGGTGCCGATTCCTGCACCTTTCCAGATATGGGAGCCGACAATGACGCTGCGGAAAGTTTCCTTAGAGGAAAGAATGTCAGGCAGCTTCCCGTCATACCCCAGAAATTGAAGAAGCTGGCTCACCGCCCCTGTACTGGGAGAAAAAATCGCATACATCAGACCGTAGACCACTACCCAGGAAATAAAATTAGGAAGTATGACAGAGGTCTGCACCAGCCGTTTCATTCCGCTTTTCCGGACACTGTCTATCATAAGAGCCATGATAATCGGAACCGGAAATCCGAACAGGAGCTTGGCAAGGCTGATGACGATATTATTTTCCAGCGCCCGCTGAAAGGCCCTTGTGGAAAACAGTTTGGTGAAATTCTCCATTCCCACCCATGGGGCTCTGGAAATATCAGAAATTCCGTTATAATCCTTAAACGCAATAGTAATTCCGTACATGGGAAAATATTTAAAAATGATGATGTACAAGATTCCCGGCAAAATCATTGCATACAACATCCAGTTCCGTCTTAAGTACCTCAATCCTTTTCCGCCCCGGGCCTTTTTTAACCATGTCATGCTCCCACTTCCTTTTCTTATAAAATTCTCACGTTTTTGATAATCTCATTATAGTAACTGGGTTTTTAAAAGTCAATAGTTTTTATCATTTTTTAAAATATTTTTTGACATATATTTTCACGATTATCTTTATTTTTCTGTTTATTGTTAAAATTTTATCCAATAATATTTCTGTTTTTTTAAATTATTTATTTATTTTTTCTATATAAAAGGCTTTTTTCTATTTTTTTCTTTTTGCGCCGTTATAAAAATTTTTATCATAAATAGTATTTATTTTTGAAAATAATATTGCATTTATGAAAATAATCATGTAAAATGAAGTTAACAAAAAGTACTGTAATTTTTAGGAAAAGAGGTATGATTATGAGCTTTATGTTTAATCCCCACTCCTATGATGACCCCAAAGCGGTCAATCACATCCCCATGGGAGCAGAATTTTGTTCTTCCATTACAAAAACAACAGTTGACACGGCAAAGAAGCTGGTATCTGAGACGCAGCTCCTCCTTCAGGAGCAGAAATTCTGCGTCCTGGCAATAGACGGCTTTATCAGCGCCCCATTTGAACAGCTGGCCGGTCAGATATCCATTCAGGCAGCCTTAAAAGGGATAAAGGTCACCACCCTTTCCACGGACATGCTGTGGATAGAAAGCCAAAAGCTTCACGACAAGCTCCTTCCTTATCTGCCGGAAAACAGGGAAACAGATCCGGTTCTTCTTTACGG